>CAYRVF010000049.1:0-34316 GCA_964427535.1 uncultured Ktedonobacterales bacterium
AGTAGGTCGACACCCGGCGCCCGGCCGCGTCGGCGAGGCCGAATCGTTCGAGCAGATCGTCTGCCACCTTGCCCGCGCGCTTCACGTGCCGTAGTTCGGCGATCATGATCAGGTTCTCCCGGCCGGTGAGGATCTCGTCCACCGCGGCGAATTGACCGGTCAGGCTGATCGACTCCCGCACGCGTGCCGGCTGCGACACGACGTCGAATCCGTCGACGCGCGCCGTGCCGCCATCCGGCTTGAGCAGTGTGGTGAGGATTCTCACGATCGTGGTCTTGCCCGCGCCGTTGGAGCCAAGCAACGCGTAGATTGTTCCCGCGGCCACGCCCAGGTCGATACCGTCGAGCACGACGTGGTTGCCGAAGGATTTGCGCAGTCCCCGAGTCTCGATCATCACCCGGACACCTCCCTATGCTATACTGATTTCCACAAGCCACTAAGTTACTCATTGAGAGAATTATCTTAGTGACTAAGCTATTAAGATCTTACTCAGAGGGATAGACCTTGTCAAGCGATTCTCAGGGCACTTCAGAAACACGTGCCGAGATGCGCAGGGACCTTACGCGCGAGCTACAACAGCTCCAGGGCCTCGGCGCGTCCTTCTTCCGTGCGGCGGCGACACGACTCGGGTTGACGAGCACCGATATAGAGGTGCTTGAAAGCCTTGCGGCCACAGGTCCGACAACGGCCGGTCAACTCGCCGAGCTCACGGGGCTGACGACTGGAGCGATAACTGGGATGCTTAACCGGCTGGAGGAAGCGAAGCTTGTGCGGCGTGAGCGCGACCCCGCCGACGGCCGGAGGGTCATCGTCCAGCTTGCCACTGGCACAGACGCCCCGCGCGAGATCACCGCGCTCTTCGAGTCCATCAGGCAGGGGTGGGATGAGCTGACGTCACACTACGACGACGCGCAGGTCGCCTTGCTGCTCGACTTTCTCAAACGCAACAATGCGCTGTTCCAGCAGGAAATTGTCCGCTTGCGAGAATCACCAGATAGCCAGGAAGGCGTCTTTTCCGCACCACTGGGGGAGTTTGCGGTTGGCAAGCTCGTCGCCTCAGGGGTCGCACGAATCGCACTCCGCGCGAACAAGGGCATTTCCGAGCTCTACCAGGCTCGCTTCGAGGGACCGCTGCCCGACGTGAAAGCCAAAGACAGAGTGGTCACGATCCGCTATCCACGAACGCTAGGAATGCTGAGCGTAATGCAGAGTAGCAGGGCGGAGGTGACGCTCAACGCCTCCATCCCCTGGCGCATCACAATCAAGGGCGGAGCCTCGGACATCAATGCCGAGCTTGGCGGTCTCGACCTCATGGAGCTAGACGTCAGGGGTGGCATGAGCATCGTGCGCCTGGAGCTTCCTGTGCCTTCCGGAGTGGTGCCCGTACGGATCAGTGGGGGAGCGTCGGAGATCATCGTCCGGCGCCCAACTGGTGTCGCCGCACGGGTCCACCTCAAGGGCTGGGTCTCCACGTTTGTCTTCGACGACCAAATATTCAGCGACATGGGCAGCGACGTGCGGCTGCAAAGCCCTAACTTCGACTCGGCCGCTCCGTACTACGACATCGACGTTTCGAGCAGCGCTAGCATGGTCACCATCGAATCCGATTGACGACCAGTCCATCCCGTGCCACTACGCGCTGGATGCGATGCCGCTCGCTACAACACACCGCCGGGGTTCAACTGCACCCAGCGCAGCAGGCCGAGCACGGCGAGCAACAGCAGCACGAGCAGCACCACCAGCACGATCCACAGCCGTTGTGGACGACGCCCTGCGCCTGGGTGCGGCACCGAAGCTCCCTGCCACGCTGGCGCGGGTGTTTGTGCTGGCGCGGCTGTCCCAGTCAGCGCGGGCCGAGCGGCGGGCGCGGTCAGCTCGCCGGGCGAAACGAATCCCGGTGGAAAGGCGGGAATACCGTCCGGCGGGTTGGTAAATGGCACCTGCGACACCGCCGGAGCGAACGGCGCGAAGGAGCTTGACTGCGGCGCGGCGGTAACGTGCGGACCGTAGCCCATGCTGCGTGGCCCGGCCTGCGAGCGGCCCGCTGGCGCACCCGTAGCGAACAAGGGACGGCCTGGAGAACTGCCGCCGAGGGAATGCGGCACACTCTCAGGGAAGCGGCTCGCCGCCGGCTGCGGTCGTGAGGCGTCAGCTCCGGGCTGGGCTGCGTCCAAGTTAGGAAAAAGGCTCACGGAGAAATCACCCGGCCGTCCGGTGTTCGACGCCCGCGACACTCCGCGCGCCATCGACGGTGGTGGTCCGTCAAGTGAAGGCAGCGGTGTGTGAATTGGCGGCAGCGAGGTCGGCAGGCCCGAGATCACGCCCTCGAACGTGCCCGGCTGCGAATCACCGGCGATAAGGGCGCTGAGCAGCGCGGCGCCAAGCTCACTGGCGCGCTGAAACCGCTCTTCCGGGTTCTTGGCCAGGGCACGCAGCACGACGGCCTCCATCGCCGGTGCGACCACGGGATTCGAACGGCGCAGCGGCTCGGGCAGGCGGTAGAGATGCGCCTCCATCACCGAGTTGGAGGTCGATCCCGTAAACGGCAGGCGGCCCGTCAGCAGCAGGTACAGCACGACTCCGAGCGCGTAGATATCGGAGCGCTCGTCAGTCCGCCCCTGAATCTGCTCCGGCGCCATATATTCTGGTGTCCCAGCATCGGGATGATTGCGCGGCGCGGCGGGTCGTCCGCTGGCATCCAGAATCTTCGCCAGCCCGAAATCCGAGAGCATCACCCGTCCATCCGCATGGATGAGCACATTCGCGGGCTTCACGTCGCGATGAACGACGTTGCGCTGATGCGCGTATTCAAGGGCGTCGGCAATCTGCGAGCCATACGAGGCGACGACGCCCATGTGCAGCGGCGCCTTACGCAGCATGTCTTGCAGGCTGCCACCGCTCAGGAACGGCATGACAAGGTAGAGCATGCCGTTCTCTTCGCCGAAATCAAAGAGCGGCACGATATTCGGATGGTCAAGCGAGGCGACGACTCTGGCCTCGCGGAGGAACCGTTCGCGGAATCCCGGCCGCTCCGCGAGATGACCGTCGAGCACTTTGATGGCTACCTCGCGCCCAAGCCGAACGTCGCGTGCAAGGTGGACCTGCGCCATGCCGCCTTCGCCAAGGCGCCGTTGGAGCTCGTACGAACCCAGCCGCCAACCCTGCTGCATGCTGCCTTTGCCCCTTCCCTGCTTGGCGTGCCGATTCCGTGCCGCCGTCCGCGCCAGGCATGGCCATTATACTCCCCGCTGCCCGCCGCACAACCGCGAGTACTATACTTGAGTTCCGCGCGACTGTCCCACCAGATGTCACAGAGCGCGTCGCGTCACGTGGCGTCGTAGGGGTCACAGCACAACACGAGGGGCGCTAGAATCGTCACTCCAGCGCCCCTCACATCGCGCCGCCTCACCTCGCATGATCCGGCGAATCCCGCTCGCTAGCGGCGCGGCGAATCATCGGGCCGCTCGTCTGGCAGCACGGCGCTGCGCGAGAGGTCGAACGACTCCTCTTCCGCGCTCGCGAGTGGATCACGAGCCTCGCTCACCGGCTCAACAGACATCGGCACCTCTGCTTCCATGACGCCTGACAGGTCCGCGCTCCGCCGCGCGCGCCGCGCGAAGATCGCGAACTCACGCCGACGCTCCAGGTCGTCCACACTCCGCAGCTCGCGCGCGCGTAAGACGTCGCCTCGGCTCAGCACGCCCACCACATGTGACGGAGCGTCTCGCTCCACGACGGGCAGCACCGAGTAGCCCGTGCTCAACATCCGCAGAAGCGCCGCATCGAGCGACTCATGCGCGTATGCGCGCACGACCTCGCGCGACGCGAGTTCCAGAATAGGCGTATTCAGCCGCTCCGCGCGCGCCGCCGCGGTGAGCACATCTCCACGCGAGATCATGCCCACAAGCGCGCCGTGATCGTCGAGCACGGGGAACGACCATGCGGACCCGAGGTCCCGCACCGTCACATCCTTGGCGCCCATTGCGGGCGCGTCCGTGTGGGCGCCGCGCGCGTCGTCCAATGCCACCGACACGGTTGAGCCGTCACTCAGGACATCGGACCGCAGCAGCGCCTTCGCCACTGGCTCGCCGAGCAGCGCGCGAAGCGCGTGGCCGAGTGACATCGTGGCCGATAGCGACTCGACGGCACGTGTCATCACCGCGCCGACCGAGACAGACTCGAAGACGTTCGGCGTGAGGCTCTGGCTCACGCGCACGCCGCGCTGCGTGAGCCGCGCCGTCATGACCGACTCGGACCACAGCGCGCGAGCGACGATATCCGCAACCATGCAGCCGATGATAAGCGGCGCGAGCGCGTGGTAGTCGCCCGTTAGCTCAAAGGCGAAGATGAAGGAGGTCAACGGCGCACGCGCGGCCGCGCTAAAGAGGCTGCTCATCGCGACGATGCCACAAATACTCGGATTGATGCCCACGCCCGGCAGCATCGCGCCGATGAACCGTCCGTACCCCGAACCGATGGCCGCCCCGATGAGTAGCATCGGCGCGAGCAAGCCGCCGGACGTTCCCGCGCCGAGCGAGGCGATCAGCGCGATAGATTTGCCGATGGCCAACCCGGCGAGCGTTCCGTTGCTGAAGTGGTTATCGAGGATGCTGGTGATCGTCGTGTAGCCCATGCCGAGCACACGCGGCTGAAACAGCGCCACCATCCCTAGCACCACCGCACCGAGCGCGGGCTTGAAGATCATGTCGATGTGCAGCTTCTCGACATACTCCTCGACGAAGTACAGCGCCTTGCTGATCACCACGGCACAGCCGCCAATGATGATGCCAAGCGGTAGAAACCAGAGCAGATCGAGTGGCCCGCCAATTGAGGGGATCGGGTTGACCTGGAACATCACCGCGCTGCCCAGCAGAAGCGGACGCAGCGCGAAGGCGACACCGCTCGCCAGAATGACCGGAATCAGCGAGCGCGCGCTGAACTCGAAGAGCAGCAGCTCAAGCGCCAGCGCGACCGCCGCGATGGGCGTGTTGAAGATGCCGACCATACCCGCCGCACCGCCGCACGCCAGCAGCGTTCGCCGCTCCGACGCGCTCAACTCCATCGACTGGCCGATGAGCGAGCCAATCGCGCCCGCCGTCTGGATGATGGGGCCTTCTGCGCCGAACGGACCGCCCGTGCCGACTGCCACCGCCGCCGAGATCGGCTTGAAGATCGCGATGCGCGGACTGACCTTCGCCTTGAGCGCGAGCACTGCCTCCATCGCTTCCGGTATGCCGTGGCCACGAATACGGTCTGTACCATACTTCGCCATCACGCCGACGATCAGCGCGCCGACCACGGGCACCACGATCGCCTGGATCCCCAGGCCGCTCGTCGGCGGATAGAGAGGAGTTCGCAGGATGAGCGCGTGATAAAACGCGAGCCCCGTGAAGATCATGATGAGGTGATAGAGCACCCACGCGGCGATGGCGCCGACAATGCCCATCACCACGCCGAGCAGCGAGAAGAAAATCAGCCGGCGAATATCACTTGGAGCGTCATTCCCCGCGCTCTCAGCGGCTCCTCGCCGGGCCAACAGTGCTGACATAGAGCCTCCACAAACCGAACCACATCAAATAGACCCGCGAATGACCTGCGTCCGCCAAGCGCGCACCGCGAACTCCTCCAAACTGTCGAACACAGGGAAGCGTCAGAGCACGGCGAATTTACATCACATTGCGATTTAGTATACAGAGCACGATACATTCCAGGCAAGTGGGTCATGTCGTGTGCGTACCTGAGACATATGGCACCGTGGGATGCGTGCATGGCAGGTTTTCCGCGTCTGGAGGCGAGCGTAGCCCTATGACGATCCGCTCGCATTGCGCATGCCGCGCCGCGTTGTCTCTGCCATCACCGCATGGTACACTGGAGGCCACAGTACGCCGCGCCGCGCCGGTTACCACACTGGCCCGCACCGTTTGCCTCCACGCCGCCGATCATCCCGAAGGGAGCGCGTCATGGCCGTCGAAGCGAAATACCAGCCCGCGTTTCTCGGCGACTGGGGAACGCCCACGCCCGCCGTCGAGGGAGGCTATTCGACCGGCACGCTCTCGCTTGCTGACGGCGTCGACCTGTTCTATCGCTGGTGGCAGGCGCCAGTCCAGGATGCGCCCGTGCTTGTGCTGATGCATGGCCTGGGGGCGCATTCCGGCTGGTTCATCGACATGGGCAACGAGCTGAATGCGCGCGGCCTTGCCGTCTTCGCGCCAGATCATCGCGGCTTTGGGCGCTCTGGTGGACCGCGTGGGCACGTCACCGATGGCACGGTCTACATCCGCGACATGCGTGCAGTGCTCGACGAGGTGCAGCGACGCGCTCCCAACAGTCCGATCTTCGTGCTGGGCCACAGCATGGGCGGCATCTTCGCCGTCCATCTCGCCGTGGCGGAGGCACGGGCGGGACAGCAGCGGCTGGCTGGCATGATCCTGATGAATCCCTGGGTAGCGGATACCACGAAGACCGGCCTTGGCACGATCCTTGGTGTCCTCTTCGAGGGCATGCGCAAGTCGCCGCGACTGGTGCGCCTGGCAGGCGGCCCGGAAGCCATGACGACGAGCCCCGAGGCTACGCGCATGCTCAACGAGGACACCTATTGGGTGCGTGCCGAGAGTGCGTCGTTCCTGTGGCAGGTCACGCGGCTGCGCAGCGCGATGCTCCGGCAGGCGCGGGAGGTCCGCATTCCGGCGCTGGTCATCCAGTGCGAGGGAGACCTGGCAGTCGTCCCGGCAGCGTCGCGGCGGTGCTACGAGGCGCTCGGGTCACACGACAAGGCATGGCTGTCGCTGCCGGTCTTCGCTCATGACTGCGAATTCGAGGCCAATCGGGCGGTGCTCGACGACGGTATCACAGAATGGATTCGCCGGCACAGCTCGTGACCGCATACGCGAGATACCGTGACGGACGAGCATGTACGACAGCCGCTCGTGCCTCGCCTCGCCCTGACAACTAGAGAAACCTGAAGGCATGCTTGAGATATTGATGGAGCTGGCGCGTCTCTTTCGCGCGCACGGCAAAGAACTGTATATGGTCGGCGGGACGGTTCGCGACCTGCTACTGCGGCGAGAGACGTCACCTGATGTGGACCTCGCCACAAATGCCCGCCCAGACGAGATCAAGCGCCTCGTCGAGATGACTCACCCACTCGCGGTGGTCACGGTTGGCGAGCAATTCGGCACGATCCGTGTCCATTACCGACGGGCACATGCCGACGACGACGGCGCGCCGCGAGAAGAGGCGCTCCCCTCCGCCGTGTTCGCCAACGTGCCCGAGGATGTGGACATCATCGAGATCACAACCTATCGCAGCGAGTCCTACGCGACCGACTCGCGCAAGCCCGAGGTCGTCTTCGGCAACTCGCTGGAGGAAGACCTGCTGCGCCGCGACTTCACTATCAACGCGATGGCGCGCGATCCCCTTACGGGCGAGATCATCGACCCCTACGGCGGCCGCCGCGACCTGGAGCACCGCCTGATTCGCGCGGTCGGCGACGATCCCGAGCACCGCTTCGACGAAGACCCCTTGCGGATGCTGCGCGCCGTGCGGTTCGCCTCGCAGTTTGGGTTCGCCATCGAACCCGCCACGGCGCGGGCCATCGAGAGGCAGGCAGCGACACTCGGCAAGATTAGCCGCGAGCGGATTCGCGACGAGTTCACCAAGCTGCTCGTCACGCCGAACGCCGGGCAGGGCATCCGCATGCTCGTGGACCTCGGCTTGATGCCCTACATCGTACCCGAGGTGCTCGAACTCGTCGGCGTCAGTCAGACGCCCGCCAATTCCAAGCCCGCCCCCTCAAAGGATGTGTATGACCATGTCATGCGTGTCGTCGATCGCATTCCGCCACGCCCAGTCGCTCGCTGGGCCGCGCTGACCCACGACATCGCCAAGCCCCGTACGAAGACCGTCGAGGACGGCAAGATCCACTTCTTCGGGCACGACGAAGTCGGCGCAGCGATGGCTCGTGAGATCCTCAAGCGGCTGAAGTTCGACCGCGAGTTCATCAACCGGGTGAGCAAACTGGTGCGGATGCACATGCGCGCCAACGCCTACCAGCGCGACTGGACCGATGGCGCGGTGCGGCGGCTGATGCTGGAAGCGGGCGACGACCTACCCGATCTGCTCGACCTCTCACGCGCCGACATCACCAGCTACCGGCCCGAGAAGGTCTCGCGGGCGGCTGCGCGCGTCAACGAGCTGGAGGCGCGCGCCAAGTGGCTGCGCGAAGAAGCTGAGCGCGTGCCCCTCAAGAGTCCGCTCGACGGCAACGATCTCATGAGGCTCTTCGGCCGCGGCCCAGGTCCGTGGCTGCGCCCAGTAAAGGACCACCTGCTCGGTCTCGTCCTCGACGGTGAGCTCGCCACCGACGACCGTGAGAAGGCCGAGGAGGAAGCCCGGCGCTTCCTGGCCGAATACGAGCAGCAACAGGCCTCGGGTGCCTCGCCAACCGGCGCGCCCGACATGCCAGACGCCGCGCCGACCAGCGCAGCCAGCACAGCCAGCGCGGACTTCGGCACCGCCCAGGGAGATGCGACAGAGACGGACCGCGACCAGCGACGCGAAGACAAGCGCCTCGCCCGACTTGCCACCCGCAGACAATCGCGCGCGGCGCTGACCCGTGAGCAGCCCTCCGAGACGTCCCGCCCTCTGGCAAACACGCTCACGGCGCCGTCGTCGCGGGCGCGTCAGTCGAACCACCCGAGTCCGAGGGCGACATCCGCCGACAGTCCGAAGCAAGGACGTCGCACATCACGCCGCACCGCCTCGCGTGACGACATCACAGCCTTCCTCGACGACTACCTGCAGATCGCCCGCTTCCGCGATGTCGCGCCCAACGGCATGCAGGTGATCGGAAAGCCAGAGGTCGCGCGCGTGGCCCTGGGCGTCAGCGCGAATCTGGCGCTCTTCGAGGCCGCCGCGGCGCAGGGTGCCGACCTGATCGTCGTCCATCACGGCATCCTGCTCGAACGCGACCCCCGCCCTATCCTCCTGCCGACCAAGCGCCGCCTGCAGGCCCTCTTCGCCGCCGACATGACGCTGCTGGGCTACCATCTGCCCCTCGACGCGCACCCCGAGATCGGCAACAACGTCCAGTGGCTCCGCCGTCTGGGCTTCGCCGTCGAGACGCGCGAGTTCGGCGCGTTTCTGGGGCAGCCAGTGGGAGCCATCGGCATGCGCGAGGAGGCGCCGCTTCCATTCAGCCAGCTCGTCGAGCGCGTAGCCGAGCTGGCGGGCGCCACGCCGAAAGTGTATGCGGAAGGGCCGTCGCTCGTGCGGCGTCTCGGCGTCGTCACTGGCGGCGCGCCTGGCAGCCTGCTCGAAGCGGTCTCTCGCGGCTGCGACGCCTTCCTGACGGGCGAGGTCGCCGAAGGGACACAGGCCATTGCCCGCGAGGAGGGCGCGAACTTCCTCGCCGCCGGGCACTACAACACCGAGCGATTCGGCGTTCAGGCGCTGGGGCCGCTCCTCTCAGAACGCTTCGGCGTCGAGACCATCTTTCTGGACATTCCCAACGACGTCTAGCTGTGTGCGGTCTGCTCTCGTCCGAGAGCGTTCGGCTGCCGACACGTCCCGGCTGTCTGACCCATGCGTAAATGCGCGGTCCGCGCGCCGTCTCACTGAGGAGAGGCGCGGGTCCGCACAGGCAAGGGGGACGGCATGCTGGAGCGAGTGCCGGCTGTTGGAACGAGTGTGCCAGCCCTCCCGGTGGCGCGCTCGCTCGCGGTGGGGAGCGCAGCCGTGCGGAGGAGCGAGAATTACGACGCCCTCGGCCTGTCGGTAGACGTCGAGACCTGTGACGACGCCGCCCTCACCGCCGTCTACCTCGAGTACAGCGACGCTATCCATAGCTACATTTACCGGCTGCTTGGCAACAACGAAGACGCCGACGATCTGACGCAAGAGACCTTCATCCGCGTCCATGAGCATCTCGCCAGCCTGCGCGACGCCGCACGCCTGCGCTCGTGGCTCTACCGCATCGCGACCAATCTGTGCATGGACCAGCTCCGCCGCCGCTCGCGTATTCGCCGTCTGCTGGGCGTCGCGCTCTCGCTCACCCCCATCCTCGACGACCACGACACCCCAAATCAGCGCGAGATTGCCGAGCCAGGCAGCACCGCGCAGATCGACGGCGTGGCCGAGCGAGACCACATCGCCCGGGCGCTTCGCCGTATGCCCGCAAAATACTCCGTATGCCTGCTGCTACACAGCTCACAGGGCCTCTCGTATCGCGAAATCGCCGAGGTGCTGGATATCACGCCGGGGGCAGCAGCCGTGCGACTCACTCGTGCGCGCGACCTCTTCGCCCGCCACTACGAGGCGTTGCGGCAGGAGGGGCCAGCATGACGGACCAGATGCCGATGCGCTGCGGAGACCTCGCCCCATATCTCGCGCCGTTCGCCGATGGCGAGCTCGCGGAGCCGCTACGTACCGCCGTTGCCGCGCACATCGCGGGCTGCGAGGAGTGCGCCCTGGACGTGCAGCGCTATCAGCGCATCGATGCCCTGCTCGCGACGCTCCCGTCCTCGCCGCCAACGCGAGACCTGCTGCCGGCGATTCTCGATGGCGCGCATACACGGCAACAGGCCGGCCGCTCGGCATCTCCCCAGCAGGTTGATCGAGTCTCCTCGCTGCGACGAACGCACACCGTCAACGTTCCGCCGCCGCTCGAATTGCCCATCGCGCCCGCGCGGCGGTCACGTCTGCCGTACACGGTCGTCCCGGCGCTCGTCGCGGTCGTGTTGATCGCCGTCACGCTGTCGATCTTCCACTCCACGCCAGCAACGCAGACGTACATCACACCGCCCGCCGCGACACCGACGCTCGCCGCCGGGATGAATCCGCTCGCGCAGAGCCGCGCTCAGATGCTCTCACAGGCTGGACAACTCGCATTTGCGCCTGTCGCGCCAACGTATCTGCCACCAAGCACGCGGCTGCTCGGCGTGACGGTCGGGCGTGGCGGCGACGCCGTGAACCAGCGCTCGCTCGACGTCACCTGGTCGTATCTCTCCCCCGGCACGGTGCTGCATCTACGTGAAGTGCTCGTGGCACAGGGCGCGAGTGAGTACGTGCCGCTGTCTCAGACCTCGCCGCTGCTGGCGTGGCAGGTGGGAGCGAGCCCGTGGCGCCCGGTCCGTCTTCGGTCCGCACCGGCACGGCTGGCGATCAGTGAGCAGCGCGCCGATCTGCTTATCGTAATCGACGCGCCCCGCCCGGCCGACGCGACTGCGCTCGACGAGATGGTGAGCACGCTCCGGCTGCTCAGTCTCTCTCTGGACACGCCCTACGCGCCGCGCACGCTCATTCCCGTAACCGCGAGCGGGAAGGTGCTCAGTCTGCGCGCGCATGGCACGAACGGCCGGGGCGAATCATGGACCAGCACGGCCTATCTCGACATGGGTGACGGCACACAACCCGTCCGCAGCGACGTCACCATCGCAGACGGCAGCTTGCTCTATCGCGACGTGTCAAACGCCTCCGGAGCGGTGCGGCTCGACGAGCACGCCACTCACTACGCCGAGGTCTCGGCGGATCAGTCGGCGATCGCGACGGTCACGCCTGACGCGAGTGTCACCCAAATCTTCTTCGGCGCGGATACGCTGGCGCGCAGTGGGCAGCTCTGGGACACCGGTACGGCGACCTACGCGGGCCGCACCGTCGACGACTACCGACTTGTAAGCGCGCCCCGACTGACACATGTCTACGTCGATCCGGCTGCCCAGCAGGTGCTCGCGGTCGTGGTGGATGAGACGGCTGGTGTGGCTCCCGGCGGCGCCACCGCGCCCGACAGGCTAGCGAGCCGCGATGGCTGCGTGCGCTATACGCAGCTCGCCTACATGACGACGAGCGCACTGCCCGTAGGCACGTTCGACGCGACGCCGCCCGCGACATTTACACTTGGGACCGTGCCACATCCTACCCTCTGCGGATGATGAGTTGCGGGCAGGCATAGGGGCTGACACAGTAGCGTGGCGCGCGACGACCAGAGAGGGGAGTGAGTAGCGGCATCAGACGGCTGACGAGACCCGCAGACTGAGCATGAGGTCGAGCCATTTCGCCAGCACACGCGCATCCTGTGGCAGGGTGAAGACGTACGCGCAGTCGTGGTCGCCGCCACGGCCCTGCTCGATCTCCCACCGTCGGCGGTCAATCGAGGACTCTTCGACATGCACGCGTGGCGTTGAGGTGAGGCTCGGCACAGGAGAGCTCTGCCGCGCCAGGGTCGCACCAGCGCGCGCCTGTGCGAGTAGGTGCTTCACTGCCTCGGCATCGGTCGCCTGGAGCACGGTCACTTCGGCGTGATGCTTCCCTGCCGCCTGGATGTGGCTCATCGCCGTGAATGGGTCGTCGCACGGCTCCGCGAAGGGCTCCCACGGCGCGCTCACATGCGACCGGACCATCACCACATAGAACATCGCCAACTCCTCCCGGCGGAGCGTCCACACGCGAATTCCAGCCACAACACAGCCGAATGGTCCATCCAGGCAGCCTCTGAAATACCTGAGAACTACTGTACACCGGACGCGCGTCTGGCGGAATGCAACGAGTCTTTCAGGCTAGCCATCATGGCAGAGGTTCCCGTCGGAGTGCCAAGCTCTTGAGTGTCTCCTTCCATGGAGATCGCCTTGCGCACCATTGACGGCGCGGCTACCATACGGTGAAAGGCGCCTCTTGCTTGTTGAGCTTCGAGAAGGTGTGGTGGGTGGAATGAATCGCCGAGCGCAACAAAGCGAACCGGACCGTGACACGTCACATCCGAGCCGCCCCCGCGCGGCGACTCCGGAGGCACGAGCGAACGCGCTGCTCTGGTCCGCGCCAGGTGCGGACGCAGCGCCCTCGCCTGCGGGGATCACTGACGTCCTTTGGCCACTCCGGGGGAAAAGCGGCGCACGTGGGGAGCCGGAAGCGCAGGGCCCGCCTGCGGGCGAAGCCATTCCTGCACATCTTCAGCTTGCCCACACGCTCGACCTGCTTGTTCATCGCCTGCCCGCGTGGGGTCCCGAGGACATCACGAGCACGTGCCAGCGTCTGCGCGCACTCTCATCTCTTCCGGGCGAGGGCGGCGCGTTCACCGCGAGCGTGGCCGAGATGCTCCGTATGAGCCACACGATAGAAGATCACGTCCTAGCGCGCCGTCTCGGCTGCGACATGTATGTCAGCTTCCAGCGGCTCGCACTGCTCGCGCCGCAACTCTCCCGCTACGGTCCTCTGCTCGACTTGGTCCGCTATCTTTTCGTCTTCGGCCTCGACGACACCGATGGACCAGACGATCCGCAACGTCTGCGGCACCCCCGTCTCGTACACTTCACCATCAAGCCGCACGTCGGCACCGGCCTGCTCTGGTACTGGTGCGTCGTGATAGATCACCCGCAACTGCAAACCGCACTGCTGGCCCGCCAGACCAGCGGCTACATCTTCAACCGCACCCTCGCCCGCCGGACCTATGAGGGTATCTGGACGTTCGATGCGGCTATCGTCGGCTCGCTCGTCTCGGTGCTGCGCGACGCGGGTCGCGCGCTCTATTACGGCTGATGCTCGCCGGCGGGCATGCCGGGAGGCGCACATGCTGATCGACGCGCGGTGCTACTTGAACAGCCGCCCCGTCAGTTCCACTTCCAGCGCTTGAGCATCGTCGGCGCCCGCTGGCGTGAGGAGAGACGACGCGGACGCGCTCGCCGGATCGGGTCTCGTAGCGACTGGCACGAGCAGCGCCGCCCGGATACGATCTGGGGTGATGGGATGCGTGCGTTCGAGCGAGCGGAACTCCACGATCGCCGACCGGCGCAGTTCCTCCAGCACGGACTCTGGCAGTCCCTGATAGTGGCGACGAAGCTCGGCGTAGAAGTTCTGCTCGTTGTGTTTCGCCATCTCCTGGCGGATTCCAGTGAGCGAACCGCGCAGCGTTCTCTGCACGACGTGCAGGTTTGCCAGCCCGTGCACGAAGGCGTCTACACCGTACGCCCCCACGGCCGCGCGGTCGGCATCGAACACGGCGCTGCGGCTTTCCCGCAGAGACAACCAGTGGTAACAGGTCCAGAAGATACGGAACGGGAGCAGCACCGTCCACATGACAAGGACGGTAACGTAGCTTACCCCTGTGTTGTATCCGCCGTAGCGCAGCCTGCGTGCAGCGCGCCGCAAGCCGTTGACCTGGGTATCGACCTCCGCCTGGACAAGGTCGATGAGATAGCGCAACGCCCCTCCTGCCCCTGTCAGGTAGTTGTGCAGCAGCGTATCGCCATGCCGATAATATGCCAGTTGTTGCGCGAGTAGCACCCTCAGCTCGACCTCGGAGAGCAGCGCCAAACCGCTCACACCGATCACGACGACGAGCTCGCGACGAAATGCCCGCCGGAGGGGGTGCCGCAGAAACAGGTGGATGCCAGTGCCCGGCATGAAGAGGACACGAGTCGGCGGCGGCACGTCCAGGCGCTTTCCCACGTCGGTCAATGCTTGCGCCAGCAAGGGGTATTTTATGACAGGCGCCTCAATGCCACGTGGGTGGCGATGGGGATGTAGGAGCGCGAGCACGATAATCAGTGTGCCAGCGCCAGTCAGCGCGACGCCAATCCATGCCTGGTCATGCGCCAGGCTGAGAGTCAAGTACGCGCCACCAACCGCCAGCCCGAAGAGCACGAGGTACACCACCGTCGCCGCCACAATGAGTAGCAGTTGATACGCCACTCCCGGGGCGATGGAGCTCGTTTGCAGCGCGGCCAGGCGTGCCAGGTCACGCTGGGCCTGTGCGGTCGCGACACGTCGGTCGATACGCATCCACCAGCGAGTGAGACCGCGGCTGAGTGCCAGAGGATCATCTTTGCCACCCCAGCCGCACACACACTCGATGAATCCAAGCTGGTCAGGTCCGACCGGCTTGCCGCACAGCGGGCACGTACCCGTCGGCCCCGTGGCAACGGCGCTCCGGCCGTGTCCGCCATACATCATGCGTATGCTCCCTGGCTCCGTCGCCTCGCATTTCAAGGCACCAACCGGCGTTCCTGGTGCTCATTATATGCCGCCTGTCTACTCGCCAAGGCGACGGCTCGCGAACGTCACTGCCTACCAGCTTTCTTGTCCTACCCGCTTGGGGGCGCGGCCTGAAGTGTGCTAGCATCGATTCCACGGCACCGCGCGAAACGAAGCAGTCGCTCTCGCTGATGGGACGAGGGCGCCGCCTCTCTCGTCTAAATATGTAGCCGTCGTGGAGTACCAGCGCGACGGGTCTCGATGCACGTCTCGAAGAAGGTGGGATTGTGGCCGACTTCACGCATTTACACGTCCACTCGGAATACAGCCTGCTCGACGGCCAGTCGCGCATCAAGCGGCTCATCCAGGCTACGAAGGCGGGCGGAATGCGCTCGCTCGCCCTCACCGACCACGGCGGCATGTATGGCAGCATCGAGTTCTACAAAGCCTGCAAAGCTGCTGACGTGAAGCCCATCCTCGGCGTCGAGGGGTATCTGGTTCCGTCGCTGCAGGAGAAGGTGGGCCGCTACGAGTACAACCACCTGCTGCTGCTGGCCAAGAACAACACCGGCTATAAGAATCTGCTCAAGCTGACGACCCTCGCGCACACGAAAGGCTACCAGGCGCGCCCACGCATCGACAAGCAGCTCCTCGCCGAGCACGCCGAAGGGCTGATCGTCACGTCGGGCTGTCTCTCGGGTGAGATTCCCGAGCTGCTGCTCAAAGGCGATCTCAACGGCGCGCGCGCCTCTGCTCGCTGGTATCAGGACGTCTTCGGCCCGGAGAACTTCTACATCGAGGTGCAGGACCACGACGCACCCGACTCGCCGCAGGTCAAGCTGAACCCGATGCTCTACGACCTGCACCGCGAGACCGGCGCGCCGCTGCTCGCCACCAACGACCTGCACTATGTCGCTGCCAGTGACGCCGACGCGCAGGATGTGCTGCTGTGTGTGCAGACGGGCAAAACCATCGACGACCCCAAGCGTATGAAGTTCGACAGCCAGCAATATTATCTCAAGACGCCCGACGAGATGGCCCGGCTGTTTCCCGAGTTCCCCGACGCGCTGATGAATACGATGCGCGTGGCCGACGAGTGCAACGTCGAGATCGATTTCGGCGCGAACCTGCTGCCCGACTACGCCATCCCGCCGGAGTTTCCCGACCAGAACAGTTATCTCCACAACCTCTGCCTCGCGGGTGCTATCGAGCGCTTTGGCGCGGTCGGTGAGGCCGTCGAGAAGCGGCTAGATTACGAGTTAGGCATCATTCGCGCGAAGGGCCTGACGTCGTACTTCCTCATCGTGTGGGACTACGTGAACTACGCGCGCAGCAACGGCATGCGCTGCGTCGCCCGAGGCTCGGCGGCAGGTAGCCTCGTCTCGTACGCACTCGGCATCACCAACGTCGACCCGCTGATGTATGCCCTGCCGTTCGAGCGGTTCCTCAATCCCGAGCGCAAGGGCCTGCCCGATATCGACATGGACTTCCCCGACGACCGCCGTGAGGAAGTCATCCGCTACGTCGCCGATAAATACGGGTGGGATAAAGTCGGCCAGATTGTCACCTTCAACACGATGGCCGCCAAAGCGGCGGTGCGCGACGTCGGCCGTGTGATGGGCATGCAGCCCGAGGCCGACCGCGTGGCGCGGCTGATCCCCACTGGCCCGAAAATCACCATCTCCGGCTCGCTCGACGGCGTGAAGGAGCTGAAGCAGCTCTACGACCAGAGTCCGCCGATCCACAAGCTGGTGGACATGGCAAAGGAGCTCGAAGGCACGGTTCGCAGCACCGGCATCCACGCGGCCGGTGTCATCATCTCGCGCGACCCGCTCGATACGGTGGTGCCGCTGCAGCTTCGCGACTACAAAGACGTCAACAATAGCTGGCTCGTCTCGCAGTACGAGCAGATGCACATCGAGGACCTGGGCCTCATCAAGTTCGACTTCCTCGGCCTCTCGAACCTGACGATTCTAATGAACTCCAAGCAGTTCATTAAGGAGACCCGGGGCATCGACATCGACCTCGACCGTCTGCCGACCGACGACGCCAAGACGTACAAGCTGCTCGGCGACGGCGAGACCACCGGCGTCTTCCAGTTGGAGTCCGGCGCGATGCGCTCCTACATCAAGGAGTTGAAGCCGACCTGTATCGAAGACGTGATGGCAATGGTCGCGCTGTACCGTCCCGGCCCAATGGACTCGATTCCGCAGTTCATCAAGGCCAAGCACGGCGAGGTCGAGATTCGCTACCTGCATCCCAAGCTGGAGCCGCTGCTGCGCGAGTCGTACGGCGTCATCGTATACCAGGATCAGGTGCTGCTCGTCGCTATCCAGCTCGCCGGGTTCACCTGGGGTGAGGTCGACAAGTTCCGCAAGGCCATGTCGAAGAAGCTCCCCGAGGAGATGGCGAAGTACCGCGACAAGTTCGTCAAGGGCTGCGTCGCCAACGGCATCGCCGAGAAGGTTGCCGAGGACATCTTCTCCTTCATCGAGCCCTTCGCCGGCTATGGATTTAACAAGGCCCACGCCTGCGCATACGCCTGGGTGGCGTATCAGACGGCGTATCTCAAGTCCAACTACACCGCAGAGTTCATGGCAGCGACACTCACGACCGAGGCCAGCGACGCCAAGAAGGTCGTGGCTGCCGTCGACGAGTGCCGCCGGATGGGCGTCGAGGTGCTGCCACCCGACATCAATAAGAGCCAGTCGGGGTTCACCGTCGAGCAGGTCGGGACGGACCCTGAGACCGGCGAGCCGCGCTGGGGCGTGCGCTTCGGGCTGCTCGCGATCAAGAACGTCGGCACCCGGCCGATCGAGGAGCTGGTGGAGGCACGTGCGTCAGGCGGCCCCTTCCGCTCGCTGGCCGACGTCTTCGCCCGCACCGATAGCAAGAACCTGACACGCGGCGCCGTCGAGTGTCTCATCAAAGCGGGCGCGCTCGACTCGCTCGGCAGGCGCAGTCAGCTTCTCTCCGCGCTCGACCGTGCCATCACGCTCGGCCAACAGCAGCGGCGCATGCGCGAGATCGGGCAGACCAGCCTCTTCGGAGGACCCGACACCGGCGACATGGCCGACGACTTCGTGCTCCCCGACGTGCCCGATCACCCGCAGCAGCAACTGCTCGCGTGGGAAAAAGAGCTGCTCAACATCTACCTCTCGGCGCACCCGTTGGCGCACGTCGCCGCCGCGCTCAAGCGCCGAGCCACGGCGTACTCCGCGTACCTGAGCGCCGAGTGGGCCGGACAGAAAGTCGTGCTCGGTGGCCGCGTGACCGAGATGCGGCGCATCATGACGAAGCGCGGCGACACCATGCTGGCGGTCCAGTTCGAGGACTTACAGGGCACGCTCGAAGTGATCGTCTTCCCCAAGACCTACGCCGCGACGATGGACTCATGGCGCGAGGATGCCGTGCTGGTAGTGACAGGTACGGTGAAGATGGGCCGCGACGACGAGCCGCAGATCGTCGCAGAAGAGGTCGAAGTGTTCCAGGCGAGCGACGACGAGATCAACCGCAAGGAGTATCTGGTGCGCATCCGTCTGCGGCGCAAGACCAACAACGTGCTCGACATCGCGCATCTGCACGACGTGCTCAGCACGCTGCACGACTTCCCCGGCGACGACCGTGTGGAGTTCCGCGTGCGCAACGGCAAGTGGGAAGCCTTCCTCTCGCCGCGCGGCGGGCAGCAAGGAGTGCGCTTCTGTACGGAGCTCCAGCAGCAACTCGAAGGCATCCTCGGCTCCGGTTCAGTAGAGGCGGTGCCGGTGAAGACGTCGGCGGGGGTGCCTAGCCTGGCGCGAGGTGCATAGCAGCGGAAAGCGGGGGAGAAGACTTATGGCGGCGAGACATGACGAGCAGCGCGAGGCGCTCGCGGCCTGGCTGGCTGACCCCGACGTGCTCGAAAAGCTGCGGCGCAAGGACTGGAACCCGGCCTTCGCCACCTATCCGCGCCTCGACCTCGCGGACGAGCCGATTCCGTGGGCACAAGCGCCGCGACGTCTCGCCGACGCCCGGCTGCTGCTGGTCAGTAGCAGCGGCATCTATGCGCCCGGCCAGCAGCCCTTCGACGACGACAACTCTCTGGGCGACACCTCGTATCGGATCATTCCAGGCGATGTCGATCTCGATACGACCCGGTTCGCGCACGAACACTATGACCACGCGTACGCGATGCACGACCGCAACAGCGTGTTCCCGCTCGGATTACTGCGCGAGATGGCGGCACGCGGCGAGATCGGTGGCCTAACGCCTCAGCACATCAGCTTTATGGGCTACCAACCCGACTGGCGCCCCCTGCTGGACGATTTCGCGCCCACGCTGGCCGATATCGCCGTCAGCGAGCGGGCTGACGCGGCCATTCTCGTCCCAGTCTGACCAACCTGCCACCAGTCGGTCGGACTGGTCGCGCGCGCGATCGAGGCTCGCGGCATCCCCACCGTCACACTGGCCGCGCTGCGCCGGCAGGCCCAACTCTCGCATCCTCCGCGATTGCTCTTCACGGGACAACGCAACTACGAGATCATCGGCCCACCCGAAAACCGCGACGTGCAATTTGCAACCCTTCGCCGCGCGCTCCGACTGCTCGCCGAGGCGGACGCACCAGGCGCGTTCGTCGATATGCGTGCTGAGGGCTGACGGGCTTCCACTGCACGTGGGTCCTCATCATACCTGGCTACATGGCCCCTTTCACCTTACGAGGGGAAGGGGATGATGAGGTTGATATGGAATGCGGCTCGGTAGGTGTAGTTGCGGCATATCGCCCCTGAAAGTCTGCACACTCGGTGGACGCGGCAGACGTGTCCGAGCTCGGCTATACGGTCGGACTTCGTATCATGCGCTGCACGTTCACCGAGAGAGTGACCCGGTCGCCGGCGCACACTCGTCTCTCCCTGAGCGCGAGGCCCCTTGGCATGGCTCATGCAGCCCATTGGCTCACGGCACGAGACACCCGCTGAACCCGGGCATGACCTGTGCCTTGTGCCGTGTACCGTATCGTACCGTCCCCCATAGCCGGCTGCAGGCAAGGACGACACGGCGGGGAACCAAGGAGAGGAGACGTGGCATGGCGCGACCAGTTGTCGGTATTTTCAGGGACCGCGAGGCTGCGGAACAAGCTATCAGAGACCTCAAGCAGGCAGGCTTTGACACCGATCGGATTGGCCTGCTCATGAAGAGTCGCGAGGACGCACAGCAAATCGCGACCGATACCGGGGTCAAGCCTGCCGGGGGAGCCGTTACGGGAGGAGCGCTCGGGGCTGGGCTCGGGGCCCTCCTCGCCGCCACGGGCACCTTCGTGATTCCCGGCATCGGCCCCTTCGTTTCAGCTGGCATCCTGGCAACGGCCATCGCCGGCGGCGCGGTAGGCGCCATCGCTGGCGCTCTGGCAGGGCTAGGGATCCCGCGCGCGGAGGCCGAGTACTATGAAGAGCGGGTGCGCGCGGGCGATGTGCTCGTGACAGTCGATCCAGGTGGGCGCGAGACTGAAGCGCGCGATATCCTGCTGCGCCATGGTGCGCAGGACACCTGGCGCACACCCCCATGGGTCACCTCACCGGGCCATACGGACACAGCGGAGACGGCGCACGACATGCCCTAGTCCTCGGACGACTGTGCCAATGGACCGCGACGCGACTGCGCCGCGGTCCAGTACCGCGACACCTGGCGCTCTCTCGTCGGTTTCGTGCGTTCAGGCGCCGCCCTTCATCTCGCCACCTCGGTGAGCTTCCCCCTCTTCCAGCTCGATCTGGCGGCCTTTGACGTACAGGTGGGAGCAGCACCAAGAAACAAAGTCCTTCCCAGCCTCGATCGCACCAACTGGCACAGCAATCAGTGCGTCCGTGTGCCAGACCATGTCTACATGCACTTCCTCCCATGCGCTGGCCCCCATCTCCAATTGGTGGCTTCTCCGGCAGTCGAATTTAAGATGATATAGGCGGAACAACCATGATGTTCTCTCGGAATGTGCTGCCTCCAGTTGCTCCACCATTCCTCCCGCGAAGGAGCTGGGGATAAGGTCCTCTCACACCCGAAAACAAATGCTTGGCGCCGTGCCCCCGCCATGGCCGTTGACGCAGCCACGTTCCGGCGACTAGAGTCCACACCGTCTGCGGCAAGGCCTGTGCATTCCTTGTACCTGCACAGGCCCACCGCGACTGACCCCTCACTCGCGCCGGAGCGCCGCGACTGCTGGTTCCTGCTCTCGCCTGTGCCGTATCTCGGCGGCGACGTCGACTAGCATATCCGCGACGGCTCCCACGATGCACGCGACTCCCCTCGCTGTGTGCTGCTATACTGTGCAGCGGAAGACGCCCCGGTTGGGCGAGCACGTCGCAGGGGCGCGGGTGAAGCGTGCCTCACCCCTACAGAGCAGCAAGTGGCGTCTCAATCGTGAAAGCTCATGATGCGCATCGCATCGGACATATACCTGTCATACCGACGATAGAGGAGAGTAGGTATACATGGCGGACGTACGGCCAATGCCAGGCTTCCGATATACGGCGCAGGCGGATCTCGCCGCGCTGGTCTGCCCTCCGTACGATGTCATCTCGCCGGAGGCGCAGGAGCGCTATTACGAGCGCAGTCCACATAATGTGATCCGCCTGGAGCTGGGGCGCGAGGAGCCCGGCGACGACGAGCTCAATAATCGCTATACGCGCGCCGCGATGACGTACGCCGAGTGGCGGCTTTCGGGCGTGCTGCGTCAGGATGCCCCCGCGCTCTATCTCGATGAGCAGCGATTCAGCGCCGGAGGCAAGAGCTATACCCGACAAACGCTCTTCGCGCGGGTACGCCTGGAGCCCTGGGGAGCGGGCATCATCCTGCCACACGAGCGTACGTTGAGCAAGCCCAAGGACGACCGGCTCAAGCTCACCCGCGCCTGCGCGACCAATCTCAGCCCGATCATGGCGCTCTACGACGATCCCGACGGCGATCTCGCGGCGGCGCTCGACGCCGTGCGGTCCTCGTCTCCGGCCGCCATGTTTAACGATGACGACAGTGTCGAGCACAGGTTCTGGGTTGTCGATGACGAGGCGCTGGCCACACGCGTCTCGACGTTCTTCGTGCAGCGGCAACTCTACATTGCCGATGGCCATCACCGCTACGAGACGGCGCTAACGTATCGCGACGAGGTACGCGAGGCGCACAAAGAGCTGCTCGTGGACGACGCCGCGAACTTCACGCTGATGGGCCTCTCCGCGCTGGAGGACCCCGGCCTGGTCGTGCTGCCGACCCACCGCATCCTGCGCGACGTCGATCAGGCACGCATCGACGCGTTGCTCCCGGCGCTTGAGCCCTGGTTCGAGGTGACGCCGCTGGAGGGGGATGTCGACGCATGGGCCGACACGCTCGCGGACACCAACAAGACAACGCCCGCGTTTGTGCTGATATCACCAGAGCGCGCCTACCTCTTGCGCCTGCGGCCGGAGGGAGCGGCTGCTATGTCGTCACGCTCGGGAGACGACGTGGGAGGCTCGGACGCCTGGCGCGGGCTGGATGTAGCCGTGCTGCACGAGTTGGTTCTGCGCGACGGCCTCGGCATCACCGGCGACGCGGTGCGGGCGGGCGAGTATATCACCTACACCCGTGACCCGGCACAGGCAGCGTCAGCGGTCGCGTCGGGGTCTGACGGAGCGCGGCTGGCATTGCTGCTGCGACCTACACCGCCCGCCGGGATCCGCGACGTAGCCAAGGCGAGCGACCGCATGCCGCAAAAGTCGACGTACTTCTACCCGAAGCTGCTGACAGGGCTGGTGCTCAATCCGCTCTGGTAGGCTACCCAGACCGCCACAATAGGGGAACGTCATGGAGCATTCCGAAGACCAACTCGCCGCGCACGAGCCCTGTCCCACGTGCGGCGCGTCGATCCAGCCCGGCGCGCGCTTCTGCGCGGACTGCGGCTCACCACTCGACGCCGCCGCCCTGGGCGACCCAGCCGCCGCGACGGTGCCGCTGCTGCCACAAGAGGCGCCGGACGAGCAGCCGGTCGATGTCGTGGACGATGAGGCCTCGCCAGCTCCGAGCGTTGGGCCTGACGAAACGACGATCCCCGGCGAGACTGCGTCGCATTCGGAAGTGGAGAGCGCCACGGCGGCGCCGCCACAGACGCACCGTATCTGCGAGTGGTGCGGCGCGGAAAACCCTCTCACTGCGGAAACCTGCGTCGCGTGTTCCGCGGTATTCCCCCAACCCGAGCAAGAGGCGGTATTCCTGCGCGAGGCGGAAGAGCGCCTGCGGGCGGAGGAAGAGGCGCACGAGCGCGAACAACGCGAGCGCCGCTCGAAATGGTGGAAGGTGCTGTAGAGCATCCACCAGGCATGGAGACGGAACCTCGCCTCGAAACGTGGGACGCCGTGTGTTAGCATGGTGCGGATGAAGCTGATGCATCCGGAGACACGACGTCGGGCCAGTGAGCTTGGGGAGGGACGATGATCCTGGTTGTGGGAGCGGGGCTTGCCGGACTGACATGCGCTAAGGTGTTGACGGAAGTCGGCCACGACGTGCGGGTGCTTGAAGCGTCGGATGCAGTCGGCGGGCGCGTTCGCACGGATGCCAGCGCCGAAGGATTCCTGCTCGACCGTGGATTTCAGGTGCTCTTCACCGCATACCCAGCCGCCGCGCGCCATCTCGACATCGCGGCGCTGCGTCCGCGGAAGTTCTCACCGGGCGCGGTGCTCATCCGTGATGGCGCATGGCAGGAGATCGGAGACCCCTTCCGCCGTCCCACGCTGCTCTTCCCGACATTGGGGAACCGTCTGCTGACATTCGGCGACAAGCTCCGCACGCTGCGTCTCCGTCGGTATGCCCGCTCACGCTCGCTCGACGCCATCTTCACCGGCAAGCTGCGCGGACTCAAAACGGGCGACAAGACCACCTATGACGAGCTGCGAAGGCGCCATTTCAGTGACCGCGGTTTCATCGACAACTTCGCGCGCCCCTTCTACGGCGGCATCTTCCTTGACCGCCAGCTCTCGACGAGCGCCCGCATGTTCCTCTTCACCTTCAAGATGCTCGCCAGTGGCAACACTGTCGTGCCCGAATCGGGTATCGGCGCGATCTCCGATCAGCTCGCCGCGAAGCTCCCAGAAGGCAGCCTGCGCCTGCAGACGCGCGTGGAAGGCATCGTCGAAGCCGATGGACGCGCGGTCGGCGTCACCCTCACCGGCGGCGAGGAGATGCAGGGTGATGCGGTCGTCATCGCGACTGACGCGCCCTCCGCCGAGCGGCTGACGGGCCAGAGCATGCCGAGCGAGCCGCTGGGCGTCACGTGTGTCTACTTCGGCACGACCGAGAGCCTGTACAAAGGCCAGAAGATTTTGCTCAACGCCAACCCTGACGCCTTCGTCAACAACGCCGTCCAGCTCACGAACATCTCCGCCGCCTATGCTCCCGCCGGACAGCATCTGCTCTCGGTCACAGTGCTCGGCAATCCGGCGCTGGACGACACCACCCTCGCCGAGCGCTGCAAGGCGGAGATGGCGCCCTGGTTCCCCGGCAAAGACCTCTCGAAGCTGCGCCACGTCGCGACGTATCGCATCCCGTTCGCGCAGTTCAAGCAGCCGCCGGGCGTCTTCGCCGCGCTGCCAGCCGTCACCACCTCCACCACGGGCCTCTTCCTCGCGGGTGAGTACACTCAGTCGAGCAGCATCAACGGCGCGATGGAAAGCGGCGAGCGGGCCGCCAACGCCGTCCTCGAGTTCCTGGCGAACCTGCCCGAGGATTAAAGGCCGCACGCAATGGCGTCTCGGGGCCTCGGGATTTGTCATAGAGGAGTGACCGTATGTCCTTTGGATACTCGATCTTCGCCGATACCATGGCTGACCTCACGTATCCGCAAGTGGCGGCTGCTGCGGAGCGCGGGGCCTGCGTCATCCTGCCGACCGGGGTAATTGAGGAACATGGGCCGCATCTGCCCCTTGGTACCGACGCCTATGGCGCCTACCTCCTCAGCCGGCTCACAAAGCGCGCGTTGGAGCTACGCGGCGTCGAGGCTCTGATTGCTCCGCCGGTCTACTGGGGGGTCAACGCGGTCACGAGCGCGTTTCCGGGCACGTTCCGCACCCGCCCCGAAACCGCCCGTGCGCTGCACACCGACATTCTCGACTCGCTGGCGACCGATGGGTTCACCCGCGTGTTTATCGTGAACCACCACGGCGACCTGGCGCAAAATCAAATGCTCGTCGAGGTCGTCGAGCACCAACGCCAGCAGGGCCACACGGGCGTCGTGCTGCTGGCCAACGACTTTGTGGCGGGTCGCCTCGAGACGAAGTCGGCGGCCGGGCTGGGAGTGCTGGGTGTCTTCGCCGGGCAGCCGCTCATGGAGGGACTGACACTCTCGGGTGACCTGGGCGTACACGCGGAAGAGACTGAAACCGCGCTCATCATGCGCTGGTTTGCGGAACTGGTCGACTACACGGCGCTCACCCAACTGGAGCCGACGCATCTTGGCCCCAACGATCTGGCGGAATGGCGGCACGGCGGTGAAGTCGCGCGCCGGATTACGCCGCAGGGCTACTTCGGCGCACCGCGGCCGGTTGATCCCTTCCTCTGGCGGTTCTACGACCGATGGGCCGACGCCATGTCGAGCGTCATCGTCAAGCTTCTCAGCGAGCAGGACGACAGCCACTAGCGGTGCGACCAACCTCGAACTGCTCATAGGTGCAAGCTGACACTCAATACGGCGTTGCGTCTGCAGTTACAGGTCGTAGAGGCATGTCTTCGCGCAGCCGGTTAGTCGATTCTACATCGTTCGCTGTTGGCAACTCTCTTCTACGGGCGCGAGAGAATGCGATACCTACTCTGTGAGTTACGGCCAGCGCTCGTCGCGCAGGTGGCCAATGTAGCGGTCGGCCGAGCGGCGCACGGCGCCCTTCGCGTCGGGGTAGACCACGCGGCCGCGCCAGCCGCCGTAGAGGCGCGCGAACTGGTACGGCTCGACCGCCGCGACGATGTGCTGGACGACCGCCGCGCTCACCGGGATAAGGTTCGGGTAGCTGTACATGAAGCTCACCCAGCGCCGGTCACTCACTACCTGAATGGTATCGCCGGTGAAGAGCGCGCCCTCGCCGCTCTCGGACTCCGCCCAGTGCAGCACGGTGCTTCCGGGGAAGTGCCCGCCGCAGCGTACCACCGTCATGTCCGGGATGAGCGCCGCCGTCTCGTCGGCCCAATAGCGCAGCATCTCGTTGGGATACTGCACCCACCGTGCGTTGTCGGCATGCAGATAAATCGGCGCGCGGAACGTGCGCGCCCACTCAGTCATCGAGGAGTAGAAGTGTGGGTGCGAGATGGCAATCGCGGTGATGCCGCCGCGCAGCTCGATCTCGGCCACGGTCGCCTCGTCGAGCAGGCTCAGGCAGTCCCACAGCACGTTGCCGTTGGGCGTCGAAATGAGATGCGCCTGCTGACCGATGGCGAATGCGGGCTCCGTCACGATGCCTGTCACGCCCGGCCCGACGTCCGTGAACGAGTTGGTATGCGTGGCGCGTAACTCGGCGAGCGTCGTCCACTGCTGCCCGTTCGGCGCGATATACTGCCGGTCATCCTCGCAGATGGGGCATCGCGCTGGGGGTTGCGCGCTCGGTGGATATTCGGTACCGCAGGTGACGCAGATGTAGCTCTCCATACTCGCCTCGCCGCCTCTCGTGCTTCCAGTCAGATATGTGCCTGCCGCGTAGTGTCGGCAGTTTCAAGGCGTCGGCCCGTCGCGACCAGCCATCGGAGCATGGCCGCCGCGACGACCTCAGCGCCTGCCGCGGTGAAATGTACGTCATCGAAAACGTAGCGCGTTCCGCGCAGTCGCGCCATCGCCTCGTAGTCGGTGAGCGGCAGCAGCCGGGCGCGCAGCTCGCCTAGCGGACTAGGTACGCGGGGTGGGACAGGTTGAGAGAGAGCGCGCGCGAAGTCCGCATGCACGTCGATGAGGTCACATGTCCGATCCTGCGCGACTGACCGGACGGCGCGGACATACTCGTCGAGCACGCGCCAGGTGCGGGTGTCCATGCGTTCGCCCAGCAGTGGTGGCGTGCAGAGGGCGATCCGCGCGCGCGTGCGCACCGCCAACTCGTCTACCACCACGCGTAGCCCGTCGGCGAAGCGTCCTGGCGTCACGGCTCCCCGGATACGCTTCTCGCCGCGAAAGTAGCGGCGCGTGCGGAACGACGACAGCGTCAGCGACCGGCGCGTCAATAGGGTCGTCGCATCGTTGGAGCCCACGAGCACGACGACCGCGTCGGGCGCCAGCGGCACCACGTCGGTCGGAATGCGGCGCGCCAGGTTGAGCACAGTGTCGCCGCCCACACCCGCGTTCACAAGCTCGGCGCCTCGTAGCTCCGGCTGACGCGCGACAAGCGTTCGCAACACCGCGAGATACGAGGCGCCGACTACACCCTCAGTGAGACTATCGCCAAAAAAGACAATACGCATGCTCTCGACGCCTACGCGCCTAGATATGCGCTGCGCACGATGTCGTTCTCTAACAGGTTCTTGGCCGAATCGGTGAGCACAATCTGCCCCTGCTGCAGCACATAGCCGCGGTCGGCGATGTTGAGCGCCATGAACGCGTTCTGCTCGACCAGGAAGATCGTGGTGCCCTGCTTGCGAATCTCCTGAATGGTGTCGAAAACGGTTTGCACTAGAATCGGCGAGAGGCCCATCGACGGCTCATCCATGCAGATGAGTCGCGGACGCGACATCAGCGCGCGTGCGATCGCCAGCATCTGCTGCTCACCGCCAGACATCGTGCCGCCGATCTGCTTGTCGCGCTCCTTCAGGCGCGGGAAAAGCGCATACACTCGCTCGATGCCCTCCGCGATGACGGAGCGGTCGTTCTGCATGTACGCGCCCATCTCCAGGTTCTCGCGCACCGACATGCGCGAGAAGATGCGGCGGCCCTCTGGGACGAGCGAGAGCCCACGACTGATGATGTCATCGGTAGTTGCCGTATCGATGCGCTTGTTCTCGAACAGCACCTCGCCATGACGGGGCTTGACGATGCCGAAGATGGTCTTCATCGTGGTCGTCTTGCCGGCCGCATTCGCACCGAGCAGGCAGACGATCTCGCCCTGGTTCACCTCGACGGTGACGCCCTTGAGCACTTGGCTCGGTCCGTAGTACGTATCGACGTCTTGTAGCGATAGCATAGGTCTACTCCACCGCTGCCTTCCGTCCGAGGTACGCCTCGATGACGCGTTCATCACGCTGCACCACCGCCGGCACGCCCTCAGAGATCTTTCTGCCGTAGTCGAGCACCGCGATGTAGTCCGAGATGCCCATCGTCACCTGCAGCTTGTGCTCGATCAACAGAATCGTCAGCCCGAGGTCATTGCGGAGCTGCTTGATGTAGTCGATGGCCTGCGCTGTCTCGGCGTCGTTCATGCCCGCCGTCGGCTCGTCCAGCAACAACATCTTCGGATTCGAGCCCAGCGCACGCGCGATCTCGACACGTCGGCGGTCGGCGTAGGACAGGTTCAGCGCGTACTCATCTTTGAGCCTGACGAGCGATGGCCCGAAGAACGAGAGCAGCTCCAGCGCGCGACCTTCGGCAGCTCGCTCAGCGGCGCGATAGTTCGGCAGGTGCAAGAGGATGGACCCCAGGTCGCGGGGGAACTTCACGTGCTGGCCGACGAGCACGTTTTCCAGCACTGTCATATTGCTGAACAGACGGATGTTCTGGAATGTGCGGGCGATGCCGCGCCGCAAGACACGGTCAGGCGAGAGCCCCGCGATGGAAGTTCCGCTGAGCAGAATGTCACCGGAGGTGGGTCCGTATATGCCCGTGATCAGGTTGAAGACGGTCGTCTTGCCTGCGCCGTTGGGGCCGATGATGCTATAGATCTGGCGCGGCATCACCTGAATGTCGACGCCGTCCACGGCGGAGAGGCCTCCGAACGACTTCTTCAACGCCCGCACTTCGAGGAGCGGAGTTTCGCTGGCCATGAACTATTCCTCCCGCCCCATCGCGTCGGAGCCCGCGCCGGTGAACTCGGCTTCTGTCGCGGCCTCCGCGCTGTCGCTCACCCCTTCGACCTCTTGCTCGAACATGCTCACGGCCGACATGGCTTCCGGCGCCGCGCCGATACCTTCGAGCTCGCGCTTCCGGCGAACGTCGGGGATGAGGCCCTGCGGCCGCACGAGAATCATGATCACCAGAATCAACCCGTAAATCAGGTATTTGCTGGTGTTGAAGTCGAAGTTGGCGAGGAAATGCAGCGGCGAGCCACTCGACTGCACCACCGCGCTCCCCTGGATCACGCCGTTGATCTGGCCGAGCAGATACACGTCCAAGAAGCGCAGGATGATGGCGCCCAGAATGACGCCCGGAATGCTGCCCAGGCCGCCAAGCACAATCATGACGAGCACGCTGATCGAGACCTGAAAGCTGAACTGATTTGGCTCGACCGCGGTGAAGATCGCGCCGCTTAGCACGCCTGCGATGCCGCCGACCGTCGCGCCGAGGGCGAACGCCAGCAGCTTCGTCCGCACCAGGTTGACCCCGGAGGCGGCGGCGGCGGTCTCGTCCTCGCGGATGGCGATCCACGCGCGCCCCAGACTGGAGTCACGGAGCGATGTCACGCCGAGAATCACGAGCGCGACGATCAGCACAACCAGGTAGTAAAACCACATGTGATTGAGCGGATCGGAGAAGGTGATGGGTCCGATATCGCCTGGCGGAGATGCCGTCATGCCCTGAACGGAGTTGAAGTAGGGCACGTTCTTAAAGACCTCGGGCAAGATTTCGCCAAAGCCCAACGTCACGATGGCCAGATAGTCGCCGCGCAGACGCAGTGTCGGCGCGCCAATCAAGACGCCAAAGAAGGCCGCGATGATTGCGCCTACCGGCAGAATCAACCAGAACGGCCATGCGGCGAAGAATTTCGCGTTGAAGTTCGCGTCGTAGATGCTTCCGCTGGAGAATACCGCCATCGTGTACGCACCGACGACGAAGAACGCGACATATCCCAAGTCGAGCAGACCAGCGTAGCCGACCACGATATTCAGGCCAAGAGCCAGCAACACGTAGATGCCGACGGAGAGTGCCGTCACCTCGATGCTTTGGTCGCCGCCGAGAATCGGGTACAGGACGACAATCGCGAGGATGATCAGCCCCAGGCGCCAGCCTGTCAGATACCACCCGAGTGACCGACCGGCAATCTTGGTGCCGTCGAGACGCTCACGCAGAGCCTTCATACCACCCGGCCGAGCTTGTGATTTCACAGACATGACCGTCTCTCCTCGCTACACTTTATCCGGCACCTGCTGGCCAAGCAGCCCGGACGGGCGCACCACCAGGATCAAGACGAGGATAGCGAAGACAACCGGCAGACTCCACTGGAGCCCGCTTGGAAGATACTGTACGGCGAGTGTCTGGATCAGCCCGATGAGGAAGCCTCCGAGCACAGCGCCGTTGATATTTCCAATGCCACCCAGGACGGCTGCCGTGAACGCGATCAGACCGAGCTGGAAGCCGGTAAAGTACCAGACCTGCCCGACCCACATGTTGTACACCACGCCCGCGGCGCCCGCCAGCGCACCGCCGATCAGGAACGTCGTCGTGATCGTGCGATTGACGTTCACGCCCATGAGCGAGGCAGCTTCAGGGTCCTGAGCCGTCGCACGCATCGCCCGCCCCATGCGAGTGAGACGGATGATGCGCTCCAGACCGACCATGAGCGCGACAGCGAACAGGATGACGAAGATATCCAGCGCGCTAATCTTGACGCCGCCGATCTGAATGAACGCGCGCGGGAAGATCGCTGGAAAGCCGATGAACTGGCTGCCACGCCAGAGCTGCGCCACCGTTTCGAGGATGAACGAGGCGCCGATGGCGGCAATGAGGGGAGCAAGGCGAGGAGCTTTCCGCAGCGGCTTGTAGAGCACGCGCTCGATGGTCACGTTGATGCCGGCGGAGACACCCATACCAATCACGAGGAGGAAGATCAATACGCCAATCAGCGCGATGCCGGTAATCGGCCCAGTAAAGTGCAGCGCCTCGACGACGGCGAGGGTGACGATGGTGCTCCACATGAAGACATCGCCATGCGCGAAGTTGATCAGCTCGATGATGCCATAGACGAGTGTGTACCCTAGCGCGACCAGGGCGTAAATCGCGCCGAGCGTGATGCCATTCTCAATCTGCTGAAAGAAGATACTACTCCCAGCGGCGGCCGTTGAGGCGACCACGAGCATAGCGTCCTGTCCCTTCTTGCGGTGGCGGCTTGATTCACGTCACTGCGACACGGAGCAGGCTTCACGGGTGAAGCCTGCTCCGCGATTGCACGTAGTATGGTCTGTACTCCGTGCCAAGTCAAGCGACAGGTGCTAGCCCTGAGCCTGGCCCTTGTAGGCCCACTTGCCGGAGTTGTCTACGAAGTAGATGCTGAAGACCTTCTGGCCGGAGTTGTCACCGTTCGAGTCGAACGAGATCTGACCCGTCAGGCCGCTGTAGTTGATCTTCGCTACCTGATCGCGCACCGCCGACCGCGTAACCGAGCCGCCCGAGTTGATGATGTCCTTGATCGCGGTGATCTCGATCATCGCGGCATCATACGCCTGAGCGCTGTACGGGAGCAGGTCGTTGTCGGTCTTGCCAGCGACGAACGTGGTGTAGTCGGACTTGAACTTCGAGGCCGCCGAGCCGGTCAGCGCTGTCACCTCAGGCGCGGCAACCGTGCCGTATGTGTTCACCGCGCCATTGCCAGCGGTCTTCAGCCAGGCCGGGTCGTCTGCGATGCCGTCGCCGCCCACCATTGGGATGTTGCTGCCCGCCGAGACCAGATCGGCCTTAAGGGCGCCGCCGCCGCCAGACGTCACACCACCGAAGAAGACGACATCAGGGTGCTTGCTGATGATGTCGGTCGCTACGGAGGGGAAGTTGCTGGTCTGGTTGGCGTCGATCTCCTGGCTGCCGACGATCGTGCCGCCATCGGACTTGAAGTTGTTCGTGAAGAAGGTCGCCAGGCCCTTGCCGTACGTGGTCTTGTCGTCGATGACGTACGCCGTTTTGGCGTTGAGCTGCTGCGAGGCGATCATAGCGTCCACTTTGCCCTGCACGTCGTCGGTGGCCGGAATGCGGAAGTACGCCTCAGGCTTGCCGCTCGGGTGCAGCTGCTGGAAGTTGATGCCGTTCGCCGCCGCGTACTGCTCCTTGGTCAGGCCAGGGTTCGTGTTCGTCGGGCTGATCAGGACGAGGCCCGCGGAGTTCACGACCGGAATCTCCAGCTTCGCGACGCCACTGTTGAACGGGCCGACGACTGCCATCACCTGGGCGTTCGAGACGAGTGACTGGATGTTCGCCGCGCCGACCGAGCCGTCAGGGCCGTTTGTGCCTTCGTCGTTCTTGTGGACGATCGAGAGCTTATAGCCGTGGCCGAGGTCGCTGTTCTGCGAGACCGCCAGGTCCGCGCCATACTGAGTCGGCAGGCCAACGCCCGCGTCTGTGCCAGACACCGGAAGATCGGTCGCGAGGAAAATCGTGCCGCCGGTGCTGCCGGAGCTACTCGAACCGCAGGCCGCGAGGCCCGCACCGATCATCGTAACCGCGACACCCGCGATCGCGGTCCGAGAGAGCGCCCGGAGCAAGTGCTGGTGGTGCATAGGACTGTGTGCTCCTTCGCTGACAGAACGAAATTGTCGTCAGCCAGAACTAGCGGGTTAAGAGGGAACCCGCCATGATGCCCTGCTGGCAAACACAACCAAGTAGTGTTGCGCAGACAGACTTACTGACACTACGCCGTGCCGACTTCAAATCTCACAGACCGTCGTGAGCGACCGATCATTGTGGTGGCGGTATAGTAGCATCATACACTCGGTTGGTCAACGGGTTCGCAGAGTCACGGGTCCACGTGCTATACTTATTGAAGTAATGTGTGTGCCGTCACCGCGATGGTGTGGTGGCGGCACTCTTTGCGTGTCCGGCGAGAGCCCATTTTACGACGAATGGTGAGGCGAGATCGACAATGCTCTTCTTCATTAAGGCACTGGTCGCCCTCTTCACCGTTATCGACCCGGTCGGACTGGTGCCCGTCGTGCTGGCGCTGCTCGCCAATTACACGCCGGAGGCGCGCGCCGTCGCAGTCAGCCGCGCCATCTTCATCGCGGCTGGCGTGGTCGCCGTCTTTGGCATCTTCGGGCGGCTCATCTTCGCCGCACTCGGTGTCACGCCGGAGGCATTCAGCATCGCGGGCGGCATTCTGCTCTTTCTGGTCGCCATCGACATGCTCTTTGGCCGTCAGTCGGGCACACGCGAGACGCCGCGCGAGGCGCGCGAGGCGCGATCGCGCGAAGATGTCAGCGTGTTCCCGCTGGCGATTCCGATGATCTCAGGTCCCGGCACCATCACGACCATCATCCTGCTCGTCAGCAACGCTGACATGCGCCCGCTCGATCTCTTCGCCATCGCCGCCGCCGCCGCGCTTACGCTCGCCGCTGCCTGGGGCACGATGCTGCTCAGCGTGCGCATCCAGAAGCGTATTGGCACGACCGGCATCCTTGTGCTCTCGCGCGTGCTCGGCATGCTGCTCGCGGCCGTCGCGGCCCAGTTCGTCCTGAACGGGATTAGCAGCTTCCTCGCGACTAGCGGGTCACATGCGCTTCTCGGCCGCTAGCAGCCGCCCCAGCGCGCCTTACTTCACGCCCCTGAGCGGTACCTCCCCAACGGCTGTCTGGTTGCCGCTGGCTACATAGCACGTCACTGTGCTTTGTGCTATCGTTGGCCCAGTGGCTCCTTGTCCTTCACGCACTGAAGCACAGGCGGGCGCCGCCTGCGGCAATCCAGGGAGCCCCAATCGGAGGCATGTCGCATGGCTGAGACACCCTCGCTCGATTCGATCCCGAACTCATTCGCTGGCCTGCAGTCGGTCTTCTTGCCGGATAAGACGCAGGGCGTGAACAAGACCATTCAGTTCGACTTCAGCGGCAATGAGCCCGGCACCTGGGCCATGACAGTGAACAACGGCACGATGAGCTACCACGAGGGACCCGCGGAGAACCCGAACGCGACAGTCAACGTCGACTCCGACGACTGGCTCAAGATACTGCGCGGCGAGGTCAACGCAGTCTCGGCCTTCATGAGCGGCAAGATCAAAGTCAACGGCGACATGACGCTGATGATGCAGTTCCAAAACTGGTTCCAGCGCTAGTAGCCGAGTGGTGCGGCCCGCTAGCCGGCTGGCCCCCTCCCCCGATCCCTCTCCCACCGTCAGGTGGGAGAGGGGAGCCAGAGCCGCACGCGGCGCGCTGTGCGCGCTCGCGTCCATTCCCCCTCCCCCGGCTCACGCCGGGAGAGGGGGTAAGGGGGAGGGGGACCGCCCCTGCATTACAACCGCTCGATGATCGTCGCCGTGCCGAGGCCACCGCCG
>CAYRVF010000050.1:0-34265 GCA_964427535.1 uncultured Ktedonobacterales bacterium
GCTGGGCCAGCAGGTGGAAGAGGCGCAAGCGGGTGGGGCGGACCGTCTGCAGGTAGATGTGATGGATGGCCGCTTCGTGCCCAACATCACGATGGGGCCGCTCGTGGTCGAGGCGGTGCGGCGGCATACCACGCTCCCCATCGAGGCGCACCTGATGATCGTCGAGCCTGAGCGCTACGTCGAGGACTTAGCCCGTGCCGGTGCGGACATCATCATCGTGCATCAGGAGACCTCGCCGCACCTGCACCGCACCGTGCAGCAGATTCACGCGGCGGGAAAGCGGGCGGGCGTCGCGCTCAATCCGGCGACGCCGCTCTCGATGCTGCAGGAGATCCTGGGCGATGTGGAGCTCGTGCTGTGTATGACCGTCAACCCCGGCTTCGGCGGCCAGCAGTTCATCCCCAGCATGCTGCCGAAGATCGAGCGTCTGCGGGCGATGATCGATCAGCGCGGGCTGCGCTGCGACCTGGAAGTGGATGGCGGCATCAACGCCGAAACGGCGCCGCTCGTCGTGCGGGCAGGCGCGACCGTGCTGGTGGCGGGCTCCGCCGCATATGGTGACCCAGCGGGCGTGGCGGCTGGCCTCGCGCGTCTGCGTGCCGCGATCGGATGAGGCGCGCGAACTGTGCGACATGCAGTTTGAGATGAGATGGGCATTGGCGGTGTGTCCACCGGCAGTGTACAATACCCATACTCAACAGCGTCTTCCTCCGATAGAGCTCGCTGGGTGGACGTGTGTGCGCGGCTCGTACCTCGTGATGCACGCCTCTGGTCCTGTGGATGCCGTTCGGCTCCGAGTCTCATCGTGCAGGATGCACACACTCCACCAGCAGAGCCCGGCGCCGGCCGGGTGGTCAAAACGCGCGTGAAGGATGGGTACCCCTTTGAAGAAGATTCTTGTCGCCGACGATGACGTGTCCATCGCAGACCTCCTCACTCAAGCCCTCTCGGAAGAGGGCTACGAAACCTATCAGGCGGTCCAGAGTCTTCGCTTTTACGACGAGGTATTGCGCCGCGAGCCCGATCTCATCCTGCTCGACCTGATGATGCCGTATCTCGAGGGCAAGGATGAGCTGATGCTGCTGCGCATGAATCCAGACACCGCGAAGATTCCCGTGATCGTTGTCACCGCGCACGCCGAGGCCAAGCAGGAGGAAGCGGAGTATCAGTCGCTGGGCGTGGTGGAGATCGTGACCAAGCCGTTCGACCTGAATCAGCTCGTGTATCTCATCAAGCAGACGATTGGCTAGCGGGCAGACGGTCTATCGCGGGATGCGGCTGGGCGTCCCGACTGAGCAGAGGGGGAAGCGAGCGTGGCGGAGACGGAACGCTCAACCGGGACGGTTACGGCGCCGCGACGAGTGGCGCTCGACGCGATGGGCGGCGACTACGCTCCGGCCGAGATCGTGGCGGGGGCAGTGCAGGCGGCGCGCGAGTATGCGATCGGCGTGCTGCTGGTCGGCCCCGAGCAGGCCATTCGGGCGGAGCTCGCGCGCCATAACACGGCGGGCCTCGACCTGGAGGTCGTGCATACCGACGAAGTTATTGGCATGGACGAGCACCCCGCGGAGGCGGTGCGCGCGAAGAAGCGCAACAGCATCACGCTCGCCCACGAGCTCGTGCGCGACGGCAAGGCCGCGGCCGCCGTCTCTGCCGGCAATAGCGGCGCGGTGATGGCGGCCGCGCTCTTCACGCTGCGGCGCATCCGCGGCATCGAGCGGCCTGCGTTCGCCGGCGTGCTTCCGGCGGCTGGCGGCTCGAAGACGATCGTGCTCGATATGGGTGCGAACACCGACAGCAAGCCCTCGTATCTGCTGCAGTTCGCGCTGATGGGCTCGGCCTATGCGCAGAGCGCCTTTGGCATGGCGCGTCCACGTGTGGGGCTGCTCTCGATCGGTGAGGAAGAAACCAAGGGCGACCAACTCACGCAGGAGGCGCACCAGCTGATTCGCGACGCCGCGCCGCGTGCCGGACTCAACTTCATCGGTAATGTCGAAGGACGCGACATCAACGCGGGCACCGTGGACGTGGTCGTCTGCGACGGCTTTGTCGGCAACGTCATCCTCAAGACGAGCGAGGGCCTGAGCAAGATGATCCTCGGGACGCTCAGGCAAGAGCTCACCGCCAGTCCCATCTCCGCCGTCGGCGCGCTGCTCGCCAAGGGCGCGTTCGATCGCGTTCGCAAGCAGCTCGACTATGAAGAGTACGGCGGCGTGCCGGTGCTGGGCGTGAACGGCGTCTCGATCATCTCGCACGGGCGATCGAAGGCCAAAGCGATCAAGAACGCGATCCGCGTGGGGATGCAGGCTGCCGACGCGCGCCTGCCCGAGATGATCGCCGAGGGCATGCGCCAGATCGGCACGAGTCAGGCCGGTGTGGCCTCGGGCACCGACGCGACGGACGCCTCCGCGCCGGTCTAGCGGGACTTCGCATGGGACGTGCAGGAGAGCGTCATCTCAGCAGCACTATTCAGGATGGACATAGCAAAGGAGTCGTGCTTGGACGTCATGCGCATGACCGTGGTCGATGTCCACGGAACGGTCAGCTTCGTGGCGCATTGCTCGGCGGCGGTCGCACTGACTGCCGCGTGCGCGTCAGACCCGAACTCGCTAGGTGACCTGCTCGACGCCTGCACCCGCTACGATCGCGGCTTGCGCTCGCACGTGCTGGCAGGCCTTGCGGTCTTTGACGAGCATAATCTCCCTGACAACCTGAGTGTCATCCACCGCCAGCTCGATACCGTGCCGCCGCGCGACATCTCGGCGTTCCGGGTGCTCGACCCGGTGACCCGCGAGGCCAGCCTGCGTCCGGTGCGGGCGGGTATCATCATCTTCAACCTCATTGCCAAACGCATCGTGCAGATTGAGAATACTTACGAGCCGCTGGCACGGTCGGGCGAGGTCAACTTTCACAACGGCAAGTTCCTCAGCATCCGCCTGCTGCCGTATGAGCTGCCATCTGAGTGGAGCATCGTTCCCTAACGCTGGCTTCTCGGCATACCCGCCCGTGTGCTGTCGAGCAGCCCTAAGTTCTAGGAATGAACCTCTTGGGGGAGTCGGTCGCGCGTGAGCTACCTGCGGACCTCCGATCTGGCCAGGGCGGTTGGCGTTCATCCCAACACCGTGCGGCGCTACGTGGATCGCGGCATCTTGCCTCCGGTCGTGCGCACTCCATCGGGCTACCGACAGTTCACACAGCACCACCTCGACTGTCTGCGCCTGGCGCACGTGGTCTATGGCAGCCGGTATCCCGGTAAAGCTATCCGCCAGCTCGGCGTACACATCATCCAGGTGACGCGGAGCGGTGACCTGCGTGAGGCGCTGGAACTTGCCTATAGTCACCTGGCGCTCGTGCGGGCCGAGCGCGACCAGGCCGAGGAAGCCGCCGAGTTGCTCGAACGGTGGGCGTCGGGCGAGCTTGCGGAGCCGAGCATGCGACCGCTCACGATCGGGCAGGTCGCGCGGGTGCTCGGCGTGACGATCGATATGCTGCGTAACTGGGACCGCAACGGGCTGATCGACGTGCCGCGCAACCCCGTCAACGGCTATCGGCAGTACAGGGCGGCGGAAATCAACCGCCTGCGTGTGATCCGCATGCTCTCGCGATCGGGATACAGCATCGCCGCCATTCTGCGGATGCTGATCCAGCTCGACCGTGGGGAGACCACCGACGTGCGCCGCGCGCTCGACACCCCACGTCCCGACGAAGACGCGCGTCTGGCCTCTGACCGCTGGCTCAGCACCCTCGCCGAGCAGGAGCAGCGCGCCCACACCATCATCGCGCTGATCGACGGGTTCAAGCGCGAGCAGCCCGCTGAGAGTCGCTGACGCCCGGCTCGTGTGGCGTCTCCAACCCTCCCTAAGGACACCAGGGTTATAGCATGCCAGTGTGGACGCACCTCTCGGCGTTGTTCTTCGCTGAATGAGACTCTGGAGGTCAGATGACTGCGTACATCACCGTTCGTGGCGCCCGGCTGCATAACCTGAAGAACGTCACGCTCTCGCTCCCCAAGGACCAACTCGTCGTCCTGACCGGCCTCTCCGGCTCAGGCAAGTCCACCTTCGGATTCGACATTCTCAACCTAGAGGGCAAGCGCCAGTACTTGGAAGCCCTCGGACTTGTGCCGTTCGGGCTGGCGAAGCCCCCGGTCGAGGCCATCACCGGGCTGTCCCCCTCGATCAGCGTGGATCAACATCTCACCAACACCAGCCCACGGTCCACGGTCGGCACGTCCACCGACATCTACACGTATCTGCGCGTGCTGTTCGCGCGGCTGGGCCATCGCCCCTGCCCGGCGTGTGGCCACGACGTCCCGCCGCTCTTCGACCCCGCCAACGCCGAGTGGGCGGTCGTGCAAGATGCAGATGGCGATGTAGCGGCTCCAGATGAGACGTTTCCCTGCCCACACTGTGGCGCGCCTGTGCCCGAGATTCGTATGGCGCACTTCTCGTTCAACAAACCCGAGGGAGCCTGCCCGACCTGCACCGGTCTCGGTGTCGTGCATCAGGCCGACGTGTTGCGTCTGGTTGACGAGCGTAAGAGCATCGCCGAGGGCGCGGTCGCTGGCTGGGAGTCCTTTCAGATCAGCTACAACAGTTCAATCCTCCAGGCTGCCGCCGCCCATTATGGCTTCACATTCGATGTCGCGGGTCCGATCAAGGACTACACGCCGGCACAGCGCGACCTGCTCTTCTACGGTGTCGAGAGCCCGCGCTTTCGCCGCCACTATCCAGACGTCGCGCCGCCAGCGACCGTTCGGCAAGGGCGCTTTGAAGGCATCGCCACGAGCCTGCTACGCCGTTACGCCGAGCATGTCTCCGAGCACGCCGGAGAGGCTGGCTACCGCGACAAGCTCGAAGACTACCTGGTGATTCAGACGTGCCCGGACTGCGAGGGCACCCGGCTGCGACCGGAGAGCCGGGTCGTGACGGTGGACGGCCAGAGCATTCTTGCGCTCTCGCGCCTGCCGCTCGAAACGCTCGGCGCCTGGGTGGCCGATCTGCCCGCCGCACTCAGTCCAGATGGACAGCGCGTCGCCGAGCCGGTTCTGGTCAATCTGCGCGATGGCATCGCGCGGCTGGTCGAAGTCGGCGCCGGATACCTGACGCTGGAACGCTCCTCGCCGACGCTCTCGGCGGGTGAGGCCCAGCGGCTGCGCCTGGCCTCGTTGCTGGGCTCCGGGTTGAGCGGCGTGCTCTATGTGTTCGACGAGCCGACCATCGGGCTGCACCAGCGCGACACACACCGGCTGATCGGCGTCTTGCGCCGCCTGCGTGACCTGGGCAACACCGTCGTCGTCATCGAGCACGACCTCGACATGATCGCCGCCGCCGACTTTGTGGTCGACTTCGGCCCAGGCGCGGGCACGCATGGCGGGCAGGTGGTGGCCGCGGGGACTCCCGCCGAGGTCATGCGGCAGCCCGAGTCGCGCACCGGAGCGTATCTCGCCGGGCGGGCATCTCTTCCGATCCCAGAGCGCCGCCGCCCGGTCGGCGACGATGCCCTCACCATCCGCGGCGCGCGGGCGCATAACCTGCGGAATCTCACCGTGCGTCTGCCGCTGGGCGTGCTGGTCGCCGTGTCGGGTGTCTCAGGCTCTGGCAAGTCGACACTGGTCTTCGACATCCTCGATCGCGCGCTTCGCCAGCGGCTCTACGGCGCGAGCGATAACCCCGGCGAACACGACGCGATTGACGGCGCCGAGGCGATTGAGAAGCTCATCACCATCGACCAGGAGCACATCGGCCGCATTCCGCGCTCGAACGCCGCGACCTATTCCGACGTGTTTACGCCGATCCGGGCGGCATTCGCCGCGACACCCGAGGCGCGGCGTCGCGGCTTCACCGCGCGACACTTCTCGTTCAACGTGCCGGGCGGGCGCTGCGAGCGCTGCGAGGGTATGGGCGTGCTCACGGTGCCGATGCAGCTTCTGCCCGACATGGAGGTGCGCTGCCCGGCCTGCTCCGGACGCCGCTTCACCCGCGAGACGCTCGCCGTGCGCTATCGCGATGCTGACATCTCCCAGGTGCTCGATCTGACCGTCGACGATGCCCTGGCGCTCTTTGAGGATGTGCCCGCCGCCCGTTCACGCCTCCAGGTGCTCGCCGACGTGGGCCTGGGCTATCTGCAACTAGGGCAGCCCGCGACGACGCTCTCGGGCGGTGAGGCACAGCGTGTCAAACTAGCGAAGGAGCTCGGTCGCCGCGCTTCTGGTGGCACACTCTATCTACTCGATGAACCGACCACTGGCTTGCACCTGGCCGATGTCGCTCAGTTGCTGGAAGTGCTGCAGCGTCTTGTGGATGCCGGCAACACGGTGCTGGTAGTGGAACATCATCTGGACGTCATCAAATCCGCCGATTGGGTGATAGACCTGGGTCCGGAGGGCGGCGCGGCTGGCGGAAGGGTGGTCGCGGAGGGCACGCCCGAACAGATCGCGCAGGTTCCCAGGTCGTTTACCGGTCAGTGCTTGAGGGAGCGACTGTAGACTTCCGCTCGGCGCGATCCACGGTTCAGATGCTTGCGGGCGCACTGCTGGCAGGGACAGAACCCAGCATGCTCGTCGGCAGATGGATCACGCCGCGCGCATGCACCTCTTGCCGCTCGGCTCGCCGTCGTGCCGCGAGCGTCCGCTGCGCCTTCACGACCGTGAGGCCAGCCTCGGCCAGGACCTTGACGAGCTGCTCGTGGCGCTCGGCAGCTGCGCGCTCATCCGGAGACGAGACTTCATAGAGCGGCTGGCGGATCATGACCAGGTAGCCCTGTTGCACGGGATATACGCCAGTGCTGTAGTGGCCTGATCGTCCAACGTGCTCACTCGTCGCGACGACGACATGGTGCCCGTCGGCAGTCATCACATGGTGCCGCGCCAGCTCGCCGCGATATGGCAGGCACGTATGCACACTGCCGCACGGAGGCTGAAACGTCATGTCCGCACGGTGTGCGCCCGTCTGGGCGCCGCGAAGGGATGGGGTCATCGTCGCCGTCCTCTCTTCCTGATCCGACTCGCGCGTGGTCCTCGATTGTGGCGGGTCCACCGGCTACTGGGCATGCGCGGGGAGAAGATCTGTCTCACGGCGGGCATGCGAGAGAACCGTGCGTCGATGCACGCGGACAGACCGGTAGCACAAAATGGGCCTGGTGGGGCGCCGCGCGGCTGGGCGTGCCTGTATGCTCCACGGGTCTGTGTTGGCTCACGGGGAATGGAGTGAAGCAGCGACGCACCGCGGCGACAGACCGCCGTCTATGAAGGTGAAGCGAAGTTGACGGCGAAAACGTCGCTCGCATAGTACTTCCGGCGTGCTGTGCGACGGCGCGGGCTGGCCTCCTCTCCCAGCCTCTCCCCCATCTGACGGCGGGAGAGACGAGCCAGAGCGATGCCGCGCAAAGCGCGTGCGTCTCGCTGCCCCCGCTCTCGGCGTCAGCCGGGGGAGGGGGTCAGGGGGAGAGGGCCGCGTCCCTAGTTCAGCTCCTCGACATCGCCGGTGACCATGAACACCACATGCTCGCAGATGTTCGTGGCACGGTCGGCGATGCGTTCGAGGCGGTGCGCGATGAATAGGAGGCTTGTGGAGACGGGGACTTCGCTGGGATTCTGTGTCATGGACGCGATCAACGTGTCGAAGATGCGGTGGTAGCGGTGGTCGATCTCATCATCGCGCGCGCTCACCTCGCGGGCGAAGCCAACGTCGGCATCCAGAAACGCGCGCACGCTGTCATGCACCTGTCGCGCGACGAGCCGGCCAAGCTCGGCGAGCTCGTCACTCTCGGGCGTCTCAGCATCGTCGGTGCGGCGGAGCGTCTGTTTCGCGATATCCGCGGCGTGGTCGCCCATGCGTTCCAGCTCACGTCCTACCATCTGGATAGTCGTGAGCTCACGCAGATCCCGCGCGACCGGCGCCTGCAACGCGATGAGGCTGAGGCAGCGCACCAGAATTGTGTGCTCTAGCCTATTGACCTCGCGATCTGTGGCGACGACCTCCTCTGCCAGCGCGACGTCAGAGCGTATCACGGATTCAACGGCACGCTCCGTCTGGTGCTCGACGAGCTCACCAAGGCGCACGACTCCTTCTTCGACCTGCTGGACATCCTGATGAAAGCTGGTGCGCATAGATCTCGCGACTCCTCCAGACACTGCGCCGGTGTGACGCAACCGCAAACCATGTCTCATTTTACGATACAGGCCCCGCCGGGCGCGTCGTAGGTCCTATCGCGCGTCGCTTCCTCGCCGGCCAGCCTGGCACGTGCGCCGGGCGACCTCGTCGCCGGCGCGGCTGTTCCGTGCTGTTCTGATACCCATCTATCACTATGTCCTATGAGATGGAAGTACTGCCTGGGTGAAGCTTTGCGCGCATATCGTGCGTTCCACGCTGCTCGACCGTCTGGGAAAGCAAGGATGCGTCCGAGCTGAGGTGGCGCGGTACGGAAGAGGAATCGAGATCGAGATGGCGCTCGCGGATCGTCTGGCACTGGATGCGGAGAAGGCGTGCCCCACAGAACTGGCTCCGGCGGTGATCGTGCCGGGCATCGCCGTCGACGTGCGCGAGCGGGGTGTGACCTACCGGGTGCGGAAACTCGCGTGGAACGATGGCGCCCGCCATGCCGCGTTTCAGCGACTGCGCGGCGAGGTGTTCGTCAGGCAGCTTGGCTGGCCGATTCCGCTGGAGCCAGACGGTCGCGAGGCCGATCGCTACGATATCGGCGGCGGGCGGACCATCTCGGTTCACTGTGTCTACGGGCTCGACGAGATGGGTGGTGAGCATCTGCTCGCGGGTCTGCGCATCTTCACCCTGCGCACGTGGGACGACGCGATGCTCACACACGAGTTCTCACGCTCTGGGATGATCCCGGCGGAGGTGCTGGCTGGCCTGCGCGAGCGTTTCGCCGCCGATGAACTGCTGGAGCTCACGCGCCTGTGTCTCGCCGGGCGTCGTGTCGCGAAAACGGGAGCGGATGACGCCGGGCAGCGCGAGCGTCCGTTCGATCTCGCGGTGGCGCGTGACTTATGCTACGCGGCGGCGATCCGTCAGGCGGTGGATAGCGGACGCGACTTCGCCATTGCCATCGTCGATGGGCTGGTGCTCCGGGCGATGCGCCGCACCCACTTCGTGCTTGAACCGCTCTACGCGGTGCATCCGAACCGGCGCGAGGGTTATACGCTGGTGCTCGTGGATCTTGCCGCGTGTATTACTGCCGTTCTTACTGCTGACGGCCCCGCTCGTGCCAATCGCTTTCTTGCGCTGTGCCCGCCACGGGTCATGCCCTGGCTGCCCGCGTAACGCGGGGCGACCGGCGTAGGCGGCGGACTCTGGCTCAGCAGGCAGGGCGCGGCGACGACGATGTCCGCGATAAGGGACGAGGTACATACGCATGGCGAGTACAACGCGAGACGCGACCAGCGGGCGTCTGGAGAGAAGTCGCACGGGGGCGCCCGAGCGGGGCATACCGGGTGCCCAGCCCTCGACCACGACGGGGAGCGTGCGCGTCAACTTAGAGCGCCTGCTGACGGCGTGGCAATGGATCGTGGTGCCGCCAGGCGCTGAGCATTATGAGCGCGCCTCCAGCGCACACCAGCGCGAAAAGCTGCGCCGCGCGAAACTGACGGCGGTCTTCATCAACTGCGCGATGTTCACGCCGTTGCTCCTGCTCGCGCAATCCCAGGTGGATGGCGCGACGGCGGGCGCGGTCCTCGGCACCATTTGCCTCGGCGTGTGCGTGCTGGTGGTCAACCGGCTGGGCTATCACCAGACGGCGGCGATGCTCTCGGTTCTTGGCGTCGACCTCGTCATTGAGGGGGCGTTGCTTCTCGGTACCCATACCAGCGGTCTGAGCTCCGCGTGGCTGCAAACCTTCGACTTATTCGTACTGCCGCTGACTGTGACGAGCATGTTGCTGCCGTCGATGGCCATCTGGGTGGTCGCCGCATTACATATCGGTCTCATCCTGGGCGACTATTATCTTTTGCCGCACACGGCAGACCTGACCGCGATGGTGCATCAGTGGAATGGGGATAGCACTGCGTTCGCGCGGCCCATGTTACTGCAGGTAGTGGGGGCGATTTTCTGCGCCGCGATGGTGAGGTCAGTCACCAGGGCGATCTGGCGCGCCGATCGTGCGGAGGAAATCGCCCTGCTCGAGCACCAAGTCGCGGAGCAGAAACAACAGCTCGAAAGCGGCGTGCGCGAGATTCTGACGACCCTCGTGCGGAACGCGAACGGCGACCGCACCGTGCGTGTACGACTGCAACCCAATAATCTGTTGTGGCAGGTATCGGTCGCGATCAACACAATGTTGAGTCGCTTGCAACGCGCGGAGCGTGCGGTGTTCACGCTGCAGCGGACAGAAGACGAGATCCACCGCCTCGTCCTCGCCCTTGACGACGCCGATGCGGGGCGGCGCCCGATCTGGCCCGCCCCCTCGGGGACGCCCGCGGATGCGCTCGTGGAGCGCTTCCAGCGTCAGCGGTCGCGACCGCGTCCAGCGTCGCTCACCTCGGCGACTTTGCAGGTTCACGACCTCCAGTGAGTCGCGTTGGCCGCCCGCACAGACGCGTCAGTTAGTGGCTCGTACACGCCCGCTGAGAGTTCGCTGAGAGATGCATCGCGGAGTCCTCCGCGCCTTGTTCGCTTCGGCGCGGCCACATATAATGCCCCGAGAGTAACCGCGGGCCGTGTGGATGGTGCCGTGGCTCCAGCGGAGGCAGGACATGAGTACACACGAGCGTCCGTCGGGCCAGGCGGGCGGCGAGGATACGCGCCCGACGCTGCTTGTCGTGGATGATGAACAGAGCATCATCGACTTCATTCGCCTCGGCATGCGCTATGAGGGCTACCGTGTCGAGCACGCGGGCGACGGCTATCACGCGCTCGATCTCGCGTCTCGTCTGCGTCCTGATCTCATCATACTGGACGTGATGCTGCCGGGTATCGACGGGCTGGAGGTCTGCCAGCGCCTGCGCACGAGCGAGGCGACCGCGAACATCCCCATTCTGATGCTCACCGCCAAGGACGAGGTGCGCGACCGTGTCGTCGGGCTGGAGAGCGGCGCCGACGACTATCTGACCAAGCCCTTCAGCTTCGAGGAGTTGCTTGCGCGCGTACGGGCGCTGCTCCGCCGCCAGCAGCGGCTCGTCGCCGCGGGAGGTCCCGGCGGACGCGTGTTGCGCGTAGGTGATCTCGCGCTTGACGAGGCCGCGCGCGAGGTGACGCGGGGTGAGCGCATCGTCGAGCTGACGGCGACAGAATATAACCTGCTGCATCTGTTCATGACGCATCCGCGCCAGGTGCTCGACCGGCAGACCATCCTCAACCGGGTCTGGGGCTACGACTTCATGGGTGAGACGAACATCATCGAGGTCTACGTGCGCTACATCCGCGAGAAGATCGAAGACGATCCCAGCGCGCCGCGTTTCATCCAGACGGTGCGCGGTGTCGGCTACGTGCTGAAGGGCTAGGCCGCGCCATGTCTCGTCGCGTACCCGCCGTTCCGCCTGGCCCGTTCGACCAGACCCGTCCGGCCGCCGGAGCAACGGAGCGCATCTTTCCGCCGCAATCTGTCGACGCGATGCCCACGAAGGTGATCGCGACCATGCCCGACGAGCGACGCCGAGGTTCCCCCGCGGCCCGACCGCGTCGCCGTGGACTGCGATGGCGCCTGCTGCTGACGTTCGGTGCGCTGCTGGCCGGGCTGCTGCTGGTGCTCGGCATCGTGCTCGACGTATTTCTCGGGCAGGTGCTCTACCGCACTGAGCTGAGCGCCTTCCAGAACGACGTCAAGGCAACCGTCGCGACGCAGCAGCGCCGCTATGACCAGCTCGTGCTCGGACGTCGCGCCGACGGGTGCGCCTCGGCGGAGAGCTACCAGCAGGCGTTTCAGGATGCCGTCGAGATGCCGCTGACGCATTTTCATAGCGGTGTGCAGGCGGCATACCTGCTACAGAGCGACGGCGTCGTGCTGGTGGCCTCTGACCCACGAGCGACGATTGGCGCGCAGGGACCGTATCTGCTGGGCCATGAGAGCGAGCTGCGGCAGCTCCGGGCTGACGTGCTCGGCGCCACGCAGAGTGGCACCGCGATTGGGACCGGCTACATCGCCGACGTTAGCTATATGGCCACCAGTGCCGGAGGGCAGCGTGTCGGCGTCGAGCTGGTCGCCGACCGCTATCACACCGCCTCTACCTGCATCAGCCAGCGCACCACCGTGGGCGTTGTCGAAGTCGTGACGACCTTCCCGCGCGTCCACGCCATCCTGAGCGCGCTCCATGTGCTGCTGCTAGTGGTGCTCGGCGGCGCGCTGGTGCTCGGCGTGCTCGTCGGAGGGCCGCTCATAACGCGGGCGCTACGGCCGCTCACGCGCATGACCGAGACGGCTGGGCGCATCGCGGGCGGTGACCTCAGCCAGCGCGTGCGCCTGCCACATACGAGCGACGAGATCGGCCAGCTCGGCAACGCCTTTGACGAGATGATCGAGCGCATCCAGTACGGCTTCGCGGTGCAGCAGGCGTCCGAAGACCGCATGCGGCAGTTCATCGCCGACGCGTCACACGAGCTGCGCACGCCGCTGACGTCCATTCGCGGCTACATCGATGTGCTGCTACGTGGCGCGAAGAACGATCCCGAGACGGCGGACGAGGTGCTGCGGGCGACGCGGCGCGAGACCGAACGCATGACCCGGCTGGTAAACGACCTGCTCACGCTCGCGCGCTTCGACGCGGGCCGCCCGCTGGAGACGCAGCCGGTCGATCTGATCGCGCTGGCTGGCGAGGCGGTCGATCAGGCGCGCATCCTGGCGGGCGAGCGCGAGGTCGCGCTGCGTACTGACGGACGCGGAAGGCTGCCCATTCAGGCGGACCCCGACCGGCTGAAGCAGGTGCTGCTGATCTTGCTCGACAACGCGCTGAAATACGGCCGCCCGGCGCCAGACGGATGGGTGCGAGTTTTCGTCGAGCGGACCGACCGCGGCGTGGTGCTGAGCGTCGCCGATAATGGGCCGGGCATCGCGCCCGAAGACCTGCCGCACATCTTCGACCGCTTCTACCGGGCCGAGCGCGCCGCGCGCACGCGACGCATGACCGGCCGGCAGGTCGCGGATCGCGCGCACGAGGCCCCCACAGGGCAGCAGGACGCGTCGGCGGCCAACCACGGCCCGTCCGGCTCGGGCCTGGGTCTCTGCATCGCGCAGGCCATCGTGCAGGCCCACGGCGGCACGCTGAGTGTCCAGAGCCGTGTGGGCAGCGGCACGACGTTCACACTCGCGCTGCCGGCGGAGCCGCCGCCCCTATAGCGACAGTGGCGAGCAGGCTAGGCACCGTGCACCGGGGCGAGCGCCGCATCCACATCGCCAATCTCGACGCCGAGCAGCTGGCTAGACCACGTGAGGGCCGCGCGCACTTGCGAGAGGAGCGCGCCACGCTGCGATGCGGGGAAGGATGACTCCGCCAGCAGGGCCAGCGCCGAGAAGCAGAAACCCAGCGGTACGACTGAGCCGACCACGTCTATCCGCTGGCCGAGTGTGGCGTCGCCTAGGTCACGCGTTCCCGCGAGATAGTCTGCCAGCAGCTGCTCGCGCCGCTCGGGAGTCAGCTCGCCCGCGAGCACGGCGAGGGTGGCCGCGCGCGCCACTTCGATCGCCGGGTCGCCCAGACCGAAGCCGTCCCACTCGACGAATAACTGACGCGATCCGGCCCGCACGACATGCGTCGGAATCGGATTGCCGTGGCATGGGCGCGGACGCACCATGCGCCACAGCTCGCCGTTGACCTCGACGCGCACGCTGGCGATGGCCGACAGCTTCGCCAGCAGGTCGAGCAGCGGCTGGGCACGCTCGCTGCCCTGATAGGCCCTGCGGCAGGCGTCCCAGGCGTGCTGCGTGCGCTTCCACAGCGTCGCCACGTCGGCGCTCATGCTGGAGCGCACCTCCGTCGCGGTGGAGGGCAGGTGATGCAGCGTGAGCAGCAGGAAGAGCCAGGCATCGGCCTCCGCCTCGTCGAGCGCATGCCCGCCGAGCGTGATGCCGTCCACATGCTGGGTGACGAGCAGCGGGCCACCATCGAACGGTCCGTGCTCACCGGCGAAGAGCATCTCCGCTGCCAGGCCGACCTGTCCGGCGACGGCATGCCCGGCGCGCTCGCGGGCGGCGCGCTCGGCGGCCGCCGGGACGTAGCACGTCACGCGCAGGCGGCCAGCGGACGACGACAACAGCCAGCGCTGCCGCTCCGGGTCGGCGTCCTCAGGTGTGAGTGTGCTCGAAGACTCGACGCCAGCAATGCCCTGGCGCAAGAGATACTCGCGGAGTGTGTCAAGTGCCACGGCTGGCATGCGTATCCCTCCCTGGATGCGGTCGCACGCGTGGGCGTGTGGGATATCTCGCGGATGAGACTCAAGACGTGCGGGCGAGACGTCCCAGCCACACAAAAGGCGCGACCCGATCTCGGGCCACGCCTGCTCGATGGACGCTGACGGCTAGTTCACCCACTCGTCCGAGCCGCTGTTGTTGAGGCGAACCGTCGCATTTGCCGGACGCGCCGCGCGCTCTTGCAGCGTGGGATGCGTGCCGTCCTTCGAGCCGCGATCAACGTAAGAGGGCAGCCACAGCACGGCGAAGACGAAGACGCCGGTCGCGATGAAGACCGTCTGCCATTCGAGGGGGAACGGCGGATGCGCCTGCAGCACGAGCTTGCCGACGATAATGCCGAGTGAGAGGGCGAGACTGATGATACCGGCGAGGCCGCGCACGATCGCCACCATCGTCTGCTGGCGGCGGGCGACGGCGATGCTGAAGTTGATGATGGTCGCAAGAATGCCGAGCGCGAAGATCAGGTACCAGAACGTGGTCATGTCCCGCTCCTCCCCACGTGGTGACTCCCCCTCCACGACTGATGTGCTTTCGGGCGGTGCTGGCACCCGCGCATCAGCCCGGAAGTCTGCTCAGGAGTCTACCATACCGCCGAGTCCGCGACGAGCACACACAGGTTGAACAGGACTTCCGGGGGACTGCCGGTGCGCCTCGACTTGCGCGCGCTCACCGCACAACCGTACAATGGGCGGGGCATGCGTCCGGACACTGCGCGATGTCCAGCAGCGCGTCTGCCTGCTCGCGAAGACGGCGGACCCAGGAGGGAGTGTGACGTGATCACCCTCGCGCTCGATGTCGGTGACAAGCGCATTGGCGTCGCGGTCAGCGATGATCTGGGACTGCTGGCGTCGCCACATTCCGTGATCCAGCGGCGCTCGACGGCCCAGGCGATCGACGCGATCGTGCGCCTCGTCGCGGAAACTGGCGCGGGTCTTGTGGTAGTGGGACTGCCAGTGAGCTTCGACGGCGCTCTGCACGCGCAGGCGCAGTCGGTACAGCGCTTCGGCGGGCGACTGCGCGCGCGCCTTGGTGTGCCGATCGTCTATAGTGACGAGTCGCTCTCGACGGTGCGGGCCGAGGAGCGTCTGCGCGCCGCTGGTGTGCGGCCACAGAAGCTGCGCGAGCGCATCGATGCGGCGGCGGCGGCCGTCATTCTCGAAGATTATCTGCGCGAGCGGGCGGCGCATGAAGCCGCCGGACAGGGACCTGCTGAGGAGCGCAACGATCCTGCCAGCGCGCGCGTCGAGACGGATATGGAAGCGGAGGAGCGGGGGACATGAGGCGCACGCTTGGGTGGATCGTAGTGGTCTTTCTGGCGATCGTGCTGTTCGCTGGCGGATTCGCGGGTGTCGCCGGATATATGATGGTGACGCAGCCGGTCGCGGCGCACTCCAGCACGCAGTACCGCTTCGTCGTGAACCAGGGCGACACGGCGACAGACGTCGCGAACCGGCTGCAGAACGAGGGGCTGATCCGCAACGCGATACTGTTCCGCGCGCTTGCCCGCTACCGCCATCTGGATCGCGGCGTCGAGCCGGGCGTCTACAACCTGGTGCCCAGCATGACGATGGAGCAGATCATGCTCAAGCTGCAGCAGGGCAAGCCCGATCTGGTGCAGATCTCCGTCGCGCCGGGCTTGCGCGTCACGCAGTATCCGTCGCGCTTCACCGCCCTGGCCAACTTCAACGCGCAGCGCTTCCTGGAGACGGCGAAGACGGGCAAACTCCCCGACGGCACCGCGCTGTGGCAGAAATACTGGTATGTCGAGCAGCCGCAGCCCAACGTGGCCTATGCGATGGAAGGGTATTTCTTCCCCGCTACCTTTCAGTTCTACGCCAAGGATGACGACGTCAAGGTCGTCACCACTATGCTCAACACGCTGGGCGAGCGGTTGTGTCCGGGGCCAGCCGGGAACCCCGACGCCTACATTCTGGACAAGGCGCAGTGCATCGCGCACGCGGCAACCGTCGATCCCGCCGGGAAGATCAGCATCTTCACCGCGATGGAGCAGCACTACTTCACCAACGACGATGTGATGGCGCTCTACGACACCCTGACGATCGCCTCGCTGACGGTGCGCGAGATCTCCAACCGCAGCGACGCGCCGGGCGTGTCAGGGGTGTACTACACGCGCTACGCCGCGCTGACCGGCCACCAGCCGAACGCAGGCGACGTGGCGGGCATGGGCTCTGACCCGTCGGCGGAATACGCGCGCGACACCGACAACCCGCCCCAGGACGGCAAGTGGTGGAAGGACCTGACGGACTCCGGCCAGAACACCGACCCCGGCAATCCGTACAACACGGAGGGGCAGGGCCACAACGGGCTACCCCCCGGACCGATCGCCGCGCCCGAGTGGGTGGACATCACCGCGGCCGCGAATCCGCCCGCGACGTCGAACTTCTACTTCGTCACCGACAACTGTGGCGTCGTCTTCTACGCCAAGACCTACGACACCTTCACGCAGATCACGAACGATCCGAACTTCGACAAGCACAAGTGCTCGTCATAAGCCGCAGGCGAAATTGTGCCGGTTACGAATCTGATACTCCTCAGACGCGTTCGTCCGTTGTAAGATAGGACGCGCACGGAGGATCGTGTGTCGATGCAGGGGGAAGGGAACGGCGATGGACATATTTATCAAGGTGATCTTGCTCGCGCTCTTGCAGGGCGTCGCCGAGCTGTTCCCTGTCAGCAGCCTGGGGCATACCGTGATCATCCCTGGCTTCCTGGGGTGGGGCACGCTCACACAGTCCGAGACCTTCCTGCCGATTGTCGTGGTGCTGCACCTGGGTACGGCGATCGCGCTGCTCACGTTCTTCTGGCGCGACTGGGTGGCCCTCATTCGCGCGTTCTTCAAGACAGCATTCGCGGGACGGCTCGATGCCGATCCGAAGGGCAAAGAGATCTGGTTGGTGATCGTGGCGACCATCCCCGTCGTCTTGCTCGGTCTGATCTTCCAGAAGCCGATTCAGAATTTTTTCTTCTCGGCGAAGTGGCCGATTTTACCGGCCGCGTTTTTGTGCCTGAATGGGGCGGTGCTGCTGACAGTCGAGCGCCTGCGCGAACGTCAGGAGCCGGCGACGGCTGACCGGGAGAAGCAGGAGCAGACGTTCAAGAACCTCAGCGAGCTAAGTTTCCCACAGGCGGTCGGCGTCGGGCTTGCGCAGGCGCTGGCCCTGCTGCCCGGCATCTCGCGGTCAGGCATTACGATGGCGGCTGGCATGACCGCGAAGCTCAGCCACGAGGAATCGGCGCGTTTCGCCTTCTTGCTGCTGACGCCCGTGATTGTGGGAGCCTCGGTGTTAGAGGTCCCCACGCTCATCGGGAAGCCTGAGCTGCCGATCGCGCTCGTCGGAGGCGTCGTGGCGGGCATCGCGGCGTTCGTGAGCGTCAAGTTCCTGATGGGCTACTTCCGTGTCGGACGCCTGACGCCGTTCGCCTACTACTGTCTGGCGGCGGGCTTCATTTCGTTCGTGTATTTCTCGCTCTTCGGGCTGGGTGTACTCTAGCCGGAGTGAGCGCGGCGAGTCGCGCGCCACGGCGCGCACTGTGGTGGGATGGATTTTGAGGAGGTGTGCATATGCGTGGTGTCGCGATTTTGTTGATCGTGTTGGCCGTCGTCTGCGTGGCGCTGGGGATTTTCTATCTGATTCCGGGTCCGACGCACCCGCTGACGTTCAGCGGGACGCCGACCGGCAGCCACAAGACGCACGCGATCGTGTTCTTCGCGCTGGCGGTGCTCGCGGTCATCGCCTCGCGCTTCACGCGGTCGTCGGCGCGGGTGGACTAGCGAGTCGTTCCTAGCCTAGGGACTCGCCGCTCATGGCTATAGCCCGCTCGCGGGAGCATACTCGCGAGCGGGCTACTCGTGTCTCTGGGGTCTGAGCACCCTCGCCAGTGGATGTGTACGCTACTCGGTGAACTCGTCGTCGAGGTCGTCACCCTCGTCCTCATCCTCGCCGAGAGGGGCGACCAACTCGTCGTCGTCCGCGCGGAAGTTATCGTTGAAGAACCCGATCTCGCTGCCGCGGTAGACGCTGACCAGCAGATCGTCGCGCGGTGTGTCCGCGGAGAGGACAATGTCTTCGTCGATCTGCTCGATCAACTTGGCGAGGTCGTCACGTTCCATCTCGGGCTCGATGATGAGCGTCGCATGCACGGTGGTCGAGGTGAAGTGCAGGTCGACGGTGCCGATGCGGTCCTTCCCACGCAGGATGTGATAGCCCTCGGAGTTGGGCGTGCGGAAGTGCCGGTCAAAGTGAATCTCGTCCATACGTCTCTCGCGCGGGTACGGCCCACGCTCTCCCCTTATTCCTAGTGGATCTCCAGGCCGTCTTCGCACTTCCGTCCGAGGTCACGACAGAACTCCGCTCGACGGGAGCACTCGCGGGCAGTATATCACCGGCGTATCCGCCCTGATAGGCACGGCATGTGACGGGACCGCATGATCACCTGCCAACACCGGGTATTCGAGGGCAGCGCCCGCACGACTCCAATCTCTCGTGTCGTACTGCGACCTCTTCTCGCCTCTTTTGGGTGGGTGAGGCATGGACATGTATGCGCGTCTATGGCATAATGGAATAGAACATTCCGTTCCGAGTTGGACACGAAAGGGAGACACAGCATGGAGTGGAAGCTTGAGTTGGTGGCCATCCCCGTCTCGGACGTTGACCGCGCAAAGGCCTTCTACACCGAGCAGGTTGGCTTCCATGCGGACTCTGACCATCAGGTCAACGAGCAGATTCGCTTCGTTCAGCTCACGCCGCCGGGGTCGGCGTGCTCGATCGCGATTGGCACGGGGCTCATGAGGAAGCCAGTGGCGCCAGGCTCGGTGCAGGGGATGCAGATCGTCGTCCCGGATGTGCGTGCCGCCCGTGCGGAGCTTGCCGGACGGGGGGTCGAGGTGAGTGAGGTGCAGGACTTCCCCTGGGGCTCGTTCGTCTTCTTCAGCGACCCGGATGGCAACGGCTGGGCGTTGCAGCAGCTGCATCCGCGCGGGTAGCTGTCGAGGCGGTCCGCCACCAGATGCGATCTGGTAGGAAGGGAATGGAGCGGCTGCCTACGCTCCGATGTCGCGCGGGCCTTCCAGCCCTTTGAGGCGGCACAGCAGGCGGATGCGCGCGTGGAAGAGCCGTGAGTCGAGCGGCTTGACGACGTAATCGTCCGCGCCGGACTGGAAGCCCGCGATCTTGTCCTGGATGCTGGCGCGCTGAGTCAGCAGCATGATCGGCAGCCGCTCCCACTCCGCGTGCGCCCGCACCTGTTCGCAGAGCGCGAAGCCGTCGCCGTCGTCGAGATCGACCTCCGAGATGAGGAGGTCGGGCCGCTCCGCCTGCACCGCGGCGAGCGCCTCCGCCAGGCCGCCCGCGAAGACCACCGTGTAGTTGTCGCGCAGCGCCGAGAGCACGCGTTCGCGCGCCACGGGGTTGCTCTCGACCACCAGCACACGCAGCGGGTGATTCACCACAGGTGACAGTTGCTGCCGCATCGTACGTTGAAGAACCACGGATCACTTCCCTACTGTCGCCCCACTCGCCACGCGGGAGCGGGCGTGCCCCTCAGCCCCAAACCTCTTGATACAGCACTCCGTGGCGGACGCCTACTCCGACACGACGTCCGATTCTAATGCATCTGCCAACTGGGTCAGCCGAACCTCTCGTTCTTCCGGCGTGATGCGCATCACTCGTTCGAGCGTGGCGCAGAGCACGCTTGGACGGAATGGCTTGGCGAGATATTCGTCCACACCTGAGAGCATGCCTGCGAGCTGGTCGTCGTCACCGCTCAGCGCGCTCAGGATGATCAACGGTGTATTGGCAGTCGACTGGTCGCCGCGAATGCAGCGCACCACCTGGTAGCCGTCCATACGGGGCATCTTCACGTCCACGATGACGCAATCAGGCTGCTCGGCGTAGAATCGCTCAAGTCCCTGGACGCCATCATAGGCGACGACCACCTGATATTTGCCGTGCAGGATAACCGCGTGCCGGATCAACTCGACAATCGTGGGATTATCGTCGATGACCAGCACCTTCTTTTGCCGGGCGTCAGGATCGCTGGCGCGCGCGTCTTCCACAATCTGCTCTGCCATCGCCCCCCCCGACCGCGCCGCGCCGCGCACTTCCCTATGCGCTGGTGCGGTCCCCATCAACCCATCGTTCTCCACAGAGCGGCTGGTGTCCCAGGCTGGTACTGCCGGGCTTGCGAGAAATTGTAGCATAGCCTGCCAGGTGTGCCAAGCGGAATAGGACGGTCGCGCACGTGCGTTTGGTGCGCATAATATCAATAGAGAGAGGCTCTTTGGCACTCTCATCGTCCTATTCGGCGACGGATGAGTTGCACTCACATCTCACCGGAAATTCCTATCCGCCATCAGGAGGCGTGATCTCTCCTCGACATCGACAAGTGAGGCGCCAGCATGTCCGACCACTTCCACGGAGCGGGGAACGCACCCGCGCCGACTCAGCGCGCATCGCTCGCACCGGCAAGCGGGCTTGGTTTTGACGAGCGGTATGCCCGGCAGACCCTGTTCGCAGGCATCGGCCGTGAGGGACAGGAACGCCTGGCGCGTTCGCGTGCCCTGATCGTCGGCTGTGGGGCCCTTGGCAGCGTGCTGGCGAACAATCTGGCGCGCGCCGGTGTAGGGCATCTCCGCATCGTCGATCGCGACTTCGTCGAGGGCAACAATCTGCAGCGCCAGGTGCTCTACGAAGAAGACGACGTGGCGCGCGGGATGCCCAAGGCGGCGGCTGCCGCCGAGCGCCTGCGACACATCAACAGCCTGGTCGAGGTCGAGGCGCTGGTGACCGACGTGACGGCCGACAACATCGAGACGCTACTCGAGGACGTCGATATCGCCCTGGACGGCACCGACAACTTCGAGACGCGCTATCTCCTCAACGATGCGTGTATCAAGGCGGGGATTCCGTGGATTTACAGTGGCGTCATCGCGGCGTACGGCGTGACGATGACGATTCTGCCGCGAGACACGGGCTGCCTGCGCTGCGTTTTCCCCGAGCGTCCGCTGCCGGGCACCACGCCGACGTGTGACACGGTGGGCGTGCTCAACGGCGTCGTCGGCGCGATCACCGGCATCGCCTCGACGGAGGCGCTGAAGGTGCTCGTCGGCAGCGACAAGGTCGCACGTGGCATGACGATGATGGACCTGTGGGAGAATTCCTACGAGCACATCGAGCTGCCCCGCATGCCTGGCTGTCCCACGTGCGACCAGGGCGAATATGAGTTCCTCGATGCGCCGATCGACGAGGGCGGCACGAGCCTGTGCGGGCGTAACGCCGTGCAGGTGCGCCCGCCACGGAGCGCCGCGAGCGCCATCGACCTCGGCGAGCTGGCTGAGCGGCTGCGGCCGGTGGGTGAGGTGGCCAGCAACGGCTTCCTGTTGCGCCTGCGTGTGGACGGCTATGAGGTGACGGTCTTCCCCGACGCGCGCGCGATCATCAAGGGGACGGACGACACGGCGGTCGCGCGGTCGGTCTACGCGCGCTACGTCGGCATGTAAGGCTGCCTCCACTAACCAGTGCTGTGTGCGAGGGAAGGAGCGGAGCAGGGCATGGCTGCGCACGATATCCTCGGTGGCATCGCATCGACTGTCCGCCGCGTGTACGCGACGGTGCTGCGCGGCGAGGTCAGCGATGTGAATCTGCGCGGCTATTTGCGCGCCGCCAGCCAGATCGAGGACGTCAGCCAGGAGCTCGATCTGCGGCTCGCCGCACTGCGCGGAGAGGGCATTCCCCCGTGGGAGGCCTACGCCCGGCTGCGCTACGCGTTTCTGTTTCTGCAGGTCGCGCGCCTGAATCAGCTCTTCGTGCGGCGGGTGCTCTCAGCGGATGAGACATGGCAGCCCGCGACGCGCGGCTACCTGCCCCGGCTCACCTACGATCAGGCGGATGCGCTCTCACGTCTGATTCAGCCGAATGTGGAGCGGGCGCTCGCCGCGCTGCGGACCACGACGTATCACCCCGACGTGGATCTGCCGCTGACCTTCGGCCCGCGTGTGGACAGCGGCGGGCAGCGCTACCCGCTGGCCTACCTGCTCGGCCTGATCGGCGCGGCGCGTGAGGCGCACAACTGGGCGGATGGCCTGCTCTCGCAGTATGCGCAACAGGTGAATCACGCCGATGTCCCCGTGCCGCGCGAGGTGCATGATGCGCTCGCGGCGTATGAGGCGAGACTGGCTGGCGGAGAGTCACGTCTGCGCTTCGCAACCGATCTCATCGGGCGTGTCTCGCAGGGCGAGGCGACCGATGAGCTGTCCTCGCAGGCCGCCGATCTGCTCTGGATGGCGCTGCGGACTTTCTCGCTCGTCTGCCAGGCAATCGCGATGCCTGAGCTGTTGCGGCGTCAAGAGGCGGGGGTTCCGGCGCTGCGGACGACGCCCCGACTGGCCGCCTCGCCCTACGAAGACATGCCCGTCCAGCCGGACGACCTGTGGGAGGTTGCCGCTCCGAGCGCGCGGGCCGAGCTACGCGGCACCGAGTTCGGCACGGAGCAGATGCGCCAGCTCTGGGACCAGATCGACGGCATATTGCTCGCGGGCGTGCAACAGTATCTCGACGATACAGGTGCGGCAGTCGCGCGAGGGGATATCGTCGCCATCGCGGCGATGGCGACACCACCGTTCGAGTCGCTCTACCGTGCGGAGCGGCCCGTCGATATCGCGGGCGTCCACATTCCCGCCGGGCATGAGTTTCACTGGAACTATACCCGCGGCCACATCGAATCGGCGCCCCGCTTCGCCCGCGCCGACCAGTGGCAGACCGGCGCGCACTAACCTGACCAGTAGAACACGGAGCTGCGACCCGACATCCGTGCCCGGCTCCCGGAGCGTACACGGAGAGCGGTGTTCCATCAGGGCTTCGGTCCATAACGATGTTTTGCCTCATACGCTAGCGTTGGTATGCCTACCAGGTGCGTACTGTGCGAAGGAGCGGTGTGAAGATGTTTACCCTATTTCGCAGCGAGCCAGCGCATCGAAGGGCTTCTCGGCCACAGGAAATCGCCCCCGGCGTGTACTGTTTGGAGGTCGGTAAGGGGTTCATGCGCTCCAATGTGTTCTTCATACACTCGGGGACTTCGTGGGCGTTAATCGACACTGGATCAGCGAAGTGTGACCGCGTGATCCAGGATGCTGCGGACTCCTTGTTCGGGGCGAATACGCCGCCAATTGCGATTCTGCTGACGCATGATCACCCTGATCACGCAGGCTCAGCACTGCCGCTGGCTCGCACGTGGGGCTGCTTGGTGTATGTGCATCCCGACGAACTGCCGCTCGTGACAATGGACAGTTCCACCTATCTCTCTACGGTCAAGCAATATGCCAACCCGCTCGACCTGTGGATCATCCTGCCGTTGCTGCGCGTTCTGCCAAAGCGAGCGCGTGAGGCAATGCTGCGAGCGTCGAGCTTCAAGGATGTAGCGAGTGCGTTTGCACCAGGTACGAGTGTCCCAACTCTTCCGGACTGGGAATGCATTCCTACACCGGGCCATACGCCAGGCCATGTGTCCTTCTTCAGGCCCAGTGACCGCGTCTTGATCACGGGTGATGCTGTTTTGACTGTTCCCGTGAATTCCATGTGGAGTTTCCTGCTGTGGGGGTTTGGGCGCCCCAAGCAGAGACTCTCTGGACCGCCGTGGTACACGACATGGAGTTGGCGGACAGCGAAGACCTCTGTTGCCTCCTTCGTAGGGCTTGAGCCGCGTGTATTGGCATGCGGTCACGGACTCCCTATGAGTGGCAATGGAACCGCGCATGAGTTACGCACGTTTGCTCATCACTTTCGGTGATATCCCCAAGACGGGCGAATGTCAGGGGCCACTCAAGAGCTTCTCTGTGAGGAGGCCGAAGGGGAAAGAAGCTCGGCCTGTTCACGGTCAAAGTGCTCATGCATGCGCTGGCTGAGGTCGTTGGTACGCAACCAAAGAGCAGGTTCGCCGATGGCACGCTTGCCCTAGACTCCCTTTGGTTCGAACCGGTTGAGGAAGGACTCTTGGCGGGAAGCCGGTACGGGATGATGCGAACTCCCTGTTTGCCGTGTGAACGCTGCGTTTGATTACTGTACAATCACAACGCGCGTCATGCAGACAATGGCTAGTTGAACTGGCACGAGTGACCTATGGGAGGCATATGGACCAGGAAACTATCATCCACTACATCACGGAGACGTTTGAAGGGGTCGATCTCCTGAGGCCAACCGAGGGCCCTGGTGCGGGCGACACCTTCATCTATTATGACCCTCTGCACAGCCGCGATTACACGCACAGGCTCCCCTTCGCCACGATCGTCACGAAGGACTACGGCGACTTTGACAAATCCTCTCAGCTGAACCGCCCAGGTGTGTTTCGGCTCAACATCGGCGTGGGCCGCGACACATTTCGCGCGCTCTTGGGCTACCTGCCCAGCGAGGTCGGTGAGAAGAGCGCCGCGTATGATTTCGCCGCCTTGGACCGCCTGATGCCTCATCCGGTGTACGGCCCGCAGTCGTGGGTCTGCGTGCTCAACCCGAGTCCGGAGACCTTCGAGGCCGTCAAGCCCTTGCTCGCCGACGCCTATTCTAGAGACGTCACACGGTACGCGAGCAGACATACCAATCCCGAGTGAGCAGGCGCGGCACTCTCCAGTCGGGGGCACATGTGTCGAACTAGTCCTCGATGCGCGGCGGGCCAGAGCGGATGCGTGTGCGCATGTCGTATGGGCGGGTGATGCCTTCGTACTCCCACATGCTTTCGAGCCACCACGTCGCCCCCGCCTCGGCGTACGGTCGGACGATCGCGGCGGCACGCGCCGGGTCGTCAGGCGGCGTCTCGCCTTCGGTAATGATGTCGAGTGGGGCGCCAGTCGTGCGGAGCGCCTCAATACTTGCTCTGCGCTCGCGGACCTCATCGGCTGTGCCGCCGACCACCGCGCCGTCCCAGCGGGCAGCGCGTCGCAGTTGGGTCTGCTTCGCCCCACCTACGACCCAGATGGGGACGCGCGGCCGCTGGGCGGGCGCATGTGTGCGCCAGTCTACGCCAGCCTGCATCTCGCGTAGCTGGTAGTGACGTCCTTCATAGGTGAACGAGCGCAGCGACTCGCCTCGCCACCACCGGTCGAGAATGTCGAGCGCCTCATCCAGACGTTGCGCGCGGATAACGTTCTCGCGCATGCCAAACTTGTCGAGCTCCAGCACACCCAGACCGGCGGTGAGAATTACCCGCCCGCCGGAGAGCTGATCGAGTGTCGCGGTTTGTGCGGCGACGTACCACGGCTCCTGCTCGGGGAGGGGCGTCAGCATCGTGCCCAGCGCGATTCGCTGTGTGCGCATGGCGACGGCCGCCAGCTTGATCCAGGCGGTCATCCAGTCGTCAGGGAGGAAGACGCCGTCCCATCCGGCGGCCTCGGCATCGCGCGCGAGTTCGACAACCTCTTCGGGGCTTCCGAGAAGCACAAACCCATACTTCATGTCGCGAGTGCTCCCCTTCTCTGTAAGTCGTACATGTGATGACGACAGTGTAGGGGGAGCACTATGACACGGCCTGTCATATATGGCTGAAGTAGTCTCGTCGTGCGGGAATAGGGCGGGTAATCCCTCGCCCTCGCTTCCTCTCGACTCGCGCTAGAGCGTGCCCTGGCCCTAATGGAACAGGCGCGGAATGCGTTTCTTCCAGGCGGTCGGCAGAATGACGTCCATCGCGTCGTCCACCGTGACGATGCCGAGCAGCATGCCGGTGTCGTCGACGACGGGCAGCGCCATCAAGTCTTCATCGGCGATGGTGTGGGCGACCTCGCGCTCGTTATCCAGTGGATGCGCGACCGACCTGACGGGCTTCGCCACAGCTGAGAGCCGCGCGTCGGGGTCGTTGAGCACCAAATCGCGCAGCGCGATGCTGCCGACCAGTCTTCCTTCGACCTCCAGCGAGGTGAGGGGCCGCACCAGCGTGGCTGTGCCCGCCGGCCCACCCGACGTGCGCGGACGGCTGCGGGAGCGCCCGCTCGTGGCGCGGCGCGCCTGTGGAGGCAGCGGTATATCCTCCTCGGGCGCGACGACGTAGATGTCGAACATCGCGTCGGGCAGCGGATCGTCCAGCTCGGCGGCGGCGGCGCGGGCACGCGAGCGGAGCGCGGCGATCACGTCGCCGATGGTGCAGTCTTCAGAGACGGAGATGTAGTCGGTCGTCATGATGCCGCCCGCGCTATCCTCGGGATAGCCCAGCAGTTCCTCCACCTCCGTCGCCTCTTCACGTTCCATACGGCCAAGCAGGTCGGCGGCCTCCTCGATAGTGATGTTCTGCAGTGCGTCGGTCGCCTCATCCGGCTCCATCTCGTCGAGCACGTCCGCCGCACGCTCCGGGTCCATCGCGCGCAGAATCTGCCCCTGCTGCTCGTCGTCCAGCTCCTCAAGGGTATCGGCGGCGTGGGCCTCGTCCATCTCTTCGAGCAGGTCAGCGCCCTGCTGCGGCGTCAGTTGCTCGACCACGCGCGCCAGGTCCGCCGGGCGCATGATCTCGAGTCGCTGCCGCGGCACCTTCAACTGGAGGGTCCCCCCTGGACCGCCACTCGCCATCGGGACGACTTGGGCCCAATCAATCAGCGGTGCGCGGTTCGAGATTTTGCCAATCTGCATGCCTTTGGGCAGTAACCGGCGGAGAATCGCGCTGGGGCTGACATCCACGGCGACGAGCCGCCACTGCCCCTCGCGCTCGGCGAGATCGAGGTCGTTGATGCGGACGACGCGCCTGCCCTCCACGTCCACGACCTGCTTGTCGAGCAGGCTGTCCTTCAGCACGATCTCGCCGTCGCGGCGGACGAAAGGCAGCACGTTCATGCTGGCGGTGGTCAGTTGCGCGCCGTCGACGGCCAGCGAGCGCACATGGTCGTATGGAATGTACACGTCGCGGACACCATGTGGGCTGCGGAGACGGGCGACCAGACCCGTCACGGGCGGGTACAGATCGATCTTCGCACCGGTCCGCTCGCTGTCGGGTCCGATGCGGACGACAAGGTCATGAATCCGGCCGAACTCGTCGCCATTCGGGTCGCGGATCGGCTTATCGAGCATCTCTGTCAGTGCCGGCATCGCCGTCCTCCTCTCGCACCGCTGTGCGGCGCCGCTCTATCGTCTTCCCGTATCGACTACTCCGTTACTGCAAGAATGGGATACCCAGCGCGCCGAGCACAGCGCCCAGAATCACGATGAGTGAGAGCCCCGTGAGGACGACCGCCGTCGCTCCCGCGATGAGGTTATTGACCGGGCCGTTGACGTATTTGCCCATGATGCTCTTGTCGTTGACCAACCGCAGAATGAAGTAGAGCAAGATCGGCAGCAGCATGCCATTGACGACCTGCACGACGATGAGCAGCTGAATCAGTGGCAGACCCGGAATGAGCGCGAAGATCGCACCGAACGCGATCATGCCCGTGAAAATGCCGTTGAAGACCGGCGCCTCGCGAAAGCTCATCGACACACCGCGCTCGAACCCGAACGACTCACAGATCGAATACGAAGTCGCGAGTGGTAGCACCGCCGCGGCCAGCAGTGAGGCGCCTACAAGGCCGATGGCGAAGATGAGTGGCGCGAATTGGCCGACGAACGGGGCCAGCGCCTCCGCAGCCTGCTGCGCGGTGGAGATCGCGACGCCCGCGCCTCCGCTCGCGACAAAGACAGTCGCGCCGGTCGCGATGATGATAAATGCCGAAATCACATCACCAAAAATAGCGGCGAAGTAGGTTTCTGCCCGCTCAGCGGGGTAGTCTTCTACGTCGATAGCCTTCTCAGCCACTGCCGATTGGATATACAGCTGCATATAGGGCGTGATTGTCGTGCCAATAGTCGCCACCAGAAGCAGGATCCAAGGTCCAATACTGGTTTTCGGTATCGTTGGAATCAGTGTATTGTGGAGCACCTGGCCCCAGTTTGGGTGTGCGAGAAACGCGGCGATTGGGTAGGCGAAGAAGGCGAAGGTCATGAACAGAAAGACCTTCTCGACCCGTCCATATGAGCCACGCGTCACCAGGAACCAGACCGCCAGGGCGGCAATCGGGACCGTGAGGTATTTGGGAATGCCGAAGAGCTCAGAGGCGGCCGCGACACCCGCGAACTCTGAGACGGTGAGCACGGTATTGGCGAAGAGCAATGTGAGCTGCGCGAAGGCGGCCCCGCGTACGCCAAATCGCTCGCGGATCAGGTCCGAGAGGCCCTGTCCGGTGACGACGCCCATGCGGGCGCACATCTCCTGGACGACGGCCATACAGACGGTGATGATGACCAGTGCCCAGAGGAGGCCATAGCCGTACTGCGCGCCAGCGGCGGCGTACGTGACAATGCCGCCCGCATCGTTCCCAGCGTTGGCGGCAATCAATCCTGGACCGAGAAATGTCAGGAAGACGAGGGGGCGGCCAAGGCGGCCCTTCCGCAGACGTGCCAGCGCACGGACTGGGATGAAGCCACGGTCCACCACGGACCGTGCGGCCTGGCGCGCAAAGTGAACCGGGCGGGCCAGCCCGGTGCCAGGAGCGAGGATGCGCTGCTCCATAGGGTACCTCCCGTAAGGCGCGGAAAGCGCGAACGCCGATACGTCTCGTACCGGCGTCGGGAGGGCGTAACCCTTTACACGGCGCGGTCGAAGACGCGGCGGCAGGCGAGTAATCGGTAGCGCGAACGGCTACTATGACTACTTGAGCCAGCGTCCATGAAATGCATACCTCCGAACATGCCAAACCCCTGGCGAGTGATCGTCCGACGACGAGTGGGCGCAAACCTGTGCCAGGGGAGGCGTGACACGAGTACAACCGTCGCGGGCGTTTCTACGTCTCACCGCGACGGCATCGAAGTACGCGGCGCATGCGACAGGCGCAACCGCACGACGACAACGATGGTGTAGGTCAGAGGGAGCGCTCCCGCAAAGCGCGAGTAATCGGCGCTCTCCCGGCCATCATACTTCTAGTATACACCACGTGGGCGGATTCGTGCCTGCCTGTGAGACCTTGATGTCGATCAGAGCGTCGCGCTATACCCAATGAGTAGCATAAACCGCGCCCTTGCTGAGGGGCGCGGCGTCGGGGCGACGTCTGTCAATGCTCAGCATAGCAGTTTGTGGCCCGCAGGCTCACGGCCGCGGAGCGCCGACAACTGCGGCTGCCATCGGCAATACCTCGTACCGTAAGAGGCCGTTTGCCGGGTCATGCGCGATGAGGGTGCGCATCTCCGCCTCGTCCTCGACGTTATATATCCCGATCCCGTATACGCCTTCGGGGTCCATCACCGGCCCAAAGACAATCGCCGTTCCCCGGCGTGCGTATTCCGACCAGTAGGCGACATGCTGGTTCATGACCGCACGCTCCTCAGCCGTCATGTCGAGGTGGAACGATGGTCTCGGGTTCAGCGCTTTGATGAAGAAGTACACTGTTCCTCCCACATTCGGTCGTAGACGTGAGCGACGGCAGCGACAGGCGCTGTGCAGGTGGTTGCCGCGGGCAAAAGTATACCATCCGCACAGTGATCTGCCCTGAGCGGATGGCTCTCCTGGGTTGGCTCTCTGACCGGTGTTACTCTGCCGTCGGTGCGATGTCGACGAGCCAGCTTATACCGTACTTATCCGTACACATGCCGAAGGTATCGCCCCACGCAGCCTTCTCCAGTGGCATCGTTATCTGACCGCCGTCAGCCAGCTTTGCGAAGTATCCACGTAAGGCGGCTTCATCGTTGCCCATGAGCGACAAGCTAAAGTTTGATCCGGGATTGTACTCCATCCGAGGCGGAACGTCGGCGGCCAGAATCACAATGCCGTTGTCGGCCTCCAGCGCCGAATGCATCACCAGGTTGTCCTCATGCGGATCTTGTGATGCGTGGAAATCCTGAAAGGTCTGCACGTTCAGTCTGCCACCAAAGACAGACTGGTAAAACTCCATCACTTCTCGGGTGTTGCCACGAAAGTTGAGGTAGGGGCTCAGCTTGACTTCCATCGGTGGCCTCCTCGTTCTGGCTGATGGGTGAACAGCGTAGTCGCCATTCGGTTGCTATGGTGGGTAGCGATCCGCGCGGAATCCGGACCTGCTTCATGCGATTGGTACCGGGCACAACGGTACGGTACCGGCGCCGGAGGTGTCAAGCAACCGGTGCAAGATAGCGAAGGTCCGCGGCGCTCTCGCTGTACCATGCCATCCTGGTGGCGCCAGCCAGGGGAGCAGATGTGCCGGGCAGCAGCACGCAGGCTCGTTACTTACTCTCGTCCCGGAGATAGGTCACCGTTCTCTCTACGAGATCGTAGGGAACTGGTCTGTCGTAGGCGAACTGGAGCGCGCTCTTTGCTCCCTTGAACGGTGCGATGTCGTGCTGGTATGCGTCATCGCCCGCGGGTAGTGGGTAGAGCGACACATGACGCTTCCAACCGGCGAAGAACACCAGGTGCTTGCCGTTGCGGTCATATGTGGGCATACCATAGCTCATCGTCTCGGTGACATCTGGCGCTGCCCGGCGTATCGCCTGTCGCACCTGGTCTAAGACGGCGCGGGCCTGCTCCGGAAACGACTGGATGTAGGCGTCAACCGGCGCCTCGCGCTGCGTGTTCGTCATGGCTCAACCATCCTTCACATCTGGTATGGACGCCTATGCGCGTCCGCCCCATCGAAGACGTGATACCTTGGGGGCATGGGCACATCTCACACCGACTCCCGCGTTGATGAGTATATCGCGGCGCTCCCTGCGTGGCAGCAGGACATCTGTCAGAGAGTTCGGGCGCTGGTACATGCCGCCGACCCGGATGTCGCCGAGACCATCAAGCGCACCAGGCAGCCCTACTTTACACTGGACGGCAACATCTGCGCGCTATTGGCGGCCAGGGACCATGTCAACGTCTTCATTTACGACCCCATCGCGCCCGACCCGGAGGGTCTCATCAACCAGGGGCACGGCAGCGCGACCGCGCGGGCGATTCAGCTTCGCCAGGGCGACAACATCAACGAGCGCGCGCTTGTGGAGCTCTTTCGGGCGGTGATCGCCAACGACCGCGCCGGTGGCTGGCGCAAGATACAAAACCGGCGAGAGCCATCCATCTAGCGCCAGAGCGTGAACACCCCCATCACCGCCGCATAGAGGCGGGAATACCTCTCCGTCAGCGGTGGCCACCGGAAAACCGTAATGAGCTGACGGCCGCCTGCCAGTAACCTACCAGTGTTATACTGCGGCACAAAGGAGACGACGATGGCATATATGACCATTCACCAGATTGACGGCGACCCAGATGAGCTCTGGCTGAAGAAGACGACGAGCTTTGATCCCGTTGTCGATAGCATCGCGCCGCACTATGGAGCCATCGCGTCATTCACGGCAAAAGTCGAGGGCGGTCTGAGGATTGTGAACGTCTGGCGGTCAGCGGAGGATGTGCAGCGTTTCATGCGGGTGCCGGAAGTTATTGCCGCCCAGCAGGCGTCCGGTCTGCCGATGCCGTCGCGATTCGAGCGCTTTGACGATGTGACGGCGAAGTTGTACTAGACGATTGCCTTTAGCTCTCCTCATGTCCCTTGGGCGTGTAAAACATATTCGCCCACTCGCGGACGTACCAGCGGCGCACCATCCCTTTGCGGACGAACGGGTCCTCGCGCATGTTGGCTTCGGCGTCCTCGCGTGAGACGAGCACTGCCATCGTGGTGACCGGCTCCTCCGGTCGGTCCAGGAAGGCTCCCGCCATGAGGACCGTGCCCGCGGCGTGGAGCTGCTTCGACCGTGCGATGTGTTGCGCCATTTCCTCGGCTGCCCGCGCCTGCACCTCGGCCCAGGAGGTGAAGACGGTTTCCGCGAACACAGCGTAATATTTGGGCTGTTGCGTGATGTCCATGATGATCCGTCCTGCTGATTGAAAGCTGTGCAGCGACCTGGCCATCATACTATGACGCTGGTCTGGGGCCCCCAACTCGCGGGAGCTACGTCCGCGGCTAGTTTACGGCGGATGGTACCATATAGAGCAGGAAATACCCCTCCCGAGGGGGTTGGGTAGGCCACGGAGGAGGCGGCAATGGGCATCGCACAGGCCGTCGGCCAGGCGCTCGTCGAGGCCTTCAACATGTTCTGGGAAGTGCTCTGGCCGCTCATCCTGGGCTTCGGCCTCTCGGCGGTCGTCCAGGCGCTCGTCTCGCACCGGACCATCGCCCAGCACCTCGGTGACGACTCGCCGCGCAGCCTGACCTTTGCGACTCTCTTCGGCATCGCCTCCAGCTCGTGCTCGTACGCGGCGGTGGCGCTGGCCCGGTCGCTGTTCCGCAAGGGCGCCAGCTTTACGTCGGCCATGGTCTTCGAGCTCGCCTCGACCAATTTGGTCATTGAGCTCGGCATCATCCTCATCGTCCTGCTCGGCTGGCCGTTCGCCGCCGCCGAGTACGTGGGCGGCTTGCTGATGGTGGTGATCATCGCCCTCATCTTCCGCCTCACCTTGACGCCGAAGCTCGTGCAGCGCGCCCAAGCCAATGCCGCCAAGGGCGCGCTCGGTCGGATGGAGGGCCACGCCGACATGGACATGAGCGTCGAGGGTGGCGGGTCGTTCTGGCAGCGGCTGCTGAGCGACCGCGGCTTCACCGCCGTCAGCCACCTCTTCGTCATGGACTGGGCCTCGGTCTGGTCCGACGTCGGCTTGGGCTTCCTCATCGCCGGGGCGCTCGCCGCCTGGGTGCCGGAGTCGTTCTGGCAGAGCCTGTTCGTGACGAGCAACCCGACGGTGGCGAAGCTGATCGGGCCGCTCATCGGGCCGCTCATCGCCATCATCAGCTTCGTCTGCTCGGTCGGCAACGTGCCGCTGGCGGCGGTGCTCTGGCGCGGCGGCATCAGTATTGGTGGCGTCGTCAGCTTCATCTTCGCCGACCTGATCGTGCTGCCCATCCTCGACATCTACCGCAAGTACTACGGCGGTCGGGTGGCGCTCTACATCCTCGGCACCTTCTACGTCACCATGGCCGCCGCTGGCTACGTGGTCGAGCTGCTGTTCGGGGCGCTCGGCATTATCCCGACCAACCGCGCCGTCAGCGTCATCGAGCAGGGGCCGAGCCTCAACTACACCGCCGTCCTGAACGTCATCTTCCTGGCGGTGGCGTTCGGACTGGTGGTGCGTTTCCTGCGCACCGGCGGCCCGGCTATGCTACGCATGATGAGCCAGCCGATGGCGTCAGATGACAAGGCAGGCATGGATCACGAGTCACATGCCGCGCACGGCCCGACCCACGCCCACTGAATACACCGCTGCCACTACCCGCTAACGGTTGCTGCCGCGCAGCGCGGGATCGCGCTCGGGCTCCGGCTCCCGCGCCAGTTGCGCATGCATCCGTTGGAACGTCGCATCGTCGATCTCGCCGCGGGCGTAGCGTTGCCGCAGGATCTCCTCGGCTGACAGTCCGCCGCGCACCGGCTCAGCGTCGCGCGGTCCGTTCACCCGCGTCCACTGTGACACGAAGCGCACGAGCGCCCAGACAGCCACAGCCACGAGACCGAGCCAGAACAGGCTGCTCAGGATCATCCACCAGCCCATGCCGGAATAATAGCCCCACATCATGACGGCGTCTCCTCTCGTGCTATGACGTGGTCATGAGCGGCAGCGAGTTCTGCTGCTACCGTGTCACGCGCTCTAACGATACGCCGCGCACGTTACAGGTCTCTCACATGTGAACCCCGGCGTGTCACATTTTGCGCACACCCCAGCTCTCGCGGAGATGCTGACAGTGGAAGCCCAACTGGCCGTGGCCGCGCGCCACCAGACACCCCTGCGCTGGAGACGACGACAGGCACCGATACCATTCACCGGCAGGGGCTGGACACCCGACCGTTCCAACGAGCCCTTGGCACCGCAAGACGACGCTCGTCTGTCCAACGCCCACTCGGTTTACTTGCCATAGACAAAGAGAACCCTCGGTCTTATGCGACCGAGGGTTCAAACAT
>CAYRVF010000051.1:0-34196 GCA_964427535.1 uncultured Ktedonobacterales bacterium
GATCGCGATTGCCCAGTTTGAGGCAGCGGCGGATCGTTTGCATCTCGATCAGGGGATGCGCGCCATTTTGCGCGTGCCTAAACGCGAATTGACGGCGAACTTTCCGGTGCGTATGGACGATGGCTCGGTGCGTATGTTTACCGGCTATCGCGTGCAGCATAACATCAATCGCGGACCAGCCAAAGGCGGTATCCGCTACGATGCCAACGTCACTCTCGACGAGGTGCGGGCGCTGGCGATGTGGATGACCTGGAAGTGCGCCGTTGTCGATATCCCATTTGGCGGCGCTAAGGGCGGCGTCATCGTCGATCCACGCAAGCTCTCACGCACCGAGCTCGAGCGCCTGACTCGCCGCTACGCGACTGAGATCGCGGGCATCATCGGGCCGGAGAGCGACATCCCCGCCCCTGACGTGAACACCAACCCACAGATCATGGCCTGGATCATGGACACGTACTCCATGCATCACGGCTACTCGATACCCGCCGTCGTCACCGGCAAGCCGCTCGCGGTAGGCGGCAGCGAGGGCCGCATGGAGGCCACCGGACGCGGCGTCTTCTTCGCCACGCGTGAGGCGTGCAAGCATCTCGGCATCGACCTCAAGGGCGCGCGCGTCATCGTGCAGGGCTTCGGCAATGTCGGCTCGGTCACGGCGCGGCTGATGCACGAGGCGGGCTGCACGATCGTCGGCCTGGCCGATGTCTTCGGCGGCATCTACAACAAGAACGGCATCGACGTGTCGATGGCGCTGCGCCACGTGCAAGAGCACGGCAGCCTCAAGGGTTTGCCTGGCACGCAGCCGCTCGAAGGCAAAGAGATCCTTGAGCAGCCCTGCGACATCCTGATTCCCGCGGCGACCGAGGGCCAGTTGACCCATGCCAACGCGGGCCGCGTGCAGGCCAAGCTGGTCGTCGAGGCGGCGAACGGCCCGACCACGACCGAGGCCGACGCGATCTTCAAGGAGCGCGGCATCGCCGTCGTGCCGGACATCCTTGCGAACGCGGGCGGCGTGACGGTGAGCTACTTCGAGTGGGTGCAAGACCTGCAACACTTCTTCTGGTCTGAGGGCGAGATCAACAACCGGCTCGAGCGCATCATGGTGCGCAGCTTCGACGCCATCCAGAGCCGCCTCGAACAGGAGCAGTGCGACTACCGGCTCGCGGCGTACCTCGTCGCGGTCGCGCGTGTCGCCGAGGCCTCGCATGTCCGCGGTATCTATCCGTAGACCGCGAGCCTCCGCAACTGTTACCGCAAGGCCACTATCCCCTCTCGATCGCGCAGAGGGGATAGCTGTTTTCCACTGTCTACCTGCCAGACCCCGCGAGGCGCTGCCGGACGCGGCGCTGCACCTCCAGTTGCACGCTCTCGGGCAGCGGCGGATAGTCTTTGCTGGTGATCCGCTCGGTGCCGTTCTCCATCTGCTCGACCTGCAGCTCGCCGCGAATCATCTGGTCGTTGAGCGCGTCCCCGGAGCGGTGGGGCGCGAGATGCACATGCAGGTGGGGCACGCTATCGCCGAAGATGTAGACGTAGACGCGTTCGGAGCCGGTTTCCTCGCGCAGAACCCGCGTGACCTCCGCCAGCACGGTCCCGAACGTGCGCGCCTCCTCGCCCTCCAGCTCGGCGATCGAGGGGATATGGCGCCTCGGCTCCAGATACGCGAAGCCAGGCACCTCGGCGCTGCGTGCGACGGTCAGCCGCCAGAGGGCGTCGCTCCAGACCTCGTCGCGCTCAAGCTGCTTGTCGCCATCCGTTCCCTGGCAGAGAATGCAGGTTTCGCCCATCGTGCCTCTCCTCTCAGTATGCTCATCGCAGGCATTGTGGAGAGCCACGACGCGGTGTGTCAAAGAGGCATGCTGAGAGCATCATAGTTCGAGGCCATGTGCGTCGACCCAGCACCAGAGGAAGGCGAGCTCGCGGTCGAGAAACCGGTCGCTGGCCTCTTGTAACCCCCAGATGTCGGCGCCGCCGAGAACGTGACCGAGATACCAGAGCTGACGCACCGCGACGAGCGCGGGGATGGCCTGCTCGTCGAGCGACGCGAGCAGCCGCACCTCACGGTAGCCGCGCAGATAGGCGTCGCAAAGTGCGCGGACGGTCTCCTCGCTCCAGCCGAGGCGGTGCATGCCGAGGGAGGCACCCCAGAAAAAGACGCCGATGTCATACGCGCGGAGGCCACGGCCACAGAGGTCGAAGTCGAAGATGGTGAGCGTGCCGTCGTCGCTCTGGTGAGCGTTGCCACCTTGCGCGTCGCCGTGACAGTTGCCCATGTCCGCCCCCTCGCGGGCCAGAGCCTCCATGTGGACCGCCAGCGTCCCGGCGAGGCGGCGCATACGTTCGTCGTCGACACTACGCCCGGCAAGGCGTGGGAGAATGTGTCGCAGCGGCATGTCGATCAACAATGCGCGGTCGAGGGCGAAGCGCGCGTGGCCGCTCGTGAAGTCGTCGGTGGCGGTGTGGATCGTGGCGACGGCGCGGCCGTACCGCTCGGCGAGTGCGGGCACCTGGCGCGGCGGCGTGACGGGCGCTCCGGGCGCGTAGGTGAAGAGCACGGCGTAGCGTACCCCTTCGGGCGCATCGACTACGATGATGTCCTCGCCGTCTCGCCGCCGCACTGGCACTGAGACGGCTACCCCGCGCTGTGCGAGGTGGCGCAACAGCTCCAGCTCGAAGCGGATGGCGGACTCTGAGCGGACGGCGGGCTGCGCTGGTCGCGGCGCTTGGTAGACCCGCAATACATACGAGGCGTCGGAGGTCTCGACGAGATAGGTATCGTTGAGACCCGGCGCGAGCAGCACACAGCGGCAAATCGCGCCGATGTCGTATGCAGGCAAGACCTCGCCCATCAGCACCTCAGGCGCGAGAATCGAGTGTACGATGCGCCTGCTTGCGTGGTTTGTGGAAGGCACAGTGTTCTCTCCTCACATGAGGCGCGCCTTCCGGTGTGGGTGAATGTGACACGAACTGAGTCGGCCAGCCGGTTTGGACTGGCGACTCGCTGTAGAGCGGCCTGGCAGGGCAGGCTGGGTCGGTTCATGCGGGATGCTGGAAGGCGCGTCCCCTACGATGGTCGATTGTCGGTGTGTGGGGGGTGGGCATATGCGGCCTCCTTGGCGTGTACCTTCTTGTCAAAACACGAATGGAGCGCAGCAGAAGGTACCTTCCTCTTTGTCCTGTGACAGTAGTTGTACTTGCCTTACTGGATATAGTACCCAACGACTACTCCTCAAAGCTGGCACGTAACATGACCGACAGGGTCTCGCTTGGCTGCCGAAACTCGGCCTCGCTCAGCGGTGGCGGTGCCTCCAGCAGGATGAGGCCGAGGTGACACCCATACGCTTCGGCGAGGTGCGCGAGAAGCTCATGCGCAAGCTCCTCGTCGGCGTCCTCCCGGCCGCTGTAGACGGATAGGCCCAGCACGAGCTGGTTGTCCCGCGTGAAGCCGAGGATCCCCTGCTCGATCCCCATCTGATGGCATGCCGGTAGGCATTCAATGTAGGCCGTGAAAGCCCGACGCGGATAGTCCAGCCCACGCTCCAGGATGTGGGAGAGTGTCTGCGCCGGCTCCCAATCCCACCGTTCCCACCATGGCCCCTCCGTCGCCTCGGGGAACACATCTAGCGGCTCTAGCATGAGCTCTTCATCGCCGCGGTCGGCATTCGCCGCGGGGTCGACGTACTCATCTAGGAATCTGTTGAGTGTGGCGATGTCGCGCTGCCTGGTGAGACCATAGACGTCCAGCGCCATGTCTATCAGTCCTCCTGTCGACTGTAGACGGAAGGTGGCGACGGCTTTAGTAGCGGGCTTCGATGCCTAGCGGCTCGCGTGATCCGGCGGCGGTGAGCGCCAGCCGTGTGACCGAGGAACGCATGCGCTCGGGCAGCCAGTGCTCCATCGCGCGAATGACGTTGAAGTAGACGCGCTGCTGCTCGGTGAGAATGCCCATCGGCCCCAGCTCCCACCACTCGCGCGGCGTGAAGTAGGCCGACACCTCCGCCTCAGGACCGGAGCGCCCGAACCACTGGATGAGGTGCAGATTGTCGGACTGCGCGAGCCACAGCGCGAGGTCGAGCAGCTCGGGGTTCTCGGTGAGCCGCGCCACGCCCATCGTATGGATCATCAGTTGAAACACCGCCTGCTGCGCCGCGTTGCCGAGGAAGAACTCCATGCCACCAGTTCCCGCCCATGTCGTCGGGAAGATCGGCAGCGGCAGGTGGTAGGAGGTGTCGCCGTGGCGGTCGAGTGTCTCGCTGGGCGTGTAGGTCTGGGCGCCGCGCCGGGCGAGCTCGTCGGGCAGGTGCTCCAGAAACTCGAAGATACCGCTGTCGCGCCGGTGGTGCTCGCCGAACGTCTCGAAATCCCAGCCGATGAAGACGAATTCGCCCCACGCCGCGCGCAGCCACTCGGCATAGCGGTCGGCGAGCAGCGGGAAGCCCTCCCAGCTTCGATTCGAGAAGCGGTAGCCTACGTCGTCGCTGAGGTCATAGTGGCGGCAGAAGAGCTTGGTCGGGCCGCCGTAGTGATAGAGGTGCGTCGGCTCGCGCCAGCCCATCACCCACGGACGTCCGTCCAGCAGCGTGGCCCGGAAGCCTGCCCGCTCGACGGCGTCGTAAATCGAGGCCGACATGCACATCTCGGTGGTGTCGGTTACGACGGGCCGCTTGCCGAAGATGCGCTCCATCTCGCTCGCCATCCAAACCATGCGCTCGACGAAGAGAGGCATGTCTAGCAGGAAGACGAAGCTGTGGTACGGCTCCACGCCGACGAGCTCGACGTTCGGCTCGGCCACCAGCTCCTTAAAGCGCGCGAGCAACACGGGGTCCCACTGCTCCGCCTGGCGCAGGAACGAGACCGAGAAGCCGATGGAGAGCTTCATCCCACTCCGCACCAGCCGCAGGAAAGTCTCCGTCGCTGGATAGTAGCAAGTATTCGCGACCTTGCGGAAGTAGCGCTCGTTCATGCGATCGTCGAAGACACAGCGTTCGATATCCGCCGCGCTCGCCCCCTCAGGGATGGGTTGGGCGGGCAGCTTGATGCGACGCGGCTGATGCACCACCGTATAGATGACGATGTCGGTTGCCATCGAGCGAGGCTCCTGGCGCTAGTCAGCTCAGCACGATGCTCTGCTTACGAGTGAGATAGAGGAGCTTGCCGGTGAGGTTGTCGATCGCCTCGTCCCAGACGAACTCGCCCGCCGTACGCCTGCCGCCCGCGCGTATCTTGTCCAGCTCCTCAGGGTGCTGGCGGATGTGCAGCAGGTAGCCGACGATCTCGTCGGGGTCCTCGGTCTCCAGTGAGACGGCGTTCTCGAAGCTGACCGCGTAGTCCTCGCCTGTCGAGCCAGTGAACGCGATGCCGCCCGCCGCCATGACCTCTAACCCGACCAGGCCGAACGGCTCGTGGCCGCTGTTGGCGAGCGTCGCGTCGGCGGCGGCGTAGCAGATGCGCACGAACTCCTCGGGCACGAAGAACCGCAGGTTGTAGATATCCGCCTCGCCCGCCTCGCCCGCCTCGCGCATGAGCGCCACACAGTCCTCGGTGGTCGGCCGTCTCGCCTCGATGTCTTTGACGACCAGGCCGAGATGCCGGGCGCGGCTCAACACCTCGCCGCCGTGTGGCTCGATGCCGCCACGGATGATCATCGAGACGGGGTGCCCGGTGTACTTCAGGCGTGCCGCCGCCTCGACAGCCATCAGCCAACGCTTATCGGGATCGAACCGGCCGATCTTGAAGAGGATAAAGCGGTCGGGGTCGCCGCGTCGCATCGACTCGCGCAGCGCCTCCACGTGCGCCTGGTTCACTGGATCGAGGAAGCGGCGCGGAATGCCGTTGGGCACGACGAGCGGGTTCACGCCATACTCCCACAGGCGATGCTTCATGTAGCGGCTGACCGTGGTGATGGTGGAGGTGAAGTTGAGGCGCCCCCAGTTGATGCGGTGCAGCGACATCAGGCTGTTGCAGTTCCACATGAGAATCGCGCGGTCACGGATGCCGTGCCAGTGGAGCAGATCGGACGTCCGTGAGATGGCTTCCGCCATGTGCCAGTCTTCGCCGATGACGACGACGATCTTGCCCTGCTCGATGGCTGGCCGGGCGATCTGCTCATAGACATGCTGCGGCACGGAGTCGTTGTAGTCATAGAGCTTCTGCTCTTCGCCGTCGTAGACGCCGTTTGGGTAATATTTGCTGATCCACTGGCTCCAGCGCTTGATGTGGAGCTTGCCGTCGAACCGATCCTCGGTGGAGGGCTTATTGGGGTCGCCGACGAAGATCAGGTGCGTGTCATATCCCATCTCGGCGAGCGAGGCGGTGAACTCGGCCACGCGTGTGCCCAGCCCGCCTGCCGTGGAGTAGACGTCTGGTCCCTCGAAGCACAGCGAGACGAAGACGGTGTTCTCCGGCGAGATAGCCCCATCGAGACGTGGCGCACGCACCTCCGGAGCGGGCATCGCCGGCTTCGTGGCCGCCGCGTCCTGCTCGTCCTGGGCGGGTGCCGCGACTGGTTCGGTCGCCTGCGCCGTCTCGACTGCCTCGGCGGCCTGCGCGTTCAGCTCAGCATACTGAGTCTGCGTCGTGGCGATGCCGCTCGCGTCGATTCCGTTCGCGGGCGTCACCTCGCTCGACGTGGCGTCGGTCGCCGGTGCGGCGGCTTTGGTCGTGCGGCGCCTGCGCGGTGTTACCGGAGGAGCCGGAGCGGTCGGAGTCGCTTGTGCGGCCTCTGGAGCGGCGGCGGTCGTCGCGCGGGTGCGGCGCCTGGGAGCCGCGGGCGCCTGCGCGGCCGCCTCTGCGCCCGTCGCGTCTTGCGTGCTAGAGCTGGTCGCTGCTGGTTCTTCGGTCGTCATAGTCTCCGATACCTTCTGTTCAGTCCCGCGCTGACAGGTCGTGTTTGGCGGCGGGTACGCGGGCGCAGAAAGGAGTATGGGTGCGGGTCGTGGTCGTTCGCGTGGTGCCAATGCGCGCATCTTGCGGACCACGACAACGTAGAATGCTGTGGCAAACGTCCCTCGCCACCTTCAGACGGCTCAGCGGGAGGTAGAGTCACGGAGAAGTATCGCACACGCCGGGGGCGCTACTCGCGACTGGCAATCGTCCGTGATTCGGGTGTCGGCGGTTCGGGCAGCGGCAATCCGTGCAGGCGCAGATAGGCGAGACGGAGGCCGCGCAGGATGAGATGCGGGTCCACCACGTCGATCGCCGTCGTGACGCGCGACATCAGATCGGCGAGCCCGCCGTGCGCGACCACGAAGGCGGCCTCCCCGCCGGGAATCTCTCCCCGCAGTCGGGCGATGAGGCCCTCGACCAGCCCAACGTGCCCATAGACGATGCCCGACTGCATGCTGTTCATCGTATTCTTGCCCAGCGCGTGCGGCGGCGGGACCAGCTCGACCTGATAGAGCCGCGACGCCGCGCGTGCCAACGCCTCTGCCGAGATGCCCAGCCCTGGAGCGATGGCCCCGCCGAGAAAGTCGCCCTCGCGTGAGACGCAATCGAAGCTGGTGGCGGTGCCGAACTGGATGACGATGGCCGGTCCACCGTAGAGGTGGTGCGTCGCGAACGCGCTGATGAGCCGATCGGCGCCGGTCTCCCAGGGGTTGTCGACCAGCAGGCGCGTGCCGAGGTCGGTCTGGTGCGTTACCACGATGGCCTCGCGCCCGAGATACTGTTGGGCCAGCTCCTGGAAGACGGGGGTAAGCTGCGGCACCACGCTCGCGAGGATGACATCCGAGATGCTGTCGAGCGTCAGCCCAGCCTGCTGGCACAGGCTCATCAGCAAGACAGCGTACTCGTCGACGGTCTTCTCGCGCGCCGTGGCGACACGCCAGCGTGCGAGCAGGGCATCGCTGTCGTGCTGGTACAGGCCGAACTTGATGCCCGTGTTGCTCACATCGATCGCCAGCAGCAGCCCGTCCTGGCCGCTCCGCGTCCGCTTCATGCCTCGTTCCTCCTGGTTCCCCCCCCGTCTTGCGGCGATTGTATGCCCGCGCGGACCAGCGGGTCAAGGATCGGCGGATGCAGTCGGTGGCCGCTTGCTCTCATCGCGCGGAGATGCTAGCATTGGAAAGCGAGTGTGGCTCCACTGTGTATGCGACACGAACTTTGCTCAGAAGGACGGGTATATGGTCCAGATCGGCGTGCAATACAAGACGACCGTGCGCGACATGCCGACGGACGAGCGCCCGCGCGAGCGGCTGATGTTGTATGGGCCGAGCTCGCTGCAGACCGCCGAGCTGCTGGCGATTATCCTGCGCGTGGGCATCCAGGGGGAGAACGCGATTGAGATGGCCGCGCGGCTGCTACGCGAATATGGCGGGCTCGGTGGACTGCTTGGCGCCGATGTAGCCGACCTCGCCAATATGCGTGGCCTGGGCATGGCGAAGGCGGCCCAGCTCAAAGCCGCGCTCGAGCTGGGCCGCCGCCTGAGCGTGCTGGCCCCGGCTGAGCGCCCACAGATTGGGCGGCCCGAGGATGTCTTCAACCTCGTTCACCTGGAGATGGCTTATCTCCCCCAGGAGCAGCTCCGGGTGCTCTGCCTCGACACCAAGAACTACGTCATCGGCCAGCAGGTCGTCTACCAGGGGACGATCAACAGCAGCGTGGTGCGCGTGGCGGAGGTGCTCAAGCCTGCGATCAGCCGCAGCAGCCTCTCGATCGTCGTCGTCCACAACCACCCCTCCGGCGACCCGACGCCCTCCCCCGAAGACATCCGCACGACGGCGCAGATCCGCGAGGCGGGCGACCTGCTCGATATCGCCCTGCTCGATCACATCATCATCGGCCACGCGCGCTATGTCAGCCTCAAGGAGCGCGGCCTCGGCTTCTGAGCGTGCACACACCAGCCGTACGACATTGCTGTGTGCTGTCCACTGGTGAAATGTCGAGCATCCAGGACGGTTCTATCGCAAATGACACGTGAGGGTGGTCGAGCTCGAACTGCCCTATCGACGAGCGAGGGAGCCGCGAGCAACGCGCCGCTCAGGTGGCAGCGACCTCAGCGACCCACGAGGTACCCGCGTTGTCGACGAAGGAGGCGGCCACATAATAGCCCGGCGCGAGTGCGTCAGGCAGGGCATAAGCCACGGGCGCGGGCGCGGCGGCCCCGCGGTCAGTGGAGAGCGCGAGCGGCGGGGCACCCGCCGCAGGCATCGTGCCGCCTACCGCGGTGCCGCCGCTGTCGTCTGGAACGCCGGACGTCAGCTCGGGCTGGTAGGCCTCGGCAAGGCTGCGCGTGGTGTAGGGGCCGTAGAGCCAGAAATGGCACGTGACCGAGCGCGGAGGCTCACCCACGCTCAGCCCCGCGGATGTCGGCATCCAGGACAAGGTGAGGGGCTGGCCCAGGTGCCACGGCAAGGCAGGCGACACCTCGAGTTGATACGACTGGTAGGTGTGCATGCCGCCCTGATCGGGGAAGAACCGCAGCAGGGCGACCACGAGGGCGGCAATGACGAGGAACCCGATGAGCAGGGCGGGGAGAGGGGTGAGCGCGGCCCGCATGCGGGACCGGACGGCAGTGAGCACAGGCTCCTCCTGGCGCGACACGACCAGCGCGGTGGTCACCGGCAGTATAGACCAACCGGTCGTCCATTGCAAGGGGGCGATGAAGAGGAGCGTGGCACACCGTCAGTCGTGGCAGACGTCGAGGATCCACAGGTTGGACGCCAGGTCGTAATACAGGTCGAAGAAGGCGAGGTCGCCGTCCACCGCGACAAGATCGCGTGGTACTCCGGATTAGTTGTAGCTGCCAGTGTAGATGAGGCATTGGAGGATCCCGCCATTCGCCGCAGGCAGACAGGCCCAATCCACCGAGCCAGGCGTCACCTGGGCCGTACCGGGGTCATTCGTAAAGGCCGACGACTTGAACGTAGCTGCGAGCAAGGCGCTCGTATAAATGTGATCGACAGACTTATCGTGCGCGTAGTCCCGGACGTGCTTCGAATCCGGCGGAAGGAATGACTGAGCGATCGCGGCTTGCTGTGCATCACTCCAGAAGGGATATCCCACGGCTGGAGACACATTGACCGCATAGACTCTATCGTTTGTGCCATTGACTGTGTCTTCGACGTGCGCCGCTGTCATGCGGATGTCCACGAGTTGACCGTCAATGATGGACTGCCAGTGGCCACGTTCGCCGTTCACCTGCGGCCCATAGGCGTCCTCGAAGTCGTTCCACGTGCCGCCGACCGTTGCGGTCGAGACCATAGCGGGAAGCGGCGTCGCTGTCGCCGTCGGGCTTGCGGCGATTGTCGGAAGCACGACCACGTTCGAGCTCGCGTCAGTCGACGTTGATGAATGAAGTCTCGCGAGTGCTGGAATGACGCAACAGACCATAACCAGGCAGACCACACAGAGTGCGATGATGCCACGGGTCGAAAAGAGGAAATCCTGTAGCCCCTCTCGCTTTGGCGGACGTTGCGGCGGTAGTGGGGGCCTGTATTGTTGGCGCGACCATGCAGGTCCCAACTGCGGCACTTGCGGCGGTTGAGGCGGACGCTGACTCGTGCGTGTCCAAGTCGGACCGAATGGGTGCTCCTCCGGCGGCTGAGGCGGTTGCTGCATGGCTCGCGTCCTTTTCGCACTGTCGATCACACCGTCGTCAGGTAGAACGCAAGCAAGGTACCTGAGTAACGCGCACGAAATGCAGCGCCCGTTGAAGACTCACGAGCAACTGAGCGTATCAGCAGGGTGAAGGGAGAGCAACCGTGCGGTAATATTCTAGTCGCCGGGAGCATCTCAGAGGCCGTCATGTGCTTAGGCTGCGCTCACTGGCGCGAGCTCAACATCCATCCGACAATATCTGCCACGCGCGCTACGTCAGCCTTAAGGAGCGCGGCCTCGGCTTCTGAGCGCCTCACACACCCTTCCTGTACGGTAGACTGATGGCATGCGTTAGCCCTCACAGGCATGTCAAAAGTCATGTCATTGGTGCGAAGGGTGGGTACTGGTGATGGCCAAGGTTCGCGTCGGCTCAATCGTGCTGCGGGTGGACGACCTGCGCCGCCAGACGGAATTCTGGGCGGCTGCTCTCGATTATGTGCCTCGCGAGGAGCAAGACGACGACTTCGTGCTGCTGCGTCCTCAGAACGGAGTCGGGCCGAACCTGTCGCTCGACCTGCACCACGCGGAGGTTCAGGTGCCCCCTCGCATTCACCTGGACCTGTACACTGACGACCAGGCCAGTGAGGTCAAGCGCTTGGTCGCCCTCGGCGCCACCGAGGTCCACTGGGACAAGCGCCCGCCGGACGCCGACTACGTGATCCTCGCCGATCCTGAGGGCAACCGTTTCTGTGTCATCGATACGGCCCGATAGCCGTGTGGCGCTGCGTGCTTCGTTCCGTGGCGCCGTGATGCCTGCGTTCGGTGCGGTTCGCCCTACACTCAGCGAGAAGGCTGTGATGGCATGAAGCAGAACAAATATGATGATCCCGCGTTCTTCTCCAGGTACAGTCAGATGGCTCGTTCCACTGGCGGATTAGATGCGGCCAGAGAATGGCCCGCCTTCCGCGCGTTGCTCCCCACGCTGCGCGAGAAACGTGTGCTGGATCTTGGCTGTGGTTTCGGCTGGCATTGCCGCTATGCGCGCGCACAGCATGCTCGCTATGTGGTGGGCGTAGACCTCTCAGAGAAGATGCTCGCGCGCGCCAGAGACAGCACCCACGATGCCGCGATCGAGTATCGCCGGCTCGCGATCGAGGACATCGACTTCGCGGCGGGCGAGTTCGATGTGGTGCTCAGTTCGCTGGCCCTTCACTATGTCCAGCCGTTCGCTCTCGTGTGTCACAGAGTCCATCACAGCCTTATTCATGGAGGAAGCTTCGTCTACTCGGTCGAACACCCGATCGTCACTGCGCGCGCCGCGCAAGACTGGTATCACGGTCCGAACGGAGAGCGCTTACACTGGCCAGTCGATCACTATCAGGATGAAAGCCCGCGTCAGGCACGGTTTTTGGACCATGAGGTCGTCAAGTACCATCGCACCGTCGCTACCTATGTGAATACGCTCATCGACGCCGGTTTCACCATTACGAGGCTTTCTGAGCCGCGACCCGCCCAGGACCTGCTAGACCAGCATCCCGACTGGCAGGACGAAACGCGCCGCCCGATGTTTCTCCTGATCGCAGCGGGCAAGCGTGAGGAGTGAGAAGACAAGTTCCCAGCCAGAGATGTGGGCACGAGGATTGCCGCATCTGAGCGTGTGGAGGTGCGCGAGGCCCACAGACACGGGAAGGGGACCCGCGATGGCGAAGCGACATGAGCCGCGGCATAAGGTGTCGCGGCGCTTCGGGATTGACATCTATGGCACGGGCGGCGAGTCGTTGCAGCGGAAGCTCGCGGTGCCGCCTGGCGGCCCTCGGCGCGGACGTCGCAGGCGCTCGACCTATGGCACGCAATTGTTCGAGAAACAGAAGGCCAAGGCGATATACGGCGTGATGGAGGGACAGTTCCACCGCTATGTGCGTGAAGCCGCCCGCCAGCAAGGTGCCACGGGCGAGAATTTGCTCCGCCTGTTGGAGCGGCGGCTCGATAACGTCGTCTATCGGCTGGGGTTCGCCCGTACCCGACCGATGGCGCGGCAAATCGTGAATCACGGTCACGTCCGGGTTGGTGGCCGTGTGGCAAACGCTCCGCCGCATCGCGTAGACATTCCGTCGTATCTCGTGCGGCCCGGTGAGACCATCGAACTGGACGAGACCGCGGCGAATATGCCGGAAGTAGTCGAGAATCTGGCATCGGCTCCCCCCGCCCCAGAATGGCTCAGCCGCGATGGCACGAGTGGCCGCGTCACGCGCATGCCCGATCGGGCGGACGCCGATCAGCGGTTCGACGTCGATCAGATCGTCGAGTTCTATTCCCGGTAAACCACCCGCATGCGCCTTTCAGCGGAAGACGTGATGCGGAGACATGTGGTCAAGCGAGACAGGCGCCGAGACATGGACACCAGACTAGGCGGTGCGCGCGGGAGTGCACCGGACGACGGGTCTGCCGGTCAAAGCCGCCATGGGAGCCAGTGGATTGCCACACTGTAGGGCGAGGCATGCCTCGTCCGCCGCCCTTGGCCGGGAGTGCGGGATGGGGCAGGACGCGCGAACAGTATCTCGTAACGATGGAGATGCTCCTCCTAGACCGTGTACGCAGCCGAGCGGCTGAGCTATCGGCACACGCTGTGCTACAGTCGCGCGGCAGAGTTGAGGTTGGCCCCCACGCTCTTGACGCTCTGGTCCGTTGCCCCGAGCACGGATGCGGAGCGTCTGTTTTTGGGGACTATCGCGGCGATACCATGCCGCTGATGGCGACGCGTGGGCGCGAACGCCTGAACGACCTAGCCGGGCCGCGCGCTGGCGTGTGCCCGTCGTGCCAGCGGCGAGTCGTCGTAGTGCGCGAGCAGATCGGCGGGGTCAGCATAGATCGCGAGCGCGGCCGCGAGTTGCTCGCGTGGGAAGCCGCCGCAGAGCAGCGCGATGGTGCCAACACCCACCTTCGACGCCGACTCTATGTCGTAGGGCGTATCGCCGAGCATCAGCGTCGCGTCGGGCAGCGAGCCAGCCTTCTTCAACGCCACCGCGACGATATCGGGTGCGGGCTTCGACGAACCCGCATCGCTTGACGTGGTGTAGGTGTCGAGCAGATCGGCCACCTGCGCTGCCTGCAACAACGCCTGCACCTCGTCTTGCTGCGCCGATGTCGCGACGACCAGTCGCAGCCCGTCGCGCCGCATGCGCTCCACCAGCGGGCGAGCACCAGGTGCCGGTTGTAGCGTAGGAGCGTAGTCGCGCAAGAAGATGGCTTTGCGTTCATCGGCGATCGCCTTGCCCTCGCCCTCGTCAGCGCGCAATCCAGGCACGAGCGTGGGTATCAGCTTGTCGGCGCCCATCCCAATGAGCGGCCGCACACGCTCGAACGGTAGGTCATATCCGTGCGCGCGGAAGGCCCGCACCCACGCCTCAGCATGCGTGTCGTTGCTCAGCACCAGTGTCCCGTCGATATCAAGCAGCACCGCTTCTAGTGCCATATTGTTCCGCTCCTTGCGTCAATTGCGTTGCGGCCATCCAAGACGGGCGGCCGAGGCATTACTTGCCCCTACAGAACGAGGGGTGGTGCGACACCTATCGTTCCCCGTGGCCACAAGCCTTCCATCGGCGACCCTTTCCCTCAAGGGAAGGGGGTAGGGGTTAGGTTCCGCCAGCGCAAGAACGGCGCCAGCATCCGTCCGCGAGCGAAAAGCGCCCGGCCCCCTGCGCGAGAGGACCGGGCACCAGGAAGGGACTGTTACTTGCGGCGAGCTATTCGCCAGCGCCCGCGACGGCTGGAGTGATGACGTCAGGGGTCACTTCCTCGAAGTCGTGGGGCGCCGTCTCGTCGCGTCCGTCTGGCACGTGAATCATGCGGAACACGACGGTCAGCACGGCCGTCACGATGAGGTTGAGAATTACCGTGTAGAGCGCCGCATAGCCCGGCAGAACGTAGCTGCCGACGTGCAAGGGGTAGGTAGTACTAGGTGTCGATTGGGAGTAGTACATCCACGTGCCTGCGACCATGCCAACCGCCCAGCCGATGAGCAGCGCCCAGCGGTGGAAGAATCGCGTGTACAGGCCGATCACGAGCGCGGGCAGCGTCTGAATGATCCACACGCCGCCGAGAAGCTGGAGCTGGATGGCAAATTGCGCCTGGTTCGTGATGATGAACAGCAGCGCGCCGAACTTGATGATCAGCGAGACCGTCTTGGCGACGGTCGCCTCTTCGTGCTCAGTGGCGTTCGGACGAATGTACTCCTTGTAGATGTTGCGCGTGAAGAGGTTGGATGCGCCGATCGACATGATCGCCGCTGGCACCAGCGCGCCAATCGCGATGGCGGCGAACGCGATGCCGACGAACCAGTCGGGGAATTGGCTCAGGAAGAGCGCCGGAACCGCGTAGTTGTTGTTGAAGGTCGGCTTGCCTTTCACGACCGTCGTGAAGGGTGCGCCGCTGAACTGCGGCAGTGCGTTCACGTGCGCGGCCAGCGCCATAAACCCGAGCAGCGCGACGAGGCCCAGCAGGAACGAATATGCCGGCAGCAGCGCCGCGTTGCGTTTGATCACGTTGCGGCTGTTCGAGCTCAGCACGCCTGTGACGGAGTGCGGATAGAGGAAGAGCGCGAGAGCTGAGCCGAGCGCCAGCGTCGAGTAGGCCAGCATCTGGCCGACGTTCGTTACGCCGCCCTTCTGGGTGACGCCTTGCAGAATCAGCGAGAACGTGCTCGTCGCGGGTTTCGTGGCCTCATGCACCGCGGCCGTGTGGAAGATCGCGCCGTAGCCGCCCAGCTTGGCGGGGATGATGATGACCGCCGCGAGCACGGCGATGTAGATCAGCGCATCTTTGACGAGCGCAATCATGGCCGGAGCACGCAGGCCGCTGGTGTAGGTGTACGCCGCGAGGATGACGAACGCGATGATGAGCGGCAGATCCTGGGCGAGCGCGCCGTTGCCGCGAATGCCCATCGCCGCGATGACGACCTGGATACCCACGAGCTGCAGCGCGATATACGGCATCGTCGCCAGGATGCCGGTGATGGCGACCGCTAGCCCCAGAAGGCCGCTGCCGTAGCGCCCCCGAACGAAGTCGGCGGGCGTGATGTAGCCGTGCTTGTGAGCGACGCTCCATAGGCGAGGCATGACGAGGAAGACGAATGGATAGGCAATGATGGTGTAGGGCAGAGCGAAGAAACCGCTCGCGCCAGTGGCAAAGACAAGCGCGGGCACCGCGATGAAGGTGTAGGCGGTGTACAGGTCGCCGCCCAGGAGGAACCACGTGACGACGGTGCCGAAGCGCCGCCCGCCGAGGCCCCATTCGTTGAGCTGATTGAGGTCGCCACGCCTCCACCGTGCGGCGACAAATCCGAGGACCGTGACAAACGCGAAGAGGACGATGAAGACGATCAGGGCCGTCCAATTCACCATGAGGTGCTCCTCTATCGGGATACTTCCACCGCTGGAAGACGATCTCCGCCACCTCGATGCGGCGGAGTGCGCAGTCCTACCTCGTCACGAAATACACCACTGCCGTGAGCGATGCGCTCACGATGACCCAGAGGAACTGATACCAGTAGAAGAACGGAATGCCTGCCAGCTCTGGAGTGACCGAATGATAGAACGGCACCCAGAGTGTCCCGATGAAGGGCAGGAGCAACAGCAGATACACCCACCTGTTGCCCTTCCTTCTTCCGACCGCGCCATTGTCCATGCTGCGAGCTCCTCTCGGAACTGACACTTGGTCCCCGGCGCCACTGCCGGGAACACGACTCGGCCGCACACGAACGCGGATCACCAACCAAGCACAACACTGGTTTGGTGGAGACAGTACACAACCATGTCGCGGTGCGTCAAGTAGCCTGCTCCTCCACGAGGCTTGCACTCGATACTCCATAGCGTGTGAGTGTGTCGTTGCTGCACTGCATGCAATGGGCCACCAGACTCAGTGGCCGCCGCCCCTGCGCGTTCTGTTCGAGTCGCTTGATGTCACTCCAGTCGAGCCACCCGCTCGCCGAGAGGGCATACCCTCGATACGACCAAGCCGCGCAATGCTCGGTCCTTGTTGGGTTATCGCTATGACTATGGCGCGTTAGGTACATCAGATGCCCCTGGGTAGGCGCCTGGGGGTGCTTCCGAGCTGGCGGCACACGGTCTTGGGCTGTTGACTGAGAGCGGCGAGGGAGGTGAAGCGGACCGAATGACACGAGTGTTAATCGTAGACGACGATCAGGGCATCCGCGAAACGCTCCAATTCGCCCTTGAGGACGCCGGCTACTCTGTCCTCCACGCCGGCGACGGGCTTGTCGCGCTCGACATCCTGCGCGAGGCGAAGGACTCTCTGGTCGTGCTTCTCGACCTGATGATGCCCAAGCTCGACGGCGCCGGAGTGCTGGGCGCGGTTGCGGGCGATCCAGGGCTTGTCTCGCGACATGGGTTTGTGTTGATGACGGCGACACACCGCACGCTCAGCCTGGCGTTCGTCAATCTGCTCAACAGTCTCTCCGTGCCCATCCTGCGCAAGCCGTTCGACATTGACGATCTGCTTCAGGTGACTGAGCGCGTGGCCGAACGCCTCTAACAGCCATCCGCAAGACTCCCACGCGCGCCCGCACCCCGACTGGGTACTTCATGGCTAGCGCATCTCCGCAGAGTTGACCACCGCTCGTTTGAGTGTCATACCGGAAGTGGATGGACCGCTCTGGATGGCCGCTGGAAGGACTTCTCTCCTGATGGCTTCATTCATCGGACGTCTGTCGGTAGAATGAGAAGGTGCGCGAGAGGATAGCGTGCGGCTCACGTTCACGGCTCTCTGGGGTGGATGTCGGCGGGAAACGCAGCAGGAAGGGGTGGAGGAGTGCCGGGAAAGCAGCCGCGGAAATCGCACCGAGACCGTAACCAGCGACACTCGACCTCGCTCGAAGATGCGCTGAACGCCTCGCGACAGCACACGCTGCCCGTGCTCCCGCCACTCGACGCGTCGGAGAGCGATTACTCGCCGTATGGTCCTGGTTCGTCGTCGTCGACGCTCGGGCAGAACGTCCGTGAGCGCGGCGATGGCCGCCCGTCACGCTCGCTGTCCTCGGCACGGCATCAGGGGCCAGACACGATCTCGCGCCGGACCCTGCTCTCGCAAGCGGCGACGACACGTCACACCTCGCCACAGCATCCGCCGTATGAGCCAGATCGCGAGGGTTACCCTCCACGCTACGGTCAGATCTCGACCGAGGGTAGCGGCGATGACCAGGCGCTCGTGCCGACACGGCAGGCGCGTGCCGTGGGCCAGCCCGACGGGGAGAATCTGCCTGCCGTGCGCACCGCCCAGAGTAGCGCACTCGTCGTGACGGGGCAGGGCACATCGCAAGCGTTGCTGATTCCTGGAGCCGCCAAAGCGCCACGCGGGACCGGCTATGTGGTGCCGAAGCGCCGTGGTGCGCTCTCCTTCATGGCGCAGTTCGTCATTTCGATGGTGACTGCGGCGGTCGTGTTTAGCGCGGTGGCCGCCGCATCGCCGCTGCGGCAGTCTGCCGCGACGGGCGGGTCATTCCACAGCTACGCGAACGCCGTCCCCTGGATTCCAACGCCGACGCCTACCCCCTCGCCGACGCCGACACCTGTGCCCTTCGTGCCGCCCCCGCCGCCAGGTGGCTACAATCCCGGCCAGCAGGCGATCATCAACGAGATCACGGCGGTCTTCGGCCCCAACGCGAGCAATGCCCTTATTGTGGCGCGCTGCGAGTCGGGGTATGACCCGAACGCGTACAATCCGTATCCTATCGGTGGCAGCCACGCGTCCGGCGTGTTCCAGATCCTGTATCCGAGCACATGGAGCACCACGAGCTACAGCGGCAGCTCGCCATACGATGCCAACGCGAACATCCATGCCGCGTATCAGATCTTCTCGCGCGACGGCTATTCGTGGCGTGAATGGGCCTGTGGGGCTGGTCTGGGGTAGAGCCGCGCTATGCGGTCACGCGCCCTGATGGGGCCGGTCGGCGCCCAGGGCAGTGGCGCTCATGACGCGAGACGATGAGGCGGACCATTGCACGATCCATGCGATTGCGCAGCCGGAGGTCGGCGTTGTAGCGGGCGACCCACTCGGCGGTGCTCCGCACGTGCAGCTCTGTCCCCAGCTCGGCGCCGCAGGCGCGGCACTGACCAATAATCGGGACCGTCATCGACTCCATCGGGTCGCCCTCCTCCTCCTCCGCACACCGCTGGCGGTATTCCTGGCGCGTACCTATGCAAGGCGCATGCCGCTCTGTGGCGATTTCGCATGTCTAGGCGCCCGAACGGCGATATCATCGTGCGGAGGGATTCGGCGCCAGTGACTTCAGCGGCATCGAGTCATCGGCGAGCAGTGCCACGTCGAGCCGCGCACCCGACGCGATGAGCCGCTTGAGCGGCACCATGTCGCGCGGCCGGTTCACCAGGAGCCCGGCCCAGATGCGTCCGTCCACGAGGTAGAACGCCAGAAACGACCGCGTGGCCGGATCGCCGCGCACCACGAGTGTCTCCCATGTCGGTGCGAGACCGAGCATCTGAATCTTGAGGTCGTACTGATCGGACCAGAAGTAGGGTGTCGGGCGGTAGGGCACGTGCTGGCCGAGCATGTTGTGCGCGGCGGATTCGCCTTGTCGCAGGGCATTATCCCAATGCTCCAACCGGACGCTCACTGTGTCGTCGCTTGCCGGGAACGTGTAGGGCCAGCGGGCAAGGTCGCCCGCCGCGAAGATGCCCGGCACGTTCGTCTCGCAGAAGTGATCGACGGGCACGCCGTCGTCCAGCGCTATACCGGAGCCTTCGAGCCAGCCAGTCTCGGGCGTGACACCCACGCCCACTACTACCGTGTGACACGGAATCGTCGAGCCGTCCTGGAGGCGGATCGCTTCGACGCGCGCGCTTCCCTCGATGGCGGCTACCTCGGCGCCGAGACGAAGATCAACGCCGTGCTCACGATGGATTTCCGCGAAGAGCGTCCCCATTTCGGGGCCAAGCGCGCGCGACAACGGCACCGGCAGCATCTCGACGACGCTGACATCCAGGGCGAGTGCCCGGCACGCCGAGGCGATCTCCGCGCCGATGAATCCGGCGCCGATGATGCCGATGCGGCCTGACTGCGCCTCTGCGGATGCGAGCGCCTGGCGCAGCGCGCGGGCATCGTCGAGCGAGCGCAGCGTCAGCACACCTGGCAGGTCAGCGCCCGGCAGGCGCAGGCGCCGGGGGCGGCTGCCGGTGGCGAGTAGGGCGGCATCGAAGGGAATCTGCTCGCCGGATTCGAGTTCCAGCCGCCGCGCGTCGATATCGAGCCCGGTGACGCGCACTCCCAGCCGGGTCTCGATGCGGTGTTCCGCGTAAAACTCGGGCGGCCGGAGCAGCAGCCGTTCCTCGGGAGTCTCCTCTAGCAGGTAGCTTTTCGAGAGGAGGGTCCGGTCGTAGGGGTGGACGTTCTCGGCGCCGCAAAGCACGATCTGCCCCTTGAACCCGTCGCGCCGGAGCGTTTCCGCCGCGCTGAGGCCCGCCAGACTGGCGCCAGCGATGGCGATCGTGCGCGGACCGCCCGAAGTCGTCCCGGATGCCATGCGATACGCTCCTTCGTTCGCAATTATGCTTGTGTCAGGGCGTACGGCGCGGGTGGCTCGCGCGGGCTCGTGGCGAGCGCGAACGCACCCGCGAATGCCACGAGCAGCGCGTGCTCTGCCTCGCCCGCCGGGTACGATCGCTTCCACATCACTGCCACTCCCGCACGGTCGCCAGACGCCATGCGGACACTAGCGGCCAGGGCCGTGTGGACCGTGCCGTTCTCGGTCCACTGCTCCGAGACCAACGCATCGCCGGCGCATGCCTGGCAGGCGAGCAGCGGAAGCGCCGGATAGGTGGCGCGTAGGTCGAGCGAGCGGTCGAAGCCCAGAGCGCACACCTCGTACGCGCCCACCTCGCGCTGAAACAGCCGCCCCAGGTCGGCCAGATCGGCCGGGCTCACGCGACTGGCCGAGCCGCTCCCATGATGCGGACCGCCTGCGCGCAGCTCCAGCGCACGTTGCGTCAGGCGCTGGCTGAGTGTGAGGTAGTGTCCGAGTTGCTCGGTTTCCTGGGTCTGCGCGATCTTGAGCGCACGGAGTGCCAGCGCCAGCTCATCCGCCACGCCGCGCAGCAAAAGCAGCTCGCTCGCGCCGAATCGTCGTGGCGTCTTGCTTGCCGCGACGAGCACGCCAAGCACATCGCGCTCGTTGACGATCGGTGCGGCGACGTACGAGCGCACATCTGCCCGCCTGAGCAGACGGACTACGGCATCTGTCTGCAGGTGGGGATCGTGCGTGTCGGCGCGCACGACGACCTCGTGCAGGCGCTGCGCACGAATCGCCGCCTGTTCAGCATCCGGGCGCACGCGCTCATACTCGGGGAGAAACCAGTCGGGATACCCCCGGATCGCGACGAGTCGAGGCTTGTCGATGCGCGGAAAGGCGGCCGTGCGGATACCAATGCAGGCCATGGCGATGCCAAGGCGCGCGTCACACAGGTGGCTCAGCGTCTCCTGGAACATGTTCTCCAGCTCGGCGCGACCGGCCAGGGCATGCGCTATTCTGACCAGCACGTGCGCATGGAGGGCGCTATCTGCCTCCGTGGTCGCGGGCTCCGATCGCAACCGCTCGCGGAATATCTCCAGCGTCTCCCGACGGAAGCGCAGGTGTCCGCCCGGCGTGACGGCGTCGGCGGGCAAGAGGTGCTTCCGCACGGCAAGGTGCAATGTCGAACGGTGGATCCCCAGCAACTCTGCTGCCTCTTGCGTCCCGTAAAGACGCCCACACGGATCACATGGTTCGTGGTCAGTCATCACTCATCTCCCACTGCCAGACACTCTACCCCACGACGCGCCGGCCCGTGCTCCTTCCCGACGCGCGTGCCCCGCATGCTGAGCCTCTCTCCAATCTGATGTGGATCGAAACGTACGACGGATTCGACGAATTGGGATATCGCATGTACGGTCGCTTAAGCACAATACGGAGGTAGCACCGTTTTCTTCCTACCGAGGCATTGCTCGCCAAGGCTGGCGTCCGTCACCGTGGCAACGATCTCGCAAGAAGGATATCGGTAGGTGCGTGCTCACCCTCCGTCTGCGCCCCGTTGGGCATGTGGTAGCGAAAGGAACTTCCTCGTGTCTGAAGAGCATGTGAAGTCGTCACACAATCAGCCAGTTGCCCCCACGGAACAACCGGTACGCCGAAAACCCGGCCCGCGTCCTGGCACCGAGGCGGCGAAGCGAGGCGGCACCGCCGCTCGCGAGAAGTATGGCCGCGAGTTCTACAGCAAGATCGGGTCGAAGGGCGGTTCCACGGTGCGCGAGCGCCACGGCTCGACCTTCTATACCGAAATTGGCCGTCGCGGTGGCGAGTCGACCAAGCGGAATCTGGGTGTCGAGCACTATTCGCGCATCGGCCGCATCGGTGGCCAGCGAGCACATGGCACTACCGACGAGAACGGCGAGCTGAATGTGCCGCAGGGCGATAATGGCGCCCGCGCCGCAGAATAGCCCGCATACCCCGATGCCCCCGATTGTTTGACGGTTGCGTGGACCGAACGTCCGCAGCCTCCAATCTTTCTCGTAGTATAGCTCATGAATACCGGTCTGTCGCTGGCATCGGGACGAGTAGTTGCTTGATACGTCCGGCTACATGCCGGGTTGATACGGGAAGGGCGTCTCGGCAACGCGGCGCTCTTCCTCGGTGTCCGCGTTCGCTCCAAAGAGGTGTGCGATCGCCCGATGTGTGCCTGCCGACCACTCGGGTTCAGACGTGATGTCGGGAAGTGTCTCGGCGCCGGTAGTAACGGAGAGGTCAATCGATCCCTCTAGCAACTCGTCGACGCTGCCGGTGAAACGCCCGAGGTAGTCCGCGTAGACCCCAGCCCGCTGTGCAGGGGGCAAGGACGCGATGTGGTCGAGCACCGCCAGCACCTCCAAAGGAGGCATGGCTGACGCCAAGCGCTGACGCAGTCGAGCGCTTGGGGCGGTCTGTGGTCGCGGCTGCCTCGTCATGGATTCCACTCCTCCCCTGCCCACTCGTGCGCGAGCCGGGCATAGGCCCGCCGCAGGATATTGCGGACTGTGCGCGTGGTGACGCCGCCGAGCGCGGTTGCGATGTCGCGCTCGCCCGCGCCATGCCAGAACCGCAAGACGACCGCGATACGCTCGCGGAGCGGAAGACGGAGCACCAATGCTCGCAAGTCCGCCAGCTCGGCTGCGGAGAAGCCGTCGTCTGGAGCCGGTACAGTGTCGGCGAGCGTGTCTGCCGCGTCCGTGCCGAGCAGCGACGAGCGGAGCGTCACTGCCTTCCCCGGCTCGACCGGCCGCGGACTGCCTAGATGCGCGAAGTGGTCCGAGGCGACCCGCCGTTGCGCGAAGTCGAGCGCGCGCCAGAAGAACAACTCCCACGCCTCGTCACGCTTCAGCGCGAGGTCGGTCCAGAGCGAAAGCGTCAGCTCTTGCAGTAGGTCGTCCACGGTGTGCCGGGGAGCCATATGCGCGGGTGTGGCCGCGAGGGTGCGGCGTGCCCATGCGGCGTTGGTGCGCTCTACGCGCTCGATGACGCGGAGAAACAACGTCTGTGCCAGCTCAGCCTCGCCCGCTGCCGTCGCGCGCCGGAGCAGATGAACGAGCGCGCCCGGCGAGAGGGTGTCGTCACCTGGAGCCGCACGCCCACAGAGATGCGCTATCGCGGCCATTGCCTGTGGCAGCGTCTCCAGCTCAGCGGCGAGACGCCGCCGGGCAAGTGCGACGAGCGCGGCGGCATCGGGAGGAGCGGCAGGGTCTACGCGTTCCGCATGCTCCACTGCCGCCGGAGACGTCATTCCCCATCCTCCGCTCCACCGCACCGCACGCTTGATGACGCTGTGGAAGTATAGCCGCTGTCAGGCGGCGTGTCAACCGCCCCTCGTCATATTCCATCACCAATGCGAGCAGGCGAGTCGTGTCCGCCCTCAGGAGCGAGTACGGTCGCCTGCGGTGGGTTGAGACTGCGCATGCACTCGCGTATGGGATATCTGGTACGCGACGTTGAGGCATGAGAGTACTATAGGTGGCGAGAGAGGGGTATGCCCCTACGGCGGATTGCGGTGCTCTCGGCGATGCCAACCGCGGGAAGCACTGCCGCGTGCTATGCGAGGATGTCTCACCCATGAATCAGGAACTGACCGCTCAGAGCCAGCTCGATATCGTGCGCCAGCACATGCGCGAATTCATCACGGCGAGCTTTCTGTTTGACGGGGATGCCTATCCACTGCGCGACGACACCTCACTGGTGGCCGAGGGCATCGTGGACCCGACGGGCGTGTTGGAAGTCGTGCTCTTCATTGAAGAGACCTACGGCGTTGACGTGAGCGAGGCCGACCTGACGCCCGAGAACTTCGACTCCATCAATACGCTCGCGGCGTATGTCGTGCGGCGGCTGACTGACGAGTAGTCCGCTCCGTCACCGCGCATGACGAGTCCGCGCACCGGCTGGCAAAGTTGGGTGCGCTGCTGCATAATTGGTCGCAACGTGGAGTGTTGTTCACGCACCAAGCGGCACTCGCCGCGGGAGGGTCGAACATGCGCGGCCTGATGATGGACTTTCCGCTCACCACGCAGCACATCTACCAACGCGCCGTCCGGTTTGCGCCGGAGCAGGAGATCGTGACCCGCACGGAGTCTGGCTTCCATCGGTACACGTATGCCGACCTCGGCGAGCGGGTTGCCCGGCTCGCGGGCGCTCTGCGCGCGCTAGGCGTCCAGCCGGGCGACCGGGTGGCGACCTTCGCCTGGAACACCTACCGGCACCTGGAGCTATACCTTGCCATACCCAGCCTGGGCGCGGTGCTGCACACGCTGAACATCCGGCTGTTTCCCGAGCAGATCGAGTACATCATCAACGACGCGGAAGATACCATCATCTTCGTCGATGCCGACCTCGTGCCGGTGCTGGAGAAGGTGACCGAGCGGATTCCGTCGGTCCGCCAGTATGTCATCATGGGCACGCCCGCCGAAGCGCCCCACTTTGGCCCCGCGATCGACTATGAGGAGCTGCTCGCCGCGTCGGCGCCGCTGACGGACTGGCCCGCACTCGACGAGCAGGCGGCGGCCGCCATGTGCTACACGTCGGGCACCACCGGCAACCCCAAGGGCGTCGTCTACAGCCACCGCTCGACGGTGCTCCACTCGATGGGCATCTGCATGGTCGATAACATCGGCTTGTCTGAGTGCGACGTGGCGATGCCGGTCGTGCCGATGTTCCACGCCAACGCGTGGGGCCTCCCGTATGCCGCGACGCTGGTGGGGGCGAAACAGGTGCTGCCGGGCCGCTTCGTCGGCGCCGAACACCTCGTCGAGAACATTACCCGCGAGCGCGTGACGGTTCCGGCGGGTGTGCCGAGCATCTGGATCGCCGTGGTCAACTATCTGGAGAGAATCTCGCTGGAGCCGAATCCGCCCGATCTGTCGTCCGTGCGGCTGGTGGTCTGCGGCGGGTCGGCGATTCCGCCCGCGCTGATGCGCTCGATGGATCAGTTCGGTATGCCGATGCTGCATGCCTGGGGCATGACCGAGACGTCACCGCTGGCCTCGGTCAGCCGGGTCATCAGCAGCGCGCAGACAACTTCGCCTGAAGCGCAATTCGCGCTGCGCACGAAGCAGGGCCGAGTCGTGCCAGGCGTCGAGGTGCGCGTCGTCGATCTTGCGACTGGCGAGGAAGTGCCGTGGGACGGCGAGTCGGTGGGCGAGATTCAGGTGCGCGGCCCGTGGATCGCACGCGCCTATTATCACGACGAGGGCACCACCGAGAAGTTCGCCGACGGCTGGCTCCGCACTGGTGACGTCGCGACAATCGACCGCAATGGCTACCTGCAGATCGTCGACCGCACGAAGGATCTTGTGAAGTCCGGCGGCGAGTGGATCTCCTCGGTCGAGCTCGAGAACCTGATTATGGCGTACCCCAAGGTGCTGGAGGCGGCGGTGATCGGCGTGCCGCATCCGGTGCTGCAGGAGCGCCCGGTCGCCTACGTGGTTCCCAAGCCTGAGTTTGAAGGGCAGCTGACCGCCGAGGAAATCCTCGACCATGTGCGGCCCCACGTCGCCAAGTGGTGGCTGCCCGACGAGGTGCTCTTCATCGATGCGGTGCCCAAGACGAGCGTCGGCAAGTTCAGCAAGCGCGAGCTTCGCGACGCCTACGCCGCTCGTGTGGCCGAGACGGCGAAGGCCGGGACGCCCGACTAAGCGCGTACACCCAGCATCCCTAGCAGACGGCCCCCTTCCCTCACCGAGAGCAGGGGGCCGAGCGCTGCCTACGGAGAGTGCGCTCGCGCCGGAAGCGGCGTGTGCTCCCGATGTACCAAGGTGGAACATGCGGAGACGTCTGTGCTGCTTCAGCGTGTATCACGTATACACACCAAGCACCACGGTGACGATTCTCAACCACTTCTCAACCGAGAAGCCACTCCACACCTAGTTCACCTACGCGATACTGCTGCTCGGGACATGGCTCTCCGGGGGACAGCAGCGGTGACTGTGGATGGTCGCGTGGGGCAGCTTGTGTGGTGATGGAGGCCGGTTCGGAGAGCCTTTGCCCACCCACCGTGCGACGAATACGTGTCAAACGGCGTGGACGTGATGCGCGACGGCCACTGCCGGAGTGTTGGCGGAGCAGCGGATGTCGGGAAGGGGAAGCTGAGGATGCTGGAGGAGAAGTTGGGCGGTCGCGTTGCCGCGTCTGAGCCGATGTTGTTGACGTTCAAGGAGGCAATGGCGTTTCTGCGCGTAAGCCGTTCGACCCTCTACCGGCTGATGTGGTCCGGACAGCTTCGCGGCCACAAAGTGGGCAGCACCTGGCGGTTCTACCGCAAAGACCTGCTGGCGGCGGTTGCGAGCCAGAGCGATGATCCAGTAATGAGCGGCTCGCTGTTCTCGCGGTAGGAGAAGAGCGGGGGCGATCGGCCCCCTCCCCCTTACCCCCTCCCCCGGGTGACGCCGAGAGAGGCGGAATTTCGCGTGCGCTCAGGCGCCGCGCCTTCTGGCTCCCCTGTCCCATGTCAGGTGGGGGAGGGGTTGGGGAGGGTGTCAGTCTGCGCCCTACACCGCAGCCTCGTCGGGCTGCTGGAGCTGGTCCCATGCGTGGTACGAGCTGCGCACTAGCGGACCGCTGAAGACGGTACGGAATCCCATGTCGCGACCGATACGCGTGTACTCGCGGAACTCGGCGGGCGGGACGTAGCGGTCGATGGGCAGGTGATCCTTCGTCGGCTGCAGATACTGGCCGATGGTGACGATATCCACACCGGTCGCGCGAATATCGCGCAGCAGCTCAACCACCTCGTCGTGTGTCTCGCCGAGTCCCAGCATAAAGCCGGTCTTCGTCGGCTTAGCGGGCTGCATCTCCTTCGCCCAGCGCAGCACGTCTAGCGAGCGCGAGTACACCGCCTGCGGGCGCACCCGGCGATAGAGCCGCGGCACCGTCTCGATGTTGTGGCTGTAGACGTCCGGCTTGGCGTTCATGACGACCTCAAGCGCGTCGCGATCCCCCTTGAAATCGGGCGTGAGCACTTCGACGCCGCAGTCCGGATTCATCCGGCGAATCCAGCGGATCGTCGCCGCCCAGATGTTCGCGCCGCCATCGCGCAGTTCGTCGCGGTTGACCGACGTGATGACCACGTGCTGCAAGCCCATCTGGGCCACCGCCTCGGCGACGCGGCGCGGCTCCTCCCAGTCCACCATCGAGGGGCGGCCGGTGGCGACCGCGCAGAAGCCGCAGCTGCGCGAGCAGACGCTGCCGAGGATCATCATTGTGGCTGTGCGGTGTCCCCAGCATTCGGCCAAATTCGGGCAGCGCGCCTCCTCACAGACGGTGTGCAGCGCTTTGCCGCGCATGAGCTGCTTGAGCTCTTGGTAGTTCTCGCCGGTCGGCACGCGCACGCGCAGCCAGTCGGGTCGCTTTTCGGAGACGACAGCCATAATGTGTATCCTCGCGAACGGGCGCGCGTTCCCCGTTGATTCGGGGCAGAGGCGCAAGATATCGGGCGCCGGCAAAGAAGTGGCGTCGGCTGCATTGTAACAGCCTTGGGACAGGCATCGCAAACACGTCAGAATGCATGCAATCACGTTCAGCTTGCGCCAGCCTCCCAAGCATCCGGCGCACTCGCCCAATGTGCCAGCGCATGACAGACGGGACATCGCGTAGAGCAAGGTGCGAGCGCTCCACGTGAGGCTTCCGAGAAGCTATAATCCAGAGACAACCCGTTCGCCTCTGGAGAAGACACCGATGCCAGACCTGACCGAGATACTACGCGCCGAGATTGCGGAGACTGGCCGCCTGACGTTCGCGCGCTTCATGGCGCTCGCGCTCTACCATCCGACGCTTGGCTACTATGCGGGCGGCGGCGTGGGGCACGAGCCGATCGGCTGGAGCGGCGATTTCTTCACCAGCGGCGACGTGCATCCGCTGTGGGGCGAGGCATTGACGCGCCAGTTCGTTGAGATGTGGGATGCGCTTGGCCGTCCGGCCCGCTTCGATGTGGTCGAGTTGGGCGCCGGGCGCGGGCTGCTCGCGCGCGACGTCTGGCGCTATGCCCTCGACCGTGAGCCTGAGTTCGCGACCGCGCTGCACTATTCGCTGATAGACCGGGCGCCCGCCGAGTCGCCGCTGCGTGAGGCCCGCGAGTCCCGGCTCGCCGAGGCGCTTGCCACAGTCGGCGCGCCCGAGAACCGGACAGCCTGGGCCGACTCGCTCGCATCCGTCGCGGGCGAAGTGGGCATCACGGGCGTGCTCTTCTCGAATGAGTTAGTGGACGCGCTGCCGGTCAACATTGTCGAGGTGCGGGGCGGGTCGCTCTACGAGGTGTACGTCACTGTCGACGTCAGGTCGGGCAGGCTCGTGGAAGCGCTGGGCGAGCCGTCGTCGCCCAAGGTCGCCGCGTATCTAGATGACTACGGCATCCCCTGGCGTGCGTATCCCGACGGCTGGCGCGCGGAGATCTCGCTGGAAGCGGGTCCGTGGCTGCGCGAGACGGCAGCCGCGTTGCGCTCCGGGTATTTGCTGACGATCGACTATGGCGCGCTGGCGAATGAGTTGTATACGCCCGAGCGGTTGCGCGGCACGCTGGCTGCGTACGTGCAGCATCAGATGAGTGAGCGGCCGCTCGCCTCGCCAGGGCGGCAGGACCTGACGGCGCATGTCAACTTCTCGGCGCTGCTCCAGGCGGGGCAAGAGGCCGAACTGACGCTCGCCGGCAGAACGTCGCAAGCCGACTTCCTCCGGAGACTCGGCATCGCGGAGGAGGCCGAGGCGCTAGGCAGGCGGCTCTATCCGGCGGCCGACACCGAGCGGCATACCGATCGAGGACAGGCCGATCTGCTGCGCCGTCGCGGGCTGCAAGGAGCGGTCGCCACGCTGCTCAATCCTCACGGACTTGGCGGTTTTGTCGTACTCTGTCAGGCACGACAGGCTCCTCCGCGCGTGCTCAGCGGCTTCGGAGCGCCGGAGGGAGTGACCTCGGACGCGAAGCCTCAGACGCCTCATAGGTAGACATGGTGGCGGTAGGAGAGATGGAGACGCACGATGGAGATCGAGGCAAAATTCGCGGTCACAGGTCCACTCAGCGCCGACGACATTTCACAGCTCGACATTGATCCGTATGCGCTGCGCTCAACCGGCGAGGCACGGCACACCGACGTGCTGCTCGACACGCCTGATCGCGCAATCACCTCAGGCAAGAATGCGCTGCGGGTGCGCTCGCAGGGCGAGCGGGTGATCGCCACCTTCAAGGGACCGAACGCGGGCAGTGGCGGCACCCACGAGCGCGAGGAGATCGAGGCCGATGTCGAGGGCGTTCTCGGCGGCGATTTTTCGGGGCTGCCCTCCGTGGTCGCCGAACGCGTCGCCCCGCTGATCGGCGATGCGCCACTGCGGCCGCTGATCGCGAACGACATCGCGCGCTCCACGTGGGCCATCGAGCGCGAGGGGCAGGTCGTCGGCGAGTTGGCGCTCGACACCGGCACGATCAGCGCGGGCGGGCGGAGCACTGAGGTCCACGAGCTGGAGGTAGAGCTGAAGGGCGACGGCACACGCGAGGACATCGCCGCGCTCGCCGCACGCCTGCCAGAGCTGCTGCCGCTCAAGCCTGAGCCGCATAGCAAGCTCGAGCGTGGCCTCGCCCTGCTCGACGGCGGCAAGACCACACAGGCGCGACGCATGCCCTTGGCGCAGGCTGGGCGGCAGTACGTCGCCAAACAGACGCGGCGGATGCGCAAGCATGAGCCACGCGCGCGTGCTGGTACGGACCCCGAGGGCGTGCATAAGATGCGTGTCGACGTACGCCGGTTGCGCTCGGCCCTGCGGCTCCTCGAAAGCGCGCCGGTGTTCTCGGCCAAAGAGCTGCGCGGGTACCGCAAGGGGCTACGCAACGTGGCGGACGCGCTAGGCGAGGTCCGCGACCTGGATGTGCAGATTCAGCGAGTCGCGACCTACGCCAAAGCGCAGCCCGATCTTGAGGCCGATCTGGAGATGCTGCGCCAACTCCTGCTGGACCGCAAGCAGACCGCACACGCACGTCTTGTCGCCCAGCTCGACGGCAATAAGTTCGCCCGTCTGATGAACCAGCTCGAAGACTTCGCCTCGGAGGAGAACGACAGCCACCCCGATGGACCGCCGGTGCTGGTGCGCAACTTCGCGGGCAGCGCCATCTGGCGGCACTATGAGGATGTGCAGCGGTTCGATACCGTCATCGCCGACGCCTCACCGGCCACGCTGCACCTGCTGCGCATCGCGGGCAAACGGCTGCGCTACGCCGTTGACCTCTTCGAGAAGGCGCTGGGGAAGCGCGCGGAACCTGCGACCGAATTGCTTACGCGCATGCAAGATCACCTCGGCGACTTCCACGATGTCGTCGTCGCGCTTGATCTTGTCGAAGGTGTGGCGCGTAAGAATCCCGGCAACCAGGGGCTGCTCATCTTCGCCTCGGCCCTCGCCGCCCAGCGCGACGAGCTGCACCGCACCTTCCCCGCGCTCTGGTCGGAGGTCTCGGGGAGGGATTTCCGCGAGCGGCTTGCGGGCGCCATCGCACGGTTATAGGGTTACAGCCGTCAGCTGACTCAACATACGCGCGTGAGAACCTGACGACGTGTACGTTCTCACGCGCATTTTGTGGGAGAGCCGCCGCACGTGATAGTCGCGGCGGCTCGCCTTACGTAACTAGACACGATACGTCTCTATGGGAAAGGTGACAGATCAATGACCAGCGGCGTGCGGCTTCGGGACGTCACGGAGGCCGACCTTCCGATCTTCTACGAGCAGCAGCTCGATCCCGCGGCCAACGTGATGGCCGCGTTCACCGCGAAGGACCCGGCGGATAGAGAAGCCTTTCTGGCGCACTGGCACGACATTCTGGCCGACGACACCGACATCACCAGAACGATCGTCGCCGACGAGCAAGTCGCGGGGAATCTCGTGTGCTATCTCGATTCCGGCCAGCGAGAGGTCGGCTACTGGCTGGGCACAGCCTTCTGGGGCAAGGGCATTGCCACCCGCGCCCTCTCGCTGTTTCTGGAGACCTATTCGACGCGACCTCTGTATGCACGTGTCGCGAAGGATAATCTGGCGTCACGGCGGGTGCTCGAAAAGTGCGGGTTCGTCGTCGTGGGCGAGGATCGCGGGTTCTCCCATGCGCGTGGGCAGGATGTCGAGGAGCTGGTGCTGGCGCTCCCAGCGAATGCAGCGAGGTAAGGCGGTTCGACTGGGCTGCACGGACTGTGATCGTCGTCATAGCTGGGGCGTGAGGACACGCGAGAGTGTCCGCGTGTGTCACACTCTGCGCGTTGTGGCACGTATAATAAATTAGCGGCTCATCCGTGGTGCGGGGGGCCTCGGGTGCAAGTGGGTCGCCGGAGGGGGCATGGACGATCTCGTAGGGCAGACGCTCGGTCAGTATCGCGTTGACGCGCTGATCGGGCTGGGTGGCATGGCGCGCGTCTACCGGGCCTATCAGCAGGCGCTCGACCGGAATGTCGCGATCAAGGCCATCCCGACCCGCGTGGACAACGTCGTCGATAGTGACTTCGTGCGGCAGTTCAACACCGAGGCGCGACTCATCGCCCGCCTGGCGCATCCGCACATCGTGCCCGTCCACGACTTCGGCGAGACGCCCAGTTGGGCCTACATCGTGATGGAATATCTCGCGGGCGGCACTGTACGGGACCGCTTCGTGCAGGCCGAGACGCAGCACCTGCCGCTCAATCTCACGTGGGTGCTCAACCTGCTGGAGCAGGCGGCGCATGCGCTCGACTTCGCGCACACCAACGGCGTCGTTCACCGCGATGTCAAGCCGGCGAACATGCTGCTGCGCTCCGAAGACCAGTTACTGCTCTCCGACTTCGGCATCGCGACGATTCTCGCGGCGAGCAAGGCCGCCTCGCGTACACAGACGCCGGTCGGCACGCCGCAGTACATGGCGCCCGAGCAGGGAACGCCGCACGGCAAAATCGACGGTCGCACCGACATCTACGCGCTCGGCATCGTGCTCTTCCAGGCCGTCACGGGGCGGCTCCCCTTCACCGGCGAGTCGCCCATCGCGATCATCATGAAGCAGATTCATGAGCCGCTGCCACGACCCTCCGCGCTCGCCCCGGGTCTGCCCCCGAGCGTGGAGCACATCATCCAGCGGGCGGCTGCGAAAGACCCGGCGGCGCGCTACCAGCGGGCGGCGGAGATGGCGAGCGAGCTGCGCGCGGCCAACGATGAGCTGCGCCTCGGCGTCCGGCGCTACGTGCCGACGATGCCGCGCGGCAGCGTGCAGGCCGCGAGCAACCCAGTCTATCTGGCCAATCAGCAGGTGCCGATGCCCGCGCGTGTCGTGACTGGCCCCATCAGCCCGGTCGGCATCTGCTTCCGCTGTGGCACGCCGAACAATCCCGCGAACCACTTCTGCACGAGCTGCGGCTACGACCTCTCCGGCGCACGTGCCCGCAACGACCATGTGCGTGGCAAGAGCGGGCAGCCGCTGCGCTGTCGCATCCTCTTCCGCAACGGCGCACTCGCGGGCCGCGCCTTTGTGCTGCATCAGGACACGACGACGCTCGGCCGCACGAACAAAAACGACATCGTAGTTCCCGGCGGCACGGTCTCACGCTTCCACGCGAAGCTTACCTTCTCACGCGGCCGCTGGCTGATCGAGGATCTCAAGAGCTCGAACGGCACCTTCGTCAACGGCGCGCGCGTGCAGAAGCCCAAGCCGCTCGGCTCGGGTGACGAGGTACGCCTGGGCGACGAAATCCTCACCTTCGACGTGCTGGAGTAACTGTCTGTTGACCCAGCGTATCACCGCCTGTATACTCCCTTCACACCTTCCAGTCCGGGCGTATTGTGTCGTGGCCAGAGGAGATAATGCATGGGAAACAGGCGGCAAGAGCTTCGTGGCGCGGTCTTCGGTGGACGTACGGATCGGCTCTTTATTCCCCCGCTGCTGGTTGTTCTTGGGATTGGCTTCATTCTGCTGCACTCCTCAACCAGTTCGACGACGTCTGGCGAGCGACTACTTATCGGCGGCATTGTCATCGCGGCTGGCGGTGTCGTGTGGTCGATTGTCTCAATCCGCCAGGAAATCGAACGTCGTCGCCACACCTCAGTTGAGCGCTCGATGGATCGCGTGATTGCCACGTGGGTGCGTGAGGGACGCGTGTTGCCGGTTCCCGCGCCGCCACGGAAGTGGGAGGGCGCGCTCAGCCAGTCGCAGCTGCGCGATCAGCAGGTGGCACATGTGCTCGCGCGCATCCCCTGGGGCATCCGCCAGACGGTGCCGAGCGCTGGCGTGGAAGCGTTATTTGACCGCACCGTCGCCCGCGTGCGCGGGTTTACGGGCGACTGGTCAGATCTAGAAGGCCCGCTTGAGATCTTTGCCGAGATGCAGGAGCCCTACTGTTTCATTGGAGCGGCGGAACTGCTGTATGCGTTGTCGTACCGCCGTTCGTCGCTGCACGAGCAAGAAGGCCTGGTGCAAGGGCTGCGGTTTACGGCGATCGCCGAGTATTATGTCCCTAGGCACCCTGATGCGCTCATCACCCGCGCGACCCTGCTCGTAGCGGGCGGATATGACTCATGGCTTTCAATGGCTCGCGAGACTATTGCGCTGTTGCGGGATGTCGCGCCCGAACACAAACGGTTGCCGGTCGTTGAAGAGCGCTATGCAGAGAAAACCAAACAATTTGACGCAGCACTTGAAGCGAACGCACGCATTCTCGCGAATCCACCCAGCACCGAAGAGTTGTATGCCGCAATGCGTCGGCGCGGGATGCTCTTTATGAGCATGAAACGGCTGGAAGATGCGGAACAGATCAACGCCGAGTTGCTCGCGAAAAAACCAGACGATCCATGGACCTGGCACAACCAGTCAATCGTGCTCACCGGATTGAAGCGTTACAAGGAGGCGCTCGACTGCAACGAGCGTGCCCTCTCCATCATGAATTTCGCAGTGGCACAAGAGCAGGGCAGGAAGATCAAAGCGGCAATGTCGCAGAGCGGTCAGCCGACATAGAGGCTTCCCGAGCGACACCGCACAGGTGTCAGTTCCGAACTCGAAGCTGGGGCGCGTGAAGGTGTCTTCATGCGCCCCAGCCTGTCTCGTTCGCAGCCCCTACATCGCGATGGGCTGGCGCAGGATGGGCGCGAGGAACTCGCCGGTGTA
>CAYRVF010000052.1:0-34109 GCA_964427535.1 uncultured Ktedonobacterales bacterium
CGAGAAACCAGTGGGAAGCACAAGGCGTGTCCAGACGACTCCGCCAGGCCTGGAGATGAGAGGCAAGGAGTACGACCCACGTCTCCTAGAACAAACGTCTACTGGAATAATACTTTGGCATGGTGAGAAACCAGTGGGGGGTAGGACGCTGGTCCTGGCTGCGTTTCCGAAAAGCAGGTGAGCAGGTTGCGTCGACGCAATCGTCTCCCTGCGCGAGCGCCACCGAACCGGGCCAAGTGGTGGTGTCCTGGCCACTATCTGCCCAACACGTTCTAAGATTCCACGTTATGGAGGGGCGCCATTCCTCATGGCTCCTTGCGGCGCGCGACTGCTTCGACGTGACAACCAGCTATCTCCCCAAACGGCGTCACGGCGTGTAGAATAGCATCCTGCCAGCGATGAGCGCTGCCGTCAGTCAGCCGCGGGGGAGCCTCAGTTTGCGCGAATGCCCCTACGGCGCCCGCTAGATTGGCTCGCTTCTTGCTAGCTTTAGCCGCCTCAACCGAGCTCTGGAGGCATCGACAGTGTTGTCGTGAGCGGGCGCGGATTCGTCGTAGCCCGCTCCATCTGCCGGGAAGGAGAGGCCGTGGTCAGTTCTACTCTGCTGCTGGAATTGACTCTGGTCGGAATTGCGTTCGGCGCCCTCTACTCTCTCGCCGCTCTGGGCATCGTTCTCATCTACAAGACGACCGGCGTGCTCAATTTCGCGCATGGCGCCATCGGGATGTTCAGCACGTTTGTGGCGTACGAGTTTGGCGTGGTGCGCCACTGGCCCGCGGCCATCGCGGTCATCCTCGCGCTCGCCTTCGCGGCGGCATTTGGCTGGTTCATGGAGCGCTTTACCCTGCGCCCGCTGCGCCAGCGTCCGGTGCTGACGCGTGTGATCGTCACCCTTGGCTGGCTGCTCGTGCTCCAGTCGGTGGCGGGCCTCATCTGGAAGGACACCTCGTACCACATCCCCCTGCAGGTGTTCCCACAGAATGGCCTGCGTATCGCGCAGCTCACCCTCGGTTACAACCAGATTGCGAACGTCATCGTCGCCGCCGTGCTGGCGGTGCTGCTCGGCCTCTTTCTCAAGCTCTCACCCCTTGGCGTCGCCATGCGCGCAACCTCCGATAATCCGTCGGCGGCGCGGTTGCTCGGCATCGAGGTTAACCGGGTCGCGGCGTCGTCGTGGATTCTCGGCTCGCTGCTCGCCGCGATTGCCGGACTCCTCCTGGCCCCGCTGACGACCCTCAACACGACCAGTCTCACCATCATCGTCATCGAGGCGTTCGGCGCCGCGCTCATCGGCGGGCTCTCCAGCCTGCCCCTCACCTTTGTCGGGGGCATCGTGCTGGGGGTCGTGCAGTCGATTCTCGTGCTCTACGTACCCTCTGGCGCCAAGGACGTCTTCACCTTCGCGGTCATTCTCGCGGTGCTGCTGCTCCGGCGTGAGACGCGGGCGCTCGCGATCTCGGCTGTCGGTGGGGAGGGACTCCTATGAGTGCTGTCACTACGCCGCCGCATGTGCCATCTTCCGGCGCGCGCGCCTCAGGGCGTCTGGCCGTCGCACGCATGAGTCGCGGCGTGTTGGATAGCGGAGTCGCGCTGGGTGTGCTCGTGCTCGCTCTGCTGCTCCCGAGCATCGCGCATGGCTATGTCATCGTCGTGCTCACGCTCTGTCTTGTCTATTCCGTCGCGCTTGTCTCGCTCGTGCTGCTGACGGGCTTCATCGGGCAGGTGTCGCTCTGCCAGGCGTCATTTATGGGACTCGGCGCCTTTCTCGTCGGCGCCCTCATGGGCCACTACGGATGGTCCTACTGGGTCGCGGCCCCCGTGTCGTGTGTCCTGGTGTTTCTCGCGGGTGTCGCGGTCGGGCTTCCGGCGCTGCGGCTGCGGGGCCTCACCCTCGCCATCGTGACGCTCTCTCTCGCGCTGCTCGCCGACAATTTCCTCTTCGCCGACGTGCGCTGGCTCAACAATGATAGCAATGGCTGGCGCATCGCGCGCCCGCACCTGTTGGGCTTCACGCTCGACGACGGCGCGGTGCTCTATCGCGTCATTCTGGTCGCGGTGGCGCTCACGCTGCTTGCCGTCGTCCGGCTGCGGCGTGGCCGGACCGGTAAGAGCTGGTTCGCCATGCGCGACGCGGAGATCGCGGCGGCGACCTCGGGCGTGCCGGTCGTGACCATGAAGCTGCTGGGTTTCGGCGTCGCCGCGGCGCTGGCTGCTCTCGCCGGAGTGCTCTACGCGGTCGCGGTGGGGTCAGTCAGCCCCGATCCCTTCAACTTCGTGGCCTCGATTCAATTACTCGCTATCGCCGTCATCGCGGGCATTCGCTCGCTGCCGGGCGCGGTGCTCGGCGCGCTCTTCTACATCGTGCTGCCGCAGTTCCTGTTGCAGTTTCCCGCGCTCGTGCCGCTCACCTCGCTGATCCTCGGCGCCGGGCTGATTCTGCAGGTCGTTTTCGCTCCACAGGGCCTGGGCGGCACGCTGGAAACGCTGGAGACGAGGCTCTTCCGCCGCTTTGCAGGCGCCCACGCCGATGCGGATGCGGCAGAAACGCCCCATGCTCTCGCCCACGTCACGATGACGCGACACGAGGAGGATGCCGACGATGCCACTCTGTGATGTGCGTGACGTGACGGTCCGATTCGGCGGTGTCGTCGCGCTCGATGCTGTCTCCATCGAACTGCTGGAGGGAGAGTTCGTCGCCCTCATCGGGCCAAACGGCGCGGGCAAGACCACGCTCTTCAACGTGCTCTCGGGCATCCAGCGCCCGGCGGCGGGCGCCATCATCTACGCCCGCCAGCAGATCAACGAACTCGACCCCAGCGCGCGCGCCCGCCTGGGCATCGGGCGCACGTTTCAGACACCGCAGGCATTCAGCTCTCTCACCGTCCTGGACAACCTGCTGCTGCCGGCATGGCTGCCGCGCTTTGGCGGCGTCTTTCCCGATTTGATTCCGCTGCCGGGAGCGGGTCGGGCGCGCCGCGCGGCGACGGACCGCGCGCGCGGGATCGCGGCCTTCCTGGGCATCGAAGATACGCTCGAACGCTACCCAAGTGAGCTCTCGTTGGGGCAGCGCCGCCTCATCGAGCTCGCACGCGCGCTCTGCTCCAGCCCCCGACTGCTGCTGCTGGATGAGCCCGCATCGGGCCTCGACGCGACAGAGACCGACCGGTTCGCCGAGTTACTACTGCGCGTGCGCGACGTTTTCCGCCTGACGATGTTGCTGGTCGAGCACGACATGCAACTCGTGCTCGGCGTCGCCGACTACCTCTACGTCCTGAACTTCGGGAAGCTGCTCGCGCAGGGCAATCCGGAAGATGTTGTGCGCGATCCTGCCGTCGTGGCTGCCTACCTCGGCGGTGAGGAACATGACGACGCGACGGCGGGTTCGCTTGCCGCCAATCCAGCCGCGATGTCTTCAGTCGGGACCGGCACTACGAGGAGGCGGCAGCCATGAGTGATGAGTTCGAGCTGCCCTATGATGGTCAGCCCTACGCGCCGGAAACCGATAGTACCCCCACGATACCGCTGCCTGGGCCGGTATCAACATCTCCGCTCCTGGAGCTCCGCGATGTGACCGTCAATTATGGGCAGATCGCGGCGGTACGCAATCTCTCGCTGACGGTCGGCGCGGGCGAAGTGGTGGCCCTGCTGGGTGCGAATGGCGCGGGCAAGACGACGACGCTACGCACCATCTCGGGCGTTCTGCGTCCGAAGGCAGGCGAGATCGTCTTCGATGGGCAGCGGATCGACCGCAGCAGCCCCGAGCGCATCGCGCGGCTTGGTATCGCGCATCTGCCCGAGGGGCGCGGCATCTTCCCCAATCTCAGCGTCGCCGAGAATCTGCGCATGGCGGCCTATGGCATCGGCGTCAGCAAGGCGGAGTATGACGAGCGGCTGGGGCGAGCGGTGCAGGTGTTTCCTGTGCTGGGTGAGCGCATGCGTCAGCTCGCGGGCACGCTTTCCGGCGGCCAGCAGCAGATGCTCGCCGTCGGCCGTGCGCTCGTGACACGGCCCCGGCTGCTGATGATCGATGAGCTCTCCTTCGGGTTGGCGCCCGGTGTCGTGAAGCAGCTCTTCGCGATGCTCCCGGCGATATCGGCTGGGGGCACAGCGATTCTGCTGGTCGAGCAATTTGTCGGGCAGGCGCTTGCCGGTGCCGATCGCGCCTATGTCCTCGAAAAAGGCGAGCTGACCTTCGCGGGACGGGCGGCAGACCTCGCCCAGCAGGAAGGGTTCGTCGAGAGCTCGTATCTCGGCGCTGGCGCGAACCGTCCGGACTACGAGCGTGTGCGCCCGGCAGAGACCGAGATGCTGCGGGTGCGTGTGGACCCGTCTATGGTGCGCAGGCTCCGCGCGTTCGCGAATGGCCAGTCGCTGGCAGAGATGACGACCTCCGCGCTGCGAACCTATCTTGCCGAGCGCGAGGCAGACGCCGAATTCTACTCCGCTGAGCCGGTCTGGGCGAGTGGACCACATACCGAGCTCCGCCAGGAGTACGAGGAAGGCGACGGAGATGGGGATTGGGAAGGAGACGACGAATGAGACGTCGCGCTCGCGGCGATCGCCGCGGTTCGACGCTGCTCCAGCGATGGCTTCGCCGCTTTGCCTTGGCGGGGTTCATCTCCGGCTGGCTGGGGGTCATCGGTCTGGCCGTGCCGACGGTCATTCATGGCGCTACCGATGCGTTCGACTCCTACGGCGCGACCGGGACGGGGTGGGCGATTCAGCCGTATATCGTCAACGATGAATTCATCAATATTCCGGCCGCGGACGAATCCACGCCGTATGTCTATGTCGCCATCGATAGCGGGCCAAGCGCCGAGGCGCGGGCTGCCTACTTCTTCCCAGGCACGGCGATCAATGGCGCGCTAGCCAGTCAGAACGTGTCATATCAGGTGCCTAACGGTGTCGACGCCCGCTATCCCGGCTCTGGCTCGGCATCCGACCAGGTCGGTCCCGTGAACGACGGCGTCGCGAGCCAGATCGGCGCGGCCAGCGAGTCCGCACAGGCGGCCGAGGCGTCCGCGAAGGCGACGGCGCAGCTTGCGTCATACCAGCTTGCGCCGCAGACCAACGGGCAGCCGCCGACACCACCCAGCGGACTCCCAGCGGCGCCTCCTGTGCCCTCCGTGCCGCCGCTGCCGACCGCGCCTGGTGCGCCTGGCCTCCCCGGCCCAGGCACGTCCGCCCCAACACCGACCCCGAGCTCGGCGGGCGGCTCCGCTCCGCCCGCGGCAGCGCCAACAGCTACGCCCTCGAAGACCTGCGTCGGCCCCGTGTGTCTCGCGGAATCGGTCGGGAGCACCCATCCGCTCGCGAGTGTGGCGCCAGCAGTTCTGGCCACGCCGAAGATCCAGCTTCCGGACCCGGTAGAGCAGGCGCTCGCCACGCAGCTTCGCGCGGCGGAGTTGGCAAACCCCGGCCTCCTGCAGTTGGCGGGAGGGAAGCCGGTCGCGATTGACCAGTCGTTGCCGCTTGCCGCTGCCGACGAGACGGGCCAGGCCGTTGCCACGGCCTCGAACGATAGTGTCAACATCACCGTCGCGGTCCATGCGACGCATGTCGAGCTGTTCCAGGGGTTGATCACGATCGCGGCGATCGACTCGACGCTGACGGGCATAGCCCCCGGTGCGGTGGCCCAGGGGAAGGGCACGGTCACGACGACCATCACGGGCATGACCATCGCGGGCATCCCCGTGACAGTTAATCAGAACGGCGTGCAGGTCAATGGCACCGGCGGCAACGTCTCGTCCGCCGCGCCGCTCCCGGTCTCGCCCCAGACGCTCACCGACGCGCTCACGAGCGCGCTGACGACCGCCGGTATCACGATCAGCCTCGCGAAGACTACGTCTATGAGCGACGTCCAGAAATGGCAGGGCGCCGGTGGCGGCCTGGAGATCACCGGGAGTCTCGCTCCCGGCAACGGCGTGCCCGCGACGCACGTCGATTTCTCACTAGGCATGGTCACTGGGAGCGTCTACGCAGTGCCCTCCAGCGGGAGTGGCGGCGGCGGCGACGTGCTCGGTGGGTTCTTCGATAGTGGCGGCAGCTATGACTCGTACGGTAGTGGCGACTCCGGATACTTCGACTCCTCGTCTGGCGGCTTTGGCAGCGGCGACACGGGCACAACGCCGGGGTCGACCACACCCGCCCGCCACCACGCCGCAAATCTCGCGTCGATTCCCAGCTCGCTGAGTCCTGGCGAGCTGCTCTCCATGCTCTTTATCGTCCAGGGTTTCTCTACAGCCGCGGTGGCCTCCGCCGCCAGCACCGCTGAAGGCGCCTCCAGGGCCAGCCAGCTTCTCATCGAGGAGGAATCCGTATGACCAGACCACGCACTTCAGCCAAGGCGGGAGTTCTGGCGCAGCCACAGCCCCCCGCACCCACGCCGCAGTCGCCCGCCCCTCAGGTCGCCGGGCGCGTCGCGTGTCCCATCTGCCAGACCGCCTTCGATCCAAGAGCCTCGGCTGGAGCCTGCCCGGTGTGTGGCGAGCGTGTGGTGCCCGCGGAGCTGGTCACACGGCCCATTCCAGTGGTGACGCCGGTCTGGCAGTGGTTGCGCGCTGGCGGATGGCGCCTGGTGGCGCTTGTCATGTTCATGCTGTACGAGCTGGTGTTGTTCCTCGGGATTCTGCACCAATTTTCCCAAGCGCATCTGCTCAAATAACGGCTGCGGTGGAACCACGGAGGAGACTGCATGCGAGCCAACCGTGATGGCATATTTGTAATCGTCCTGGTGCTTGCGCTGATCGCATCCACCAGTGTTGCCGTCATCGCCGCGACCGGTGGCACCGCGCATACCACGGTGCAGGTAACCGGCGGTGGCAATTTCACCGATAGTAGCTCGGCGACGGCCAGCGCGACCGGGTCTGGAGCCACGGGATCGTCGGGCCAGACATCAGGCGGATCGTTTGGGAGCTCATCCGGAGGCAGTGCAAGCGGCGGCGGGCACGGCGGGACGGGGGCTGGCTCTGCGGCGTCGGCGCCCGGCGTGACTGGCGACACGATCAAGGTCGGTGCGATCTTCAGCGAGAGCAACGGCATTGATTCGACCGTCGAGGAAGACACCGTGCGTGCGTACTTCCAGTCCGTCAACGCGCAGGGCGGCGTGAACGGCCACAAGTTGTCCCTTGTCTCCTATGACGACGGACTGAATGGCGACACGGCGTATAGTGAGGCGGCCCGGCTCGACACGCAGGACCACGTCTTCGCGATCGTGGGCTGGCTGGCGCCCTTCGGCGAGGCGCGTGCCGCGCCGTACTTCGAGCAGCACGGTATCCCCATCGTCGGCGGTCTGGGCGTTCCTGAGGAGTTCAACAACGCTTACTCGTTCCCGGTCTCGCCGATCTTCCCGAAGGATGGCTATGCGCTCGGCGCCTACGCCGCCAACCCACAGGGTCCGCTGCACTTCCACCATATCGGCGTGTTCTTGACGCAGACCGCTGGCATCAACGACGTGGCGAACGGCATTAAGGCGGGCGCATCGAGCCACGGCGTAACGGTGGACGACCGCGACATCATCTTCGTCCCCTTCGCGGCGACGAACTTCGACCAGTATCTCCTGCAGTTCCAGTCCGAAGGCGTGGACGGCATTGTGACCCAGCTCGATCCCTTCAGCTACGTGCGGCTCTTCCAGTCGGAGCAGCGGACGAACAAGACGTTCCCACAACTGGGCGGCGCCGGTATCGACAAGCAATCCGTAGACAGCGCGGTCGGCAATCAGATGGTCGGCACATATGGTTTCATGCCCTATCTGGAGGCGCAGGGCAACCCGGCGAATAACGGAGAGGTGGCGCTCTATAACAGCACTGTGCGGCACTACTATCCCAATCAAGCGGCGAATATGGATGCGTTCAGCGAAGGCTCGTGGGTGGCGGCGCGACTCTTCGTGCAGGCGCTGGCGAAGCTGGGGCCGAACATCACGCGAGATGGGCTCGTCCGGCAGCTCAGCTCCGGGGCGTACAACATCGGCGGCATGGCGCCCACGCTGGACTATGGCGCGGCGGGCTCATCCCACGCGGCGAGCCACTGCGTGATCTACATCGCGTACTCCTCGGCGCACCAGTGGGACATCAAGCAGAACTTCACCTGTTACTAGGGTGATGCGCATCGGGCGCGCAAACTGACGGACTGGCTGCGGTGATGCTGGGGACGTGACGGAGCGTCCCCAGCATCACCGTGAAGAGTCGCGCTGGAGGTGCGCGGCACACTCTATCGGACTACGTGTCTGGCGGGGCGTGATACACTGTGCAGTGGCTTCGAACGTACCGCCAGACAGAGACAATCGAGACGATAGAGATGAACCTCTCCACCATCTTCAAGGGCACGGCCTTCTTCGGCTATTTCTTTCTCGTGATGGCCATCGGCGCGCTGACGATCTACCAGTGGTTCGCGGCCGGCGCGCTGATCGGCTGCGGGCTGGCGCTGATCCTCTCGGGCAACGACCCCAAGCTGTGGGGGACGCTGCCCCAGTGGCGCCGCCTCGCCACGATGACGTCGCTGTTCGTCGGGGCGGTCTGCCTCGTCGTGCTGCTGAAGCAGTCGCTCTAAAGCGCGCCGGGCAGCCGCCAATACATCCCGTTCTCGCGGGCAAGCAGCTTCTCGCCGATGAGCTCGCGCCGCAGCGTCGCGCTATCCTCATGGTAGCGCTGGATGCGCTCGTTCACCTCGGCCTCGCTGTATGCCCGGCCCTCATCGAACTGACTGGCGAGCCAGCGCAGGATGACGCGGCGCTTCTTGCGCATCGAGGGAATCTCTTTGAGCCGCCCGCCCTCGCTGAAGTCGCGCAGCACTTTGCGCTCCCACACGTCGGTCTCCAGGGTGCCGCTGAGCGCCGCCATCTCACGCGGACCCGGCAGCCGCCGCTTCAGGTCGCGCAATGTCTGGCCGCGCAGCGAGTAGAGATGCGTGTTCCCCTCGGCGCGCATTTCCACCAGATCGAGTTGCTGCAGGCGAGCGAGATGGTGCGAGACCGTCGGCGGCCTCAGCCCCAGCAGCGCTGCCAGCTCCTCCACGCTGCGCTCTGAGCTCGCGAGCAGCCCAAGCATACGCAGCCGCGTCTCGTCGGCCAGTGCCTTGAAGACGCGGACGAGCGTCTCCATGTCGGTGTTGTCGTCTGATGTGACTTCCATACCCTGCCCTCTCTTCACGCATACGTGCCTGTCTATGTAGATATATGTCTAATTAGATAATCGTTGTCAATAGTGGCGGAAATATTCATATTGTGTAGAGTTCATAGACACGGTCGTCGTACGCTTGCCTCTAGGCGATAAGGCAACAGGCACACGCCTACATGGCACGCGCTCTGCTCCGCTCTTCGATATGGCGCTCTCGACCGCAGGTATGCTCTCAGACACCACTTGCCGCGCCGGACAACGAAGACCCGAGTGGGGCGCCTGGGTAGGAGAATTGCCGATGGCTGGGTCGTTTCGCTTGGGCCGGATCGCCGGAATCGAGATCGATATTCACTGGAGCTGGCTGCTCGCGCTGGTCTTCTTCACTGCCTCACTGGCAATCAGCTGGCTGCCCGCCGCCGTGCCCGGCCAGTCCGTCGCCACGTACTGGATCGCCGGCCTGATTGTCTCAGTGCTGTTCTTCGTCGCGGTGCTGCTGCACGAGCTGGGGCATTCGCTCCTCGCGCGCTCGCGGGGCCTGCCCGTCCGCCGCATCGTGCTGCATGTCTTCGGCGGTGTCTCGGATCTCACGCAGGAGCCACGGACTCCCGGTGATGAAATCATCATCTCTGGCATTGGCCCTCTTGTGAGCCTCGTGCTCGGTGGCATCTTCTGGGTGATCGCTGGCGCATTCGGTCCGGCGCATCCGCTGCTTCGCGCGGCGACCTCGTGGCTGGCGCTCGTCAACGTGTTGCTCGGCATATTCAATCTGCTGCCCGCCTTCCCCCTGGATGGCGGCCGGGTATTACGCGGGGTGTTATGGGCAGTGACGGGTAGTATGCGGCGCGCAACGCGCTGGTCGGCGCTCGTGGGGCAGGTACTCGCGTACCTGTTGATCTTCTGGGGCGTCTGGCTCTTCTTCGTGGGGGCGACGCTCTCGGGCATCTGGACTGTCTTCATCGGTCTGTTTCTGCTGGATGGGGCACGCACGGCCAGCCGCCAGCTCGTTACCGAGTCGCTATTCCGTGGGACGCGCGTCGCCGACGTGATGCAGCCCTCGCCGCCGTCGATTCCAGCGGATCTCTCACTGCAGGATCTCATGGAACGGCCCACGTTGCCGAACGGGTGGCGAGCGTTTCCGGTGGAGCAGATGGGCGAGCTGGTCGGGCTGATGACCCTCGCCGACGCCCGCGCATATCCTCGTGAGGAGTGGAGCCGTACCCCCGTGAGCCAGGCGATGATTCCGATTGGGAAAGTGCAGACCGCCCGCCCCGATGAGCCGCTCTACGACGTCACACAGCGGATGGCCGAGGCCAACGTGAATCAGGTGCTCGTCGTCGATCACGGCCAACCCGTAGGGATGCTGACACGCGAGTCCATTTTGCAGTTCCTGCGGCACACACAGGAGTCCCGCGCGCCGCAGAGCCGTCCACCTGTCCCGTACCAGCTGCCCCGCGCGGGATGAAGATCACCCTTCGGCACATGTTGACGTGAAGAGGCATAGGTTCCTCGCGCCTCCTCTGCTGCGGTCGGCTTGCACGAGCCTGAGCAGGAGGAGGCGCCCGCCGACGTCTGGTCGATCTATCTCCCGGGGACCTTCAGTTTCGTGACCTCAGGCACCACCTCGGCGCCCAGCAGCTCGAACGCCTCCGGCTCATAGACGTTGGATAGGGCCACGATGCCCCGGTCAAAGCCCAACTCCGCGAGGCGCGCGAAGGTCTCCACGACCTGTGCTGTTGTCATGGTGCCGCCGCGCCCGTCCCTGGTCACATGAATGGCGCTCACTTGAGCGGTTTTTTCGATCTCTTCGTAGGGCCGGCCGATGCGTTGGCAATGCTCGCGCAGCACGTCGAGCTTGTGGCGGAGCGTCTCGTCGCCCAGGCGAACGAACAGGTTGCAGGCGTCGGCGTATTGCGCTACCAGACGCAATGTCTTCTGCTCGCCCCCGCCGCCGATCATGATGGGCGGATGTGGGCGCTGGATGGACTGCGGGACGTTGAGTGTGCGCTCCAGTCGGTAATACTTCCCCTCGAACGGCTTGGCCTCGCCCGCCTTGCCGGCATCGTCCCACATCTGCAGCGCGATGCGCAGCGTCTCCTCCAGCCGCTCGAACCGCTCGCTCACCGGCGGGTATGGCACGCCCAGCCCTCGATGCTCGTCCTCATACCACGCCGCCCCGATGCCGAAGAACGCCCGCCCGCGTGATAGCACGTCCAGAGTTGTGCATGTCTTCACCAAAAGACCCGGAATGCGATACGTCACACCGGTCACCAGCGTGCCCAGCCTGATGCGGCGGGTATGCGCGGCGGCGAAGGTCAGCGCGCTCCATCCCTCCAACATGTCATGGTCCATCGGACCAATGCCTGGGATCTGGAAGAAGTGGTCCATCACCGAAAGGCTATAGATGCCCGCGCGGTCGGCTCGCTCGGCGATGGCGCCAAACGTCTCTGCCAGACGCTCGACTCCTCCTGGCCAGGTGTAATTGGGGACATGCAATCCAATACGCATGTGCTGCTCTCCCTCATGTACGCGTGTGTGCTGGTCTGTGCTCCTGCGTGTGCCCGTAAGCCCACAGGAGCCACCAGACCAATACTACAAAAGTGCTAGCGAACGCGACAACGTACTGCCGTGTGATGCACGGAGGCTTCTCCGCCACACGGCCCCTCCCCTGGTTTTCTCGACGTGCGCGCTTTATGCTGGAAGTGGCAGGGCGGCGAGGCGAGGAATGGCTCCGTCCCGTCTCAGGACAGCGGGTAGTCGTCAGGAAGGGCTAGGTACATGCAGTCGAACACGCCACACGAGAACTCAGAGTCTGTCTACGACGCGGTGGTCGTCGGCGCCAGCTTCGCGGGATTGACCTTCGCCAGCGCCGCCGCCGCGCGTGGTCTGCGCGTGCTCGTGCTGGAGCGTGACGCCTCGGTCGGAGGCGTGGTGCGCACGACCGGTGTGCTCTTCGGCGACGTGCTCGACGTGCTCGACGTGCCGCAGCGCTTTCTGCTGAACTCGGTGCGCCGCATCTCCATTCAGGCGCCGCACCAGCCCCCGATCGAGATCGGCTCGCGCGCCTACCGCTTCTTCATGGCCGACGTGACAGGCATGCTCCAATGGTTGGCGAGCCAGGCGGAGGACCACGGCGCGCGCGTGGAGTGCGGCGCCTCGTTCGTCGATGCGATACGCGAGGCGGACGGCACGATGCGCGTTCTCTACGGCGGACCCAGCGCCGCGGGCAACGATGACGGACGTGGTGCTGCCCGCGCCGAGGTGCGTGCGCGCTTCCTGATTGGCGCGGACGGCGCGCATTCGACGGTCGCCCGGCAGATGGGGCTCGACCAGAACACGCGCATTCTCGCCGGAGCGGAGTGGCTGCTCGACGGTGTCTCCCTCGACCCCGAGACGTTCCACCTCATCATGGACCACGAGCTCGCGCCGGGGTACTGCCTGTGGCTGGCGCCGCATGGCTCGCTCGTGGCGCTCGGCGTGGCGGGCCACCAGCGCGCGTTCAAGCCGAATGAGTCGCTGCGGATCGCGCAAACGCTCTTCGCCTCGGTGGCCGACTTCACACACGCGCGGGTCGTCGAGCGCAAGGGCGGGAATATTCCCGTCGGCGGGCAGCTCCGGCGCGTCTACCGCGACGACGAGCGGGGGCGCGTGCTGCTGCTCGGCGACGCGGCGGGGCTCTGCGGCGCGGCGACCGGTGGCGGCATCTATCCCGCGCTCATCTGCGGGCGGCTCGCGGCGCAGGCGGTGGTCAACGAGGTGCTCAACAACGTAAACGGCGCGGTTGCGGCGTATTTGCGCGCGCTACCCAACGCGGGCGGCCTCGGCCAGTACCTGCGCGTCGAAGACTGGATTCGCCGGGGTATGGACCAGATCTCCTCGAACGACGACGTCAGCCTGTTCTACGGCCTCTTCGCCACGTGGGACGGACACGCGCTGCTGCAGCGTACCCTCTTCGAGACGCCCATCATCAGCATGGACCGCGGCTTCTTCGCGCTCGTGCGCAGCGTGCTCGGCCGCAGCCCACTCTTCTACACCTCTGCCCTGCGTGTGCTCTGGCGCCGGTATATCGCACGCCGCCAGCCTAGCTCCGCGCCGGTGAAGGAATTGAGCGAAGCACGAGTGTAGCGAGATGTTCCTCTGTCCTCGCGAACCTTTTCGCGCGCATCCTCGTACTGTTCGCGAGCGGGGACGATCCCGCGATGCGGCGTGCGAGAGGTGAGGCGGGCAAGACGCGTGGAATGCGGCGGTAGCGACGAAGACCTCATGACCCGCGTGATGGACGGCGATCAGGCGGCGCTTGCCTTGCTCGTCGAGCGCTATCACGCGTCGCTCCTCGCGTATCTGTACCGCCTCACGGGGGGCGACAGGCCGCTCGCGGAAGATCTTGTGCAGGAGACGTTCCTGCGGCTGCTGCGATCCTCCGGCTACGACCCCAGCCGGGCGTTCCGGCCGTGGCTCTACTCCATCGCGACCAATCTCGCGCGTGACCACTACAAGTCGGCGTCCGTGCGGCATTTCGCCGCCAGTCTGGACGAGCGCGGCTCGCTTGTGACGGATGTCACCCCAGGACCAGAGCAGATCGCCGAAGCATCGGAGCAGGGCCGCATCGTGGCCTTCGCGCTCGGTCAGCTCCCCGAGGAGTATCGTGTCGCCCTTATCCTGCGCTACTACAGCGGCCTGAGCCTGCACGAGATTGGCGAGGCGCTGAATATTCCGCTCGGCACCGTCAAATCGCGGCTGTCTGTCGGCACGAGGCGGCTGCGGTCGCTCCTGGCCTCGTCCGTAGAAGGAGTTCACCCATGACTACGCTTCCTTCGGGGCCGCTGGACAGCCCCGAACACCTCATGAATGCTCTTATCGAGCAGGGTGAGACGCGGGAGGATGCGCGCGACCTGCTCCCCGCGCTCCTGGCGCTGAGCACATGGGATGCGCCTGAGCCGGCGGCGGAGCAGACAGGCCAGCTCGTGGCGGCACTCGCGCCCCACGCGCCTGCCCCTTCTACAAACGTGCCGGTGCAGATGTCCTGGCGCGGCGCGGCTGCGCATGCCGTTGGGGTGCTGACGTTTCAGGCGAGGCTGATTCACCGGAGCATCTGGGTCGCCTCAGCGCTCGGGCTCCTCGCCGCCACGCTCTACGCCTGGGCGCTACAGAGACCGAGCGCTGAGCAGGCGCTCGGCGTCTTCGTTCCGGTCATCGTGGCGGCTGGGGTCGCGTTTCTCTATGGCAAGAGCGACGCAGGGCTGGAACTTGCGCTCGCGTCTCCCACCTCGCCACGCCTGATTCTCCTCAACCGGGTGATGCTGCTCGTGGGCTTCGATCTGGCGCTCGCGCTCGGCGGCACGGCGTTCGTCTCTGTGGCTCACGGCGGCAGCGTGACGGATATCACCGGGCTCTGGCTTGGCCCCATGGCGCTGCTCTCGGCGGGCAGTCTCTTGACCTCGCTGGTGCTCGGCCCGCTCGTCGCGGTGTGCGGCGCGGCAGCGGTCTGGCTCGCGCCATATCTCCCCCTGGGCGACGGCTTCTCCTCGCCCGTCACAACCACCCCTGTCGTGACGACGAGTCCGCTGACGTTCGCTCTCACCCTCGCACTCGTGCTGGTGGCCCTTCTCTATGTGCCGCGCCGGGAACAGTTCGACGCGCAACGATAGCGCCGCCGCGAAAGGACGAATCCATGACCCAGCTTCCCAGTCTACTTGGCGCGGTGCGCTACGAGTTCCTCATGCAAATCCGGCGCCGCGCGCTGTGGATCGCGATGCTCGCCGTCTGCCCGTTTCTCTTCCGGCACTTCGACGCCTTCTATCTGTCCAACCAGCTTACACTCCAGATGAGCCTGGGGCAGTGGACGCAGTTGACCACGCGCCTGTTTCCCATCGCGGCGGGCCTCGTACTGGCCGACCGCTACGCACGCGACCGCAAGTCGTATGTTGACGAGCTGATCACGACGACGCCTGTCTCGAACGGCACCCGTCTCTTTGGCAAGTGGCTGGGGAGCGGATTCGCGACGCTCACCCCGATCTTTCTGGTGCATCTGGCTGGTCTGCTGTTGATCCTCAATCACTGGCACGCCTGGAACGCGCTGCCTGAGGCGCTGGCGCTCTTCGTCGTCGTCGACGGAGTCGCGGTGCTGTTCGTCTGCGCGTTCAGCATCGCTTGCACTACAGTGCTCTGGACTGTGCTCTATCAGGTGCTGTTCGTCGGCTACTGGTTCTGGGGCAACCTGCTGCGTCCCAACCTCGGCATACCGACACTCAATGGCACGCTACTCACCCCTAGCGGACACTTTACCCTGCCTGGACTCTTCCCCAGCACGGTGCTGCGTCAGGGCTCGTACACGGGGCACACCGTCACAGCCGGCGAGGGACTGGCGAGCTTGGCGCTGTTGCTGGCCTGCGCGCTCGCGGCACAGCTCGGCGCGTGGGCCTGGCTCGACTGGCGCCAGGCGCATCGATAGGAGCGACGGATATGACCTGGGACCGAATCCGCTATGAGCTGCGACTGCTGGGCGTCGGCGCCTACATCGTGCCAGTGTTGGTCGTGGCGATCTATCTGATGTTCTCGCTGATCGTCGGGCACAACACGTTCGCGTCGGGCCAGTCTGCCGCGTTTGCCCATTTCCAGAGCGCCAGAGGACTGCTCGGCTTGCTCGAAAACGGCCTGCCGCTCGCCGCTGGGCTGATCGCCGCTCTCTGCGTCGGCCCAAGCCCAGCGATGGAGCTGCATCTCTCGCTGCCCAGGTCGTATCGCTCGACGCTGCTGCAGCGGCTGGGCTTGGGGCTGGCGTGGTCGGGCATCGTGACATGCCTGGCGTGCGCCGTGACCATCCTCGCGGGTTATTGGATCGTCCAGGAGGACACGCTGCTCGGGCAGCTCGTGTGGCTTACGCCCGTCCTCTGGTTCGTCGGCGCGGGGGCTTTCCTGACCGTGGCATTGCGAAGCCGTGTCGCGAGCAGCACGCTCCTTGGCCTCGTCTGGATCGTACAATATCTGTTCAAGCCCGAGTTCCTGAAGAGCCAGGTGTTGCGCACGGTCTATCTCTTTCTCTCTGAGAATGTGATTCCTGGCGGGGATGCGGCGCACGCGTCCTACTGGCTGGCCAATCGCCTCGTGTTGCTCGGGATGGCGCTCGCGCTGCTGGCGCTGACCGGGCTGCTGCTCGGGCGCAACGAGTTACTCCTAGGCTCGGAATCGTGACACAGAATTGCATCGCACTGCTGGAGGACTGAGATGAAGATACAGATTCGTGAGTTGACGAAGGTCTATTCAGGTAACGTGCGCGCGCTTCGTGGCGTTGACCTCGACATCGCGCCGGGGATGTTTGGCCTGCTGGGACCAAATGGAGCGGGCAAGACGACGCTGATGCGCATCCTGGCGGGCATCCTCTCGCCATCTGGCGGCAGCGTGCGGGTCGCGGGGGAGGACATGCGGACGGGCGCGGGCCGCGTCGCGGTCAAGCGGATGCTTGGCTATCTGCCGCAGGACCTCGGTGTCTACCCAGATCTGAGCGCGCGCGAGTTCCTCGACTACATCGGCATCCTCAAGGGACTGGACAAACGCGAGACACGGCGCGCCCGTGTCGGCGAGCTGCTGGAGCTGGTGGGACTCGCCGACGTCGCCACACGCAAGCTGAAGGGCTTCTCGGGCGGCATGAAGCGGCGTGTCGGCATCGCTCAGGCGCTGCTCAACGACCCAAAGCTGCTCATCGTCGACGAGCCAACGGCGGGCCTCGACCCGGAGGAGCGCATCCGCTTTCGCAATCTGCTCTCCGAGCTGGCTGGCAGCCGCACGGTGTTGCTCTCCACGCACATCGTGGAGGACATCGCGCAGACGTGCCAGCGACTCGCGGTGATGCGCGACGGCGCCATCGTCTTCAACGGAACGATTGCCGAGCTGGTCGAATCGGCGCGCGGCACTGTCTGGACGGTCACGACATCAGGGCCGAAGCCCGACAGCGCGTGGACCGTGATCTCGACGATGCATCGGGGCGCGACGGTGCAGTATCGTGTCGTCGGCGAGTCGACGCCCTCTGGCGAGGCCGTGCCCACTGAACCTAGCCTAGAGGACGCCTACGTCCGCCTGATGCAGAACCGGCAGGCGGGAGTGGCAGCGGCGGCGGTTGGGAGCAGAACCTAACCCCCTACCCCCTTCCCTCCAGGGAAGGGGTCGCCGATGAGACGGGTACGGCCAAGGGGTTCCGACCTATTCGCTCAGCCGCTCTGTAGGAGGGAGGCATGCCTTGCTCCTACAGAGCGGCCGACACCACGGCTGTGGGTGGCAAGGCGCGGCCCCCTCTGCCACCCCTCCACTAGCTGACGCCGGGAGTGGGGCTTTTTGCGGGGCGAAGATGTGCCTCCCTTGGCCACTATCGCCCAAATAGCGACCCCTCCCCTTGGAGGGGAGGGGGTTAGGTTCTGTTGGGCGATGAGGCCTACGCCTACGGCTGGCCGACCGGCACGTACTTCTGGAACCAGCCGAGAATCTCGTTGAGGCGGCGCACACGCGAGCGCGGGTGGCCGTTGCGCGAGAGATCGTGTGTCTGGCCCTCGAAGACGACGAACTTCGTCTCGCGGTCGAGATACTTGAGCGCGGTGAAGAGCTGCTGGCCTTCGGCGATGGGGCAGCGCAGATCGTTGTCGCTGTGCAGAATCAGCAGCGGCGTGTGCATCTGCTCGACATAGGTGAACGGCGAGAAGCGCGCCAGCCGCTCGCGGTCCTCCCACGGGGTCGCCCCCAGCTCGTCGACGTCCAGCCACCAGCCCGCGTCGCTCGTGCCGAAGAACGAGTTCATGTTGACGACGCTGCGCATGGTGACGGCACCCTTGAAGCGGTCGGTGTGGCCGATCGCCCAGTTGGTCATGAAGCCGCCGTAGCTGCCGCCCGCGATGCCGAGCTGCCCTTCGTCGATGCCGCCACGCGCGATCGCCGCGTCGAGTCCGGCGATCACGTCTTCGTAGTCCTTGCCACCCCAGTCGTTGGCGACCGCGCCCGAGAAGGTGCGCCCGTACCCGGTGCTGCCGCGTGGGTTGGAGTAGACCACGGTGTAGCCGTGCGCGACGAGCAGCTGGAACTCGAAGAAGAAGCTGTAGCCATACATCGCGTGTGGCCCGCCATGCACCTGCAGCACGCCCGGCGTCATCACCGTCTCGCCCGACCCAGCCTCGGTTGGGCGGAGAATCCAGCCCTGCAGCTCCCAGCCGTCCGCGCCGGTGAAACTAAACTCCTCGGGCGTCGCCAGCTCCAACTCGGCGAAAAGCTCGGCATTCACCTCCGTCAGCCGCCGTGCTTCGGATGTCGCGCCGCCCTCGACGGATTGCGCGTAGAGGTCACCCGGCTGCGTCGGCGTGGAGATGCCGAGCGCGGCGGTCCTCGTCGCGCGGTCGAGCGAGAAGCCGCAGACGTGGATGTTACCCTCGGTAACGCGCCGGGGCTGCCCATCTCCGTTCGGGCGAAGAGCGTAGAGGTGCGTGGTGCCGCGCATCGCCGCGAGGAAGTAGACCTCCTGCCCGTCGGCCGACCACGTGAGGGTGATCGTGCCATGCGCGCGCATGTCGTCGATGCAGGAGTCCTCGCAGGTGGCGGTGAAGTCGCGTGTGAGCATGCGGGCGTCGCTCATCTGCCCGCGCGAGGGCGCGACGTAGAGGTCGGTGTGGCCGTCGCTGTAGCGGCGCGGCGTGGCCAGGAACGCGATCTGCTCGCCATCGGGCGACCACGACGGTGCGGAGCAGCCGAGCGAGTCGTCAGCGAGTTGCGTCGTCTGGCCGGTCGCGATGTCGAGCACCCACACCTGATCGGCGGGCCAGCGCCAGCGGTCGGGGCTGCGGTCCGAGGTGAAGACGATGCGCCCGCCATCGGGTGACCACTTGGCCGAGCCGTCGTTCCAGTCGCCATCGGTGATCTGGCGTGGCTCGCCGCCCTCAACCGGAAGGGTGAAGAGATGCGAGCGATGCTCGTATATCCAGCCGTGGCCGTCGAGTTTGTGCCACAGTTGATTGATGCTGCGCACGCGAGGGACGTGCTTGTCGTGCAGTTCGAGGTCGTCCACCTCAGGGTCGTCGGGCTCGCCTACCTCGGCGGCGAACAGCAGCGTCGTGCCGTCAGGCGACCACTCCGCCGCGCCCGCGCCGTAGCGCATGTGCGTCACCTGGCGCGCCTCGCCGCCATCCGTGGGCATCACGAAGAGCTGCGCCTGGCCCTTGCCCGCCGCGCGCTCCTCCTCGGTGGTCGGCTTCACCTCACCGGCGGGCGCCCGGACGAAGGCGATGCTGCGTCCATCCGGCGACCAGCGCGGCGCCACGTCGTTCGCACCCGAGGTGAAGCGTCGCGGCTCGCCTCCTCCTACTGGGGCGACCCAGATGGAGCGGCGGTACTCGTAGGCGTCGCGGTCCATCTCCATCAGCACATAGGCGATACGGCTGCCATCGGGCGAGATGCGCGGGTCTTCGATCTGCTTGATCGCGTACAGGTCCTCAGCGGTGAGCAATCTCGACATTGCGGCTTAATCCTCCGAAGTCTCGGCCACTGGATGCTTGTAATTGCGGTCTACTTCGCGTAAGACCGCGCCGGGGATACGCCAGGTCTCTGCGGTAAAGCTGTGGTACTCGCCATCGCACACGGGCACCTCCGCGGAGCAGCGCAGGTGCGGCTTCAACCGGAAGCGCAGGCGATCTCCGGCGACATCGACCCAGATGTGCCGCCGCGTATAGCCCGAGCCCCATTTGAAGATGACCCCAGAATCGTACTCCTCGAAGTGCCCGCGCCCCTGCAGGGCGTGCTCGTTCAGCGTGCGCAACATCTCGGCCACGCCGCTCGCCTTGAGCACTCGCTTCGCGTTCTCGCGGGTAGCGCGCCGCTGCTCGGGCGTTCCTTCGCTGTCTGGAGTAGTCTCGACGTTCTCCACTCGTGTCGTACCCTTCATTGCCGGTGTCTATCTGGCTGGCTGGTGCGTCTCACGGTCTATATGCACGGTGTCTCCGCTATCCAGAGACGGCACGCCCGCCCATCGAGAGCGAATCGTCCGCGTCGGAGTCGGTGAGGGAGGCGTTGTGCCCCGCGCCGCGATGGTCGATGTAGTAGCTGCTGCCAGGGAGCGCCTTGGCTTTCTTCTTCACCTCGGCGGCGATGCGGCTGACCTCTTCCGTCGCGGTGATGGGCACGAAGCGGTTGGTGACGACGCCGATCGAGACAGCCACCAGCGGGAAGCGTTGCTCGTGGCCCTGGCGATCGAGCGCGACCAGCACGCCACGGCGCAGATCGTCCGCCGAGTAGTAGACGCGGCTCTCCGCGTCCCAGCGCGTGAGAATGCGCCGGCACAGTGGATCCACCCGCTCGGGCGAGGTGATGACGACGAAATCATCACCGCCGACGTGTCCGGCGAAGTCGGTCACGTCGCCATACTCGCGCAGCGACTCCGTGATGACGCGCGAGAGCAGGCGGATGAGATCATTGCCCTGCAGGAAGCCGTACACGTCGTTGTACGCCTTGAAATTATCGAGATCGATATAGAGCATTGCCCACATGCGGCCAGAATTGAGCTGCTGCTCGATCGCGCGCTCGACGCGTAGGCCGGATGGCAGCCCGGTGAGCGGCGAGAGCAGATTTTCCTGCACGTGTCGCAGCTGAGTGCGGATACGTGCCAGCAGCTCCTCGCCATCGAACGGCTTGGTGAGGTAGTCGTCGACCTGATAATCGAACGCGCGCACCTTGAGCGCCGTATCGTGCCGCGCGCTGAGAATCATCACCGGAATGTGCGCGGTCTTGGCGTTCCCACGCAGCCGCTTGACGACCTCGAAGCCGTCCATGCCTGGCAACATCAGGTCGAGCAGGATGAGCTGGGGGACTTCGCGGGTGGCCGCCTCAACACCATCCTCGCCGCAGAAGGCGACGTGCGCGTTGTACCCCTCGACTTCCATCGTCACGCCGAGCATGCGCGCGATCGTCGGATCATCCTCGATAATCAGGATGGTCGGGCGGGAGAGATCCGTGGATGCTTCATCCATGCAATCCTCCTTCTCCGCGACAATCCGCGACAAACGTAGGGACATTCTTCCGCGCGGCATCTAGGAGAATGGCCCGCGTACGGTATCTCATAGTGCCAGTATACACACAAGACCCAGCGACGGTGCGGTTTCCGCCTCCCAGCGCCGTCCCTTTGCGGGGATGAGAGAGAGCGGGCAGCAAGCCAAACAGCCACTCGCTGTGGGAGACGCGGGCGGTTACATCCCCGTGAGACCCTGGTCCTCTTCGGTGGTCGAGGTCTGCGCCCGCAGGATGGCCTGGGGGGAGTTGAGCAGCGCGTCGTCCAGCCGCTCGCGGTGCTTGGGCAGCAGCGGCTCAGGCCACTCGCCCGGCGCGAACCAGCCCGTCTCGCTGACTTCGTCGCTCGTGCCCGGCACGCCCGCGTCAGCCACCGGGTGGCAGAGGAAGGTCAACACGACCTCCTGCTTTTGCGGCTTGGAGTAGACCCCCACCAGGCGCTCGATCTCGACCGGGATGCCGACCTCCTCGCGCACCTCGCGTAGCAGCCCCTGCTCGACCGTCTCTCCACTTTCCAGGCCACCGCCGGCGAGATTCCACCATCCGATGTCGCGGCGCCGGGCGAGCAGGTAGCGTCCGTCGCGCTCGATGATGGCGAAGGCGCCGATACGGAAGAGCGCGTGTGGTGTCGATGTGGCTGGGTGCGCGTTGGATACGGGCATGCGTCTATCCTCTCGCTACAATGGACTGTTGGGGGACGTCGTGCGCCACGGTGTACCGGGTGTGTTCGCGCACACGCGGAGGCATCACAGCAAGGGCGGCAGCCTGGCTGCCTGGCTGTCCGTGGAGGGCGACCCCGCGGCTAGATCTGGTAGTCGGGCATAGAGTCGTCGTCCCACTGGGCTTCGAGCTCTTTGCCTGTGCCCTTGCTGATTTGCAGCTTCGCGGGCTGCGCGACCACGACCGAATGCGGTGGGAGCGATTCGAGGACCAGCGCCATCGCGCCGATCTTGCTGTCGTGGCCAACGGTGATCGGTCCCAGGACGGATGCGCCAACGCCAATGGTCACGTTGTCTTCGATGGTGGGGTGGCGCTTGGTGCGTCCGCCGCCGCGATGCTTCCACCAGCCGGTCGCGCCGAGCGTGACCTGATGGTAGAGCATCACGTTGTCGCCGATCTCGGCGGTCTCGCCGATCACCACGCCCGTGCCGTGGTCGATGAAGAATCGCTTGCCGATCTTCGCGCCGGGGTGAATCTCGATGCCAGCGGTGACGAGACGCGCGAACTGCGAGATCAGGCGCGGCACGACGGGCACCTTGCGCACGTAGAGCGCGTGGGCGAGGCGGTGCAGCAGCAGCGCATGCAGCCCCTGGTACGTCAGCACCTCGAAGATGCTGTGAGCGGCGGGATCTTTCTCGAAGATGACGTCGATGTCGTCGGGCCAGATCGTGCGACGCCGCTTAGGCCGCGAGACCGCTGGTTGGTGGGCGTGGTCTGCCTCTATATCAGCGCCGCGCGCCGGGTAGAAGGCATCGGGCGAATACAGGCGCTTGTCTGGCGACTGCTCAGGGGCCTGCTGCGACTGTACCATAGGTGTTCTGCTCCGCCTCTCCGCTGTGTCCCATCACGTACATGTTCAAACACGTGTGCGTGATGCGATGTGAGATGACCTGTAGCACTCGAGCGGGCGTTCGACAGGCGAAGACACTGCCATGCGGGATAGCAAGCACTGTCGAAGCGGGTCTGTCATCCCTGGTCCGCGAACAGGGCACCGAACTCTTCGCTCGCCAGCGAATCGGCAGCCATCCTCGTATAGTCGCCTCGTTCGAGCACGTCCTGGGCCATCGCCCGCAGATGTCCGAGCAGGGCACTCATCAAGCTCCCGCCAAGACTAACCCGCGCGACACCCAGCTCCGCAAGCTCTGTCGGCGCGGGCGAACGTGGTCCACCCAGGATGTTGACCGGCCCATCAATCGCCTTGACCAAAGCGGCGATGACCTCGGGTTTGAGTCTGCCGATGGGATAGACGCAATCCGCTCCCGCGGCCAGATAGGCGTTTGCCCGCCGCACAGTCTCGTCGAAGCGGCTCTCCGGGGCGCCGATCTCGTGCAGATACACGTCGACGCGCGCATTGATGACGAACGGTACATCCATTACGGTTGCCAGCTCGCGCAACGCCGCGAGCAGTTCGACCTGATAGGCGATGTCGGCCAGCCGTTCTCCCTGTTGAGGAAGCGAATCTTCGATGTTGAATCCCACGGCGCCAGTCGCGATCACCGCCCGGACGGTCTGGAGCACCTCGTCAATCGAATCCCCGTAACCCGCCTCGATATCCGCCGTCACGGGGCACGCAACCACGCGCACGATGCGGCCGATTGCCTCGATCAGCAGCTCCCGGCTCATGCGCTGCCCATCAGCATAGCCCAGCGCGGCGGCGAGTCCAGAACTGGTCGTGGCGATGGCGCGGGCTCCCGCTTGCGCCACGATGCGTGCGCTCGCCGCGTCCCACACGTTCGGCAAGACCAGCGGAGTCGCCTCGTGATGGAACTGGCGAAATTGTGCCGCTCGCTCTCGTTGTCCCGGTATGCTCATGCGTGCCCCTTGAATCCCGGATTTCCCGACAATCTGTCAAATGAAGTGTAGCGACGCGCGCTCCAGCTCGTCAAGCGATGCGGCAGCCGCTGCAAGTCGGGTGCAAAACCGTCGTCACGCCAGTGTCTACCATCAGTGCCGATTGTGGGTGATACGCGTTACATCATATAGGGGGCCAGAAGGGGCCAACCGGGCTATATCCGGTTGCCATGCCCCTACCAACGGGCGCACAATGGGGCGGAGTGACGCAGAACACGGTCGGCGGCGAGGAGCACGTGCTCCCGTATGCCCTGCATGGGTGGGGACGAGAGGACGAGGTAGAGCAGCATGCAGAGGACACGCGGCCAGCGACAGGCGCTGGCGGGAGGCATGCTGGCCGTTCTGGCGTGCGCGCTGGCGCTGATGGGCGGGGGAACGGGCGTGTCCGCCGCGGCGCAGACCACTCCCTCACCGCGTCCACCACAGGCGGTGGCCTATGCCCGCATCGCCGTCGTGCGTGTCGTCACGTCCTATTTCGGCACCATCAACAACTCGGCGCCGATTCCAGTGCTGACCTCGTGCAGCGCGGACGGCGTGCTCGTTGGCACTACGGGCGACGGGCTCAACTCGTATAACTACGTGCTGCTGCCGACCGCCGTCGTGAATCCGCTCGTGCCCTGTCAGGGTGTGCAGGCTGCTTTCCAGCAACTCAACGGCACCGCGACGGGGTGGGGTATCACGCGCATCTCGGTGCTGCTGAGCGCGGCGTACACCGGCACTGGCCAGACGCAGCTCGGCAGTGTGTCCTACACTATCAATCCGGCGGCGATTAACACGGATGGGGGGCCGGGCGGGCCACCGGTGCTCGTGCTGCCGCTGACCGGGGCGCAGGGCGCGCCACAGCACGATCTGCCAGTGCTCACGGTGCCGCAGCCGTCCGACGCGCCCGCGACCGGACGCGGCACCTTCCTCGACCTCACCGATGTGAACGGCTCGCTCACGCCGCACGACGCGCTGCAACCCGAGAGCACCGCGACGACGCTCTACCCGATCTCGGCCACCGCGTCCGCTGCAGTGGGCGGCGCGGCGACACCCGCCACGGCGGCGACTGGCGGCGCGACGGCGGCTCCCACCTCGGCGCCTGGCTCGAAGGGGGTCGATCCGCACGCGCTGACCCTCGGCGCGCCGGAGATCGACGCGAATGGGCGGCTGATCGGCATGGTGCTGGCAGATGCGCAGGGCAACCCGTCAATCGCCTCGCTCGACACCCTAAAGGGCGCCATCGGCAGCGTCACCGGCAAGTCGGGTCCGCTGATGAACACATGGCAGCAAGGGCTGCAGGCGTTCTACGCGACGCCGCCGCAATTCGCGCAGGCGCAGCAAGCCTTCGCCGGTCTCGCGCAGACCGCGCCCGATTTCGGTGGTGCCGTGCCGTTCGCGAAGGCCGCCGGGGCGCAGTCGACGACGATCCCTTCGCTGCTCGCGCAGCCCACGCCCACGCCCTCTACGTTCGCGCCCGCGCAGACGCCCGTCGGTACAAATTCGACACGGCAGCTCGTGGCGGTACTCGGCGCGACTGCCATCGTGGTGCTCCTCTGTGTCGCGCTCGGTGCCCTGCTGCTGCTGCGCGCCCGCCGGCGGCGGGCCGCGATGTTGGCCGAACCGCCGATACCTGAAGAAGAGCGCATGCTCAATCTGCTCCCGCGCGATGCCGATCTGTCGCTGCTCGACAATACCGATGTGCCTACGGCGCCACAGCCCGCGCTCCTGGTCGCGCAACAGAGCAGGCCAACGCCGGCGATCGCCGATCAGCCGACGGCGGTGCTCGCGGCGGCACACGCGCCCGTATCCGTGCGTCCGCCACACGCGCGGACACAGCCGCGTCCAGGGTCCGTGCTCGTTACCAATGCATCAGGGCGCACCGATCCCGGCAAGCGCCGCGCGGGCGAGCCCAACCAGGACAACCTGCTCGCGCTGCATGGCATCCGCCGCAACGGGACGCGTCCGCAGCCGTATGGTCTCTTCATCATCGCCGACGGCATGGGCGGGCATCTGCACGGACAGGAGGCCAGCAGTCTCACCATCGAGATCGTGACGCGGACGGTGCTGCAGTTGCTCTCGACGGCACAGGACCTGGACGAACAGGCGCTGAGTGGTGTGCTCGCGGAGGGCGTGCAGCGCGCGCATGGCGAGCTGCGCCGTCGCAATGTCGACCACGCCAGCGATATGGGCACCACCCTGACAGCCGCGCTCGTCGCCGATGATTTGGCACACGTCGTCAATGTCGGCGACAGCCGCACCTATCTGCTGAACCCGGATACCGGGCTGCGGCAAATTACGACCGATCACTCTGTCGTCGCCAGCCTGGTCGCGGCGGGCGTCATTCGTCCCGAGGACATCTACACCCACCCACGGCGCAATCAGATTTATCGCAGCCTAGGCGGCGACGATGAGCGGATCGAGATCGACACCTTCAGGGTGCCGTTGCAGGCCGGTGACAAGCTGGTGCTGTGCTCCGACGGCCTGTGGGAGATGGTGCGCGACCCGCAGATCGCGCATATCGTGCGAGCCACCGCCGATCCGGAACGCGCGGCGGAGCTGCTGGTGCGTGAGGCCAACACCAACGGCGGCGAAGACAACATCAGCGTGCTGGTGGTGCGCGTGGTCGAAGAGGCGCCACTCAGCGCGGATCCTGAGATGCGGGTGCTGGTCCCGCCACAGAGCGCCCAGTTGCCGCCGGTCCGGTGAGAGGCGATGGCGTCTGGCGGACACCTGGAGGAGACGATATCGCCCATTTGGTCGGAAAACATGGGCCACTGTTGTGATGCATGATATACTCGTGCCACTATGGATGAGTGTGCGTGGTGGACGGCCTACCACGTGCGGAGTCCATGCGGGACGTACGCTTCTCGGTCAGCGTGCCCGATGTGCTGAGGCATCAGGATGAGAGCATAATCTGCGAACCGCGGACGTGATCCACCGTGCGCCAAGTCATCCGAACCTGTCGGGCTGCTGGCACGCGGCTGGCGTTACCGTTCTATCGTACGGCGATGGCTGGTGAGCCAGGTACGGCGGATTGCGTGGGGAGGGGGCGACGGGCGGGCCACGTGCCCGGTCTGGCGCTTCAGAAGATGAGGCGGAACGAGCCATGTCAAACTACGGCTGGGAGCAAGAGCACGCTCGCGTGCCAGGCGTGCAGCTCGAGCAGGTGCTCGCGGCCTACGCCACTCGGGGCGGCAACCTGTTCGGCGCGCGGCGGTCACCGGATAACCCGTTGACCCTCACGCACGTGCGCTGGCAGACGCCCGATGGCGACGGGCTGGAAACCTCCCGGCAGGCTGATGATCAGAGCCTCGATGCGGCCGAGCGCGAAGCGTGGGTGCAGCTTGCGCTTCATTTGCCGACGAACGTCCCGATGGGCGCGAATGGTCAGGACGCACAGTGGCTCCCGCTGACGCTCGATCGCTCGCAGGCCAACGTGCTCTATGCCCAATTGCAGCGTGCCGCGGCAACCCGCCGACCCGCCTGGCAGCCCAGCCCGTACTCGCGTCCGCCGCTCTCCGAGCCATTCGGCTCCGGCAACGCGATGAACCGCAACCCGACTGGCTATCCGCCACCTCCCTCGCGGCCGAGCGCTCGTCCGCTCTCAAACGCCGGTCCGACGGGCCCGTTTCCGCCGCGCCCGGCTGCCTCGCCCTCCGAGCCGCTGCATCGCCCTCGCACGATGCCTCCCGGCGCGGAGAGCCTACCAAACCTCGGCTCCGGCCCCATCGGCGCGGAGTCGCGCCCGCCGAGTGATGCGGCAGGCTGGGGGCAGGCATATACACGTGCGCCGTTTGACCCGCCCGAGGTGACAGTGATTCCGTGCGTCGAGGTTGAGTTGCCTCCGGTCGCGCCGGGCACCGCATCACGTGACTACACACGGGATTTTGCGCGCGATGTGGCCGTGCATTTCTCACGCGCGGCGCGTGCGGTGGGGCAGACGCGCGAGGTTCGCGGCTGGATGCGCGGCGGACGTCTCGTGCTGGCCGCGCGTATGGTGATGTCGCTCGGCTCGCGCGCGCCGACTCGCGCCGAGGTCGAGACGGCGTCACGGCTGCTGGCGGAGGCGTTGGCGCAGCGCACACTCCCCTACACGCGCATGTCCATCGCCGAGCCATCCGAGTGGATGCAAGGCGTCGCGCTGCCAGAGTAACACTGGGCGACCTCCTCCCGCTGACCCCCTCCCCGGCTGACGCCGAGAGAGGGGGAAATGCGCGTGCACTTCGCGATGTGTGCGGGGTCTGGCTCCTCTCTCCCGCCGTCAGGTGGGGAGAGGCTGGGAGAGGGGCCAGCCGCCAGCCGCCAGCCAGAAGACGCGCTACTCGGTCGCGCGGGTGGCTGGGGCAGGGAGCTCGGCCGCGGAGGTGGTTGGGACGGTCGTCTCGGCGCCGTGATATGCGGTAGTGCCCGAGAAGCGTGCCTTCAGCACCCAGAAAAACGCCTCGACGAAGATCTTGCGCGACATTTTGGACTTGCCGACGCGGCGGTCGACGAAGACGATCGGCACCTCACGCACGCGGAAGCCGTTCTTCCAGAAGTTGTAGGCCATCGCGACCTGGAAGGCGTAGCCCTGCACCTGCAGCGTCTCCAGGTTGAAGCGTTGCAGCACAGAGGTGCGGTAGCAGCGGTAGCCGCTGGTGCAGTCGTGAACGGGAATCCCTAGGACCGCACGGGCGAAGATGTTGCCGCCGCCACTGACGAACTTGCGCAGCGCCGACCAGTTGGGCGTGCTGCCGCCGGGAATATAGCGCGAGCCGATGACGAGATCGGCGTTCTCGATGGCAGAGAAGAATCGCGGCAGGTAGTGCGGGTCGTGCGAGTAGTCGGCGTCCATCTCAAAGACGCAGTCGTAACCCTGCTCGATGGCGTACTCGAACCCACGCACGTACGCCGTGCCGAGGCCGAGCTTGCCAGCGCGGTGCAGCACATGCACGTGGGAGTTCTGCGCCACGATTTGGTCGACGATCTCGCCGGTGCCATCCGGTGAGTTGTCGTCGATGACCAGCACGTCAGTCGTCGGGACGATGCGCAGCACGTCCGCGATCAGGTTGGGGATATTCTCGCACTCGTTGTATGTTGGAATAACGATCAGTGACTTCACGGCCTATTCTCCGTCATCGCAGGCATACATTGGGCCGCCCCTCCCTGCTTCCGCGAGGACGCACGACCTGTCTCATATCCATTCTGTTCTGAGTGAGGGCGGCAGAGTCTCGGGCCGGAGGCTCCAGCGTCGCGCCGTGCGTAAACACATCCTCTTCTGTAAGACGGTGTGCGTCCGCTCCGGGGTAACACATCAGGACTATCGCACGGTGAATCGCTCCACTGCCCACCTTAGCAAATACGACGCCGGAGGTCGCTGAGTCGCAACACTGTGATCTTTCGCTTCTCGATCGAGATGAAGCGCTTATCGACGAAGTAGCCGAGCACCTTGTTGACGCTCTCCCGAGACGCACCGACCAGCGCCGCAAGCTCGCTCTGTGTCAGGCGCATCTCGATACGCACTCCCTCCTGGGTGCGCGCGCCATGCGTCTCGGCGAGCTCGAGCAGCTTCTTGGCGACGCGTCCATGCACGTCGAGAAAGAGCAAATCCTCGATCATCGCGTCCGTCTGGCGCAGGCGGCGCGAGAGCACGTTCATCACCTGCACGGCGATGCGCGGATGGTGCAGCACTGTGGAGATGAAGTCGGCGCGCTGGAGTGAGTACGCCTCCACGGCCTCGACGGCAATCGCGCTCGCCGAGCGGGGCTGGCCGTCGAGCAGCGCCAGCTCGCCGAAATACTCCCCCGGCCCGAGCACTGCCAGCACGATCTCCTGTCCCTCGGGGCTGGTGAGGAAGATGCGGACGGTGCCTTCGCGGATCACATACAGCACCTCGCCGGGGTCTTCACGGTAGAAGATGATCTCCCCAGCGCGAAAGGTCCGCCTTCGGATGACCGCCGCGAGCTCGTTCAGGTCCTCTACGGCAAGTCCGTTGAAGAGCGAGACGTGCTCCAGTGAGGGCGCCCGGCGCGGGGCGGTCGCCGTGGTGACGGACGGGTCTCCTGACCCAGGATTCTGCCTGCTCGCCATCGGTATCGTCCGTTGAGCGGCGTTCTGCTGTGCGGACACCGCCGCACCATCCCTTCACCTATCGGTTTCGCCACCGCAATTCCGCGCCGCCATTCTATCGTGTCTGGGGAGATCGCGCAACCTGGACGAGCTCTCCTCGCATCACCTGGCCGGGCAGGACCTCTCCCCCTACCCCCTCCCGCAGTGGGGAGGGGCCGTGCGGCGGGCGTTTACGCCGTTGGGCGTCGCGCTCGCTCTTTCGCTCAGACTGGGCCGTGGACGGCTAGAGCCGCACCGAGTAGGTGAGCGCGTCGCCGTATGACTTGTAGCCGAGGGCCAGCGCCACCCGCTCGGAGGCGGCATCTCCGGCGGGATGCGCATACAGTGGGAGCCGTCCCTCGGCGAGCGCGGCGCGTGTGGCACGCGAAGTGACGGCCTGGGCAAGTTGGTGTCCGCGCAGCGCCTCTACCGTTTGCGTGGACAGCTCCCAGACGTGCGGCGAGAGCTGGCGTACCCCCGCATATGAGACGATGGCGCCGCCCTGCCGCACGACGTAAGCGCCGCGACTGTAACGGGCGAGCAGGCTGAGCGCCGCCGGGTCGATCTCGCGCGACTCATCCAGCGGCTCGATCCAGTCGAGCCAGGGGCCAAGATAGGGCTGGAAGGACTCTGCTGTGGTGTAGCGCACGTGCAGGTGTGCCGCCTCCAGCTCCGTCCGCTCGCTGCTCCAGGCGAGCCGGATGATGCTGTCGAGCGCGTCGGTCTCGCCGTGCGTGAACAGGCGATCGGGCGGAGTGTCGCGCAGCGCCTCGGCCACGGCCGCTCGCAGCTCGGGCACGACGAGCACCACACCGGCCCGTGCGCCGAGGCGCTCGCCAGAGATCAGCCGTGAGGGCGAGGGAACGCCCGGCTCTGGTGAGATCAACTGCACCAGCCGCCGCTGCCCAAAGAGCAGCGCCATCGGGTCGCCTTCATCACGGACGGTGATGAACGTCCACCCAGGGCGTCGCAGATCGGACGCCGAGGAGCCGAGCAGCATGCCGTAATGTATATCTAACGTCGTCAGGGCGCGCGTTTCGCTTGTGGTGACGCGTTCGGACTCAGCCATGTCGCGCCTCCTCACGCCCTTCCGTATGATACGTCTTCATGGTCGCATTGTACTCCATCCAGGCCAGCAGGAGTGCGCTCCTGCCCCTGGCTCCTTGCCATGTCGCCCACGCCAACGCGCGCTATGGCCCCCGCTGGCTATGCGGGCAGCTAACCGCCATCACGCCCAGATGGAACCTCGTCCGCGACGGTGAGGGAAGCCGCGTCGAGCGCGTGCATTAGGTCATCGAAGCGGGCGAAGCGCGTGACGTTCCCGCCATCCGTCTGAAAGACTGAGGCAAGTCTCTTCTCGCCCGTCAGTTCGCCCGTCTCGACTGAGCGCCAAATGCCGCGCTGTTCGAGTACGACGACGTTGCCGCGTGCGAAGACCCGCAGCGTCTCCATCGTTAGCCCAGCGCGAGTCAGCCAGTCGCGCAGCAGCTCGCCCCCGTAGCCCGAGCCGCGCGGACCAACAATCTCGATGTTCGGGTCAGAGAGCGCGAGAAGCCGGTCGGCATCCTGCGCGTTGGCAGCGCCTATCCATGCCGCGACAACGTCGACTGGCGCCTGTGCGTGCATGCGGATGTCCTTTCCCTCTCTGGCGGCTGGGCTGGTCGTCAGTCCTCTGGTTCCGCGAGCCGCTTCTCGAAGTACACGCTGTTCGGGTCGTCGGTGTACTCGCCGAACGGCGGGATGCGCGTGAAGCCCATCCGCTCGTACAGGCCGATGGCTTCTCTCTGATGGATGCCGGTTTCGAGCCGTAGCACATCGACGCCGTGTGCCTGGGTATACGCCACCAGGTGGTCGAGCATCAGCTTGCCGAAGCCCTGGCCGCGATATTGTGGACGCACGTACATGCGCTTGACTTCACCATAATCCGTGCCGAACAACTGAACGCCGCCACAGCAGGCAGGCTCCCCGTCGGCACGCAACACGAAGAACGCGACGCCCGACGCGAGCAGCTTCTCGACGCTATAGCCATGACGGCTCGCGCTTGGGTACAGCGGATCGAGGACGTCTTCCAGCTCGGTGATGAGGGCGATGGCGTCCGCTATGTCTGGCCGTTCCGGTGTGATGACAACTGACATGCTGCGTCTCAGTTCCTTCGCTGCTCTTCTCACTCCACCACCCACCCGCGTCGGCAGGCGGGCACCGAACCCTGCGGCAGTCTAGCATGCTGGTCCCAAGCGGTCAAACGAGTGCGACTGGTGGACAAGGCGGGCGGCTGAAGCCCCGCCTGGAGGCCTCCGGCCACGAAGCCTGCCTGCGTGGGTTGGGACGAGGGTACAGAACGGAATGCCGCACGGAAACGGAAAAGCCCCTCTCCCCGCAGGGAGAGGGGTTGGGGTGAGGCCCCTCACGCGTTACAACACCAGGCCCATCGGTTCTTCGAGCAGGCGCTTGATCTCCTGCAGGAAGCGCGCCGAGATGGCGCCGTCGAGCACGCGATGGTCGGAGGAAAGCGTGACCTTCATGCGGTCGCGCACCGTCACCTGGCCATCCACCACGACCGGCGTTGGTACGATCGCGCCCACGGCGAGAATCGCGGACTCCGGCGGGTTGATGATCGCGGTGAACTCCTCGACATCGAACATGCCCAGGTTGCTCACGCTGAACGTGCCGCCCGAGAACTCCTCCGGCTTGAGCTTGCCCGCGCGGGCGGCCTCCGCCAGACGCCGCGACTCACGCGCGATGTCGAGCACGCCGCGCTTGTCGGCGTCGCGCACGACCGGCACGATGAGCCCCTGCTCCAGCGCGACCGCGATGCCGACGTTGACGTGCTTCTTGACCAGCAGGCGCTCGCCGTCGAATGAGGCGTTCACCTGGGGGAAGCGTGTCAGCGCGGCGGCGGCGGCCTTGACGATCAGGTCGTTGTAGCTGACTTTGACTGGCTCGGGCAGCGTCGCTGCGTAGTCGTTGATCGACGCGCGGAACTGCCCCAGCTTCGTCGTGTCGATGACGACCGTGACGTAGAAGTGCGGCACGGTCTGCATGCTCGCCTGCAACCGGCGCGCGATGGTGCGGCGCATGTTGCTCAGCGGCACCGCCTCGACTTCCTCGCCGGGCTGCGCGGCGGCCGGAAGCTGCGCGGGCTGGGCCTGCGGCACCGGCGCGTACTGGGCGGCCGTCTGCTGCGACGCGAGGTAGCTCTGCACGTCGTCACGGACGATGCGCCCACCGGGACCCGTGCCCGGAATCTGGCCGATGTCGAGATTGTGCTCGGCGGCGATGCGCCGGGCGATCGGGCTGATGAAGACACGGCCGTTGGTCTGCGCGGGCGCAGACGTAGGAGCGGCGCCGTTCATGGCCAGCGGCGCGTAGCCGTTGCTGGCAGGCGCTGGAGCGGCGCCGACTGGCGTCGGGGCAACCGGCTGCTCCGGCTCGGTGTGGCCCTCAGCTCCGAGCGGCTGGGCGACCGGCTGCGGCGCGATGATCTCCGGCGCGGCGTTGGCCTGGCTGCCAGGGGATGGCGGCGTCGCGGTCGCGCTCGGGCCGCCTGTGGCGTCGGCAGGCAGCGGCTCGCTCGGGCTACCGATCAGCGCGATGGGCGCGCCGATAGGCATCGTCGCGCCCGCGGGCACGAGAATCTTGCGCAGCGTGCCCTCGGAGAACGCCTCGACCTCGATGTTGACCTTCTCGGTCTCGATCTCGGCCAACGAGTCGCCCTTCGCGATCTTGTCGCCCTCCTGCTTGATCCAGTTGAGGATCTTGCCCTCTTCCATCGTATCGCCGAGTTTCGGCATCACGACTGTATACATTGTCTTCCGCTCCTAGCGCGTGCCCGCGCGAGCCGGCACAATGGCCTTGACCGCCGCGATCACGTCGTCGCGGGAGGGCAGCGCGGCCCGTTCGAGGCTCTTGGAGTAGGGCATCGGCACGTCCTTGCCCGTCACCAGGCCCACCGGCGCGTCGAGCCAGTCGAAGCCGTGCTCGTAGATCATCGACGAGAGGCCCTGGCCGGTGCCGAAGTACTTCCAGCCCTCCTCGGCGATCACGGCGCGGTTCGTCTTCTTGATGGAGTCGAGGATCAGGTCGAGGTCGACCGGGCGGATCGAGCGGAGGTCGATCACCTCGGCGTCGATGCCCTCCTTCGCGAGCTCCTCGGCGGCCTGCAGGCTGATATGCACCATGCGCGAGAACGTCACGATGGTCACGTCCTTGCCCTCGCGCTTCACGATGCCCCGGTTCAGCGGCACGGTGTACTCGACGCCCTCCTCGGGCACCTCACCCTTCACGCTGTAGAGCAGCTCGTGCTCGACGAAGATGACGGGGTCGTCATCG
>CAYRVF010000053.1:0-15007 GCA_964427535.1 uncultured Ktedonobacterales bacterium
CTTCGCCATCCGTGAGGGCGGCCGCACCGTCGGCGCCGGCGCCGTCACCAAGGTCCAGGGCTAAACGGTCACTGGCTCCACTCCTTCGGGAGTGGGGCCAGCATTTGTGTGACGAATGTGTCGTCTGGCACTACCCGCGACACTGGCCAGACACGGCTAGCGACGCAACCAGACGGCGAGCTGACTCGTCGCGAAACAGCACTCGCATCCATTCGCGTTCCGTGGATGTGAGGAGAACGCTGCGATGAGGGACGCATCGGAGAAAAGCGGACAATGGCAACGACCAAACAGCGGATCCGCATCCGGCTCAAGGCATACGACCACCGGATTCTGGATCAGTCCGCGGCACAGATCGTCGATACGGCGCAGAGCACAGGCGCGCGCGTCTCGGGTCCGGTGCCGCTGCCGACGGAGATCGCGAAGTACACCGTGCTGCGCTCGCCGTTCATCGACAAGGATTCCCGCGAACAGTTCGAGCTGCGCACGCACAAGCGCTTGATCGACATCGTGGATCCGACGACGAAGACCGTCGAGGCGCTGACCCGCCTGAACCTTCCGGCGGGCGTGGACATCGAGATCAAACTGTAGTTTTGTAGCGACGAGTGCCGACGAACAGCGCCGGCACGAGGGGCTAGACGCTCGGAAGGCGCAATCGCGCCGCGTGTCTCTACAGAGCACTGCCGTCGATTTCTCGAAGGGCAGACACAGGTGGACACGTCCCGCTCGCGGGCAACGACTATCTCGCGCCTCGTGACGCACGCTCGTGGGAGAACCAACATGTTGAGTGGACTTCTGGGCCGCAAAGTGGGCATGACTCAAATCTTCGGCCCGAGTGGTGTGATCATTCCCGTCACGGTGATCGAGGCGGGTCCAAACACCGTGACACAGGTCAAGACGGTCGGCACGGACGGCTATGAGGCCGTGCAGCTTGGCTTTGACAAGACGACCGCCAAGCATCTGACCCGCCCCGAGCTCGGGCACCTGGGCCATAGCCTGCCGCAGACGCAGCGTCAGCGACGCAAGCAGCAGCAAGAGCAGGCCCGCGCCCGGCAGGAGGCTCGCAAGCGCGAGCAGGCCGCGACCGAGACCCAGGCCGACGAGGCCGAGGCGCAGGGCGAGCAGGCCACCTCGACCGGGACGAGCGCGCGAGCGCAGCGCCGCCGCCGCCGTGGCTCCGGCAAGGCCCTTGGCCCCTTCCGGGTGCTGCGTGAGGTGCGCGTGGTCGGCGGAGACATGCCCGCCGTGGGTGATGAAGTGACCGTCGAGATGTTCGCCGAAGGCGAAGAGGTCGACGTCATCGGCACCTCGAAGGGCAAGGGCTTCGCGGGCGTCATGAAGCGGCATGGCTTCCGGGGCGGCCCGCGCACGCACGGCCAGTCTGACCGCTCGCGCGCACCTGGCTCGATCGGCCCAGGCACGACACCGGGCCGCGTGCTGAAGGGCACGCGCATGGCAGGCCGCATGGGCAACGACCGCGTGACCATCAAGGCGCTGCGTGTGGTACAGGCCGATCCCGAGCGCAACCTGCTGCTCGTCATGGGCTCCGTCCCAGGACCGAACGGCGGACTGGTAATCATCCGCAAGGGCGAGGCGCAGCTCGCGGTCGCCGCACGCCAGGGCGCCGAAGCGCAACGCGCGTAGAGGCGAGAGTGAGGAAAATGACAATGCCCTCGGCAAGTGTATACGATATGGACGGCCAGGTCGTCCGCGAAGAAAACCTGGACGGTTACGTCTTTGGCTCCCCGGTGAATACGGCTGTGCTGCACCAGGTGGTGACCGCGCAGCTCATCAACCGGCGCCAGGGCACCGCGTCGACGAAGACACGTGCGATGGTCAGCGGCGGCAACTCCAAGCCCTATCGACAGAAGGGTACCGGGCGCGCCCGTCAAGGCTCGACCCGCGCGCCGCACTTCCGCGGTGGCGGCGCGGTGTTTGGCCCGCGGCCGCACTCGTACGATCGCAAGCTGCCGCGCAAGATCAAGCGCATCGCGATTCGCTCGGCGCTCTCAGACAAGGCCCGCAACGGCCGCATTCTGCTGATGGACGATCTCAACTTCGAGCAGCCGCGTACCAAGGACATGCTCGCACTGCTCGAGAAGCTGCCCCTCGAGGGCCGGCACGTGCTCGTGCTGATGCCGGAGCATAACCCGAATGTATTCCTCTCGGCGCGCAATATTCACCGCGTCAGGATGGGCAACGTCGCGGCCACCAACGTGGTCGAGCTGCTGAAGTACGACGATCTGCTGCTGCCAGTCTCGGCGGCGCAGCGTCTGGTGGAGCTCTTCGGCCAGGACGCCGACGACGCCATCCAGATGCGCCGCCATCCCCGTGTGGTGCTGCGCCGCAAGGCTCGCGAGGCCGCTAGGGCCGCACAGCGCACTGCTGGTGCGACTCCCGCCGCCGCGGCCACCCCGACGACCACACGTCGCGCGCGCGCCACGACGGCAACGGCGACGGCTGAGAGCGCCACGACGCAGCCCGAGACGCCGTCCGCCGGTGGCAACACGTCGCCGCGCACGCGCCGCAGTCGGACGCAGGAGGAATAACCAATGGAAATCACAGAAGTCATTCGGCGCGGCATCATCACCGAAGAGAGTGTGCGCCTGCAGAACCTCCGGCCGACTCAGGGCAACGATGCGGCGCGCAGCCGGGTGATTCCGCGCTACACCTTTCAGGTGCATCCAGACGCGACGAAGTACCAGGTCCGTCTGGCCGTCGAGCAGCTCTTCGGCGTGAAGGTCGTCAAGGTCAACACGCTCACGATGCCGGGCAAAGCGCGCACACTGCGCACGCGCAAGGGGTTCTTCCGCAAGGAGGCGCGCCCCTGGAAGAAGGCAGTTGTTACGCTCGCCGACGGTGAGACGATCGCCGAGCTACAGGCGTAGGCCGGGACTGGAGAGGACAGAGAGATGCCAGTTCGTAATTACAAGCCCACGTCGCCAGGGCGACGCGGCATGTCGGTCTCCACATTCGAGGAGATCACCCGGTCGAAGCCCGAGCGCTCGCTGATCTCGAAGAAGACCTCGAAGGCGGGGCGCAACAACCAGGGCAAGATCACCGCGCGTCATCGTGGCGGTGGCGTGAAGCGCCGCTACCGTGAGATCGATTTCAAGCGCAATAAATTCGGCATTCCGGCGAAGGTCTTCTCGATCGAGTATGACCCGAACCGCTCCGCGCGCATCGCGCTGTTGCACTACGTCGACGGCGAGAAGCGCTACATCATCGCGCCGTATGGTCTGCACGTCGGCGACCGTGTCATGAGCGGGCCGGACGCCGAGATTCGCGTCGGCAACGCCCTGCCGCTCAAGAACATCCCGACCGGCACCGTGATTCACAACATCGAACTGTACCCCGGCCGCGGCGGGCAAATCGTCCGCAGCGCGGGCGGCCAGGCACAGCTCATGGCGAAGGAGGGCGATTACGCGCAGGTGCGCTTGCCCTCCAACGAGCAGCGGCTCATTCACATCAACTGCATGGCGACCATCGGGCAGGTGGGCAATCTCGACCACGAAAACGTCTCCATCGGCAAGGCTGGGCGCTCGCGCTACCTCGGCCGTCGCCCGCATGTACGCGGCTCGGTGATGAATCCGGTGGATCACCCGCATGGTGGTGGTGAGGGTCGCGCGCCGATCGGCGGACAGCCCCAGACGCCGTGGGGCAAGCCCGCGATGGGACTCAGGACGCGTCACAACAAGCGCACAGACAAGTTCATTCTGCGGCGCCGCAATGCCGGCAGGGGCCGGTAGTCTAGTCGGATCGAAGTGAGGTAGCTATGTCGCGTTCGACAAAGAAAGGCCCCTACGTCCATCCTTCCCTTCTCAAGAAGGTGGTCGCGATGGTCCGGGGCGGTGACAAGCGCGTTATCAAGACGTGGTCGCGCGCTTCAACGATTCTGCCGCAGATGGTCGGCTTGACCATCGCCGTTCACAACGGCAAGCAGCATGTGCCGGTCTATGTCACTGAGAACATGGTCGGCCATAAGCTTGGCGAGTTCGCACCTACGCGCCACTTCCGCGGCCACGCTGGCAGCCGGGATGAGCGCACTGGTCGCGTGCGCTAACGCGGGGAGAAGAAGATGCTCACACGGGCTATTGCCAAAAACGTTGGCCATCCGCCCCGCAAAGTCCGGCGCGTGACCGACACGATTCGTGGCCGCCGCGTCACCGAGGCGCTGGCGATCTTGCAGTTCCTGCCGAACGCACCCGCGCGGGACGTCTACAAGGTGCTTGCCTCGGCCGCGGCCAACGCCGAAAACAACTACAGCATGGACCCCAACGAACTGTGGGTCGTAAACGCTATCGCCGATGAAGGCGTGACGATCAAGCGCTTCCGCGCACGCCCGCATGGCCGTGCGTCGCGCATCATGCGCCGCTCGTCGCACATCACGGTTCTGGTCTCGGACAACCCGGCCGATATTCCGCAGCGCGCTCGTGAGAACGCCCGGAAGCAGCGATAGACGGAGGAGGAACTCGCTTGGGACATAAGGTTCATCCAACCGGCTTTCGGCTGGGCGTCATTAAGGGGTGGGATTCGCGCTGGTACGCGAACCGCAACTATAAGGACCTGCTGGCCGAGGACCGAAAGCTTCGCGAACTGATTCTGAAGCGGCTCTCGAACGCGGCGATCTCGCGCATTGAGATCGAGCGCGTGGCGGGTACGCAGATTTCGATCGCTATTCACACCGCCAAGCCGGGCATCGTCATCGGCAAGAGCGGCGAGAGTGTCGATCGCCTGCGCGCCCAGCTCGAGAACGCGACGAAGAAAAAGATTCGCCTCAACATCCTGGAGATTCGCAACCCCGACGTTGACGCGAACCTGGTCGCCCGCAGCATTGCGGACCAGATCGAGAAGCGCGTCTCGTTCCGTCGGGCGATGAAGCAGGGCGTGCAGAAGTCGATGCGCGCGGGCGCGAAGGGCATCCGGGTCGTCATTGGCGGCCGGCTCGGCGGCGCCGAGATCGCGCGCACCGAGAAAGAAGCCGAGGGCAGCGTTCCCCTGCAGACGCTGCGCGCCGACATCGACTACGGTCTGGCCGAGGCGCACACCACCTACGGTGTCATCGGCGTGAAGGTCTGGATCTACCACGGCGACGTGCTGCCCGACCGCGCGCGCGCCCAGGGCCTGGGAGGCGTGCAGTCGACTCCGGCCGAGGTGCCGCAGATTGGCGAGCGCGTCGGCGCCGGGCGGGGTGACCGCCGTGGCGGTGGCGATCGTGGTCCCCGTGGCGGCGGCCCGCGCTCGGGTGGCCCTGGTGGCGCTCGCGGTGGCGCCGACCGTGGCCCACGTGGCGGCGCACGTGCCGGTGGCGTAGCGACGGGTGAGCGGCGGCAGACCGGCCAGGGTGGCCCTGGCGGCGCCCCACGCGGCTCGCGCTCGGCCACTACCGAGTCTGGCCCGACACGCGCCGGTGCGGCCTCTGGCCGGAGGACCACGCCCGAGGTGACGGGGAGCGGCCCCGCCGCGCACGAGTTCCCGGCTCCGGCGCCGACCGCCCAGCCAGAGAACACGACTCCGCCAGCGACGCCTGAGGAGTCCGGATCGTAATAGCGCGGCGGGCGCGAGACGCCCAAAGCGCATGGAGGTGTGGCCGCTCGCGCGCCTGGCTCGTCAGCAGACGGGCGGGAGCAGAGCAGCCGGCGAACTGGAGCGACTGCCATGTTACTGGCACCATCGAGAACGAAGTTTCGCAAGCAGCATCGCGGCCGGATGAAGGGCAAGGCGTTGCGCGGCAATACCGTCGCGTTCGGCGAATTTGGCCTGCAGGCGCTCGAGCCCATCTGGCTGGAGGCCCGGCAGATCGAGGCCGCCCGTATCGCGATGACCCGCTATATCAAGCGCGGAGGCAAGGTCTGGATTCGGGTCTTCCCGGACAAGCCCGTCACCTCCAAGCCCGCCGAGACCCGCATGGGCTCCGGTAAGGGCGCGCCCGACCACTGGGTCGCGGTCGTCAAGCCGGGCCGGGTGCTGTTCGAGCTGGGCGGAGTCCGCGAGGACGTGGCCAAAGAGGCCATGCGGCTCGCGGCCAACAAACTACCGATTCAGACCAAGTTCATCGTGCGACAGGAGGCGGAAGGTGTCGAAGCTTAGCGAACGCCGCCGCGAGATCCAGGCGATGGACGAGGCCACGGCGCAGCGCGAGCTCGCCGAGTTGCGACGCCGGCTCTTCGAGCTGCGTCTGCAGAAGGAGCGCGGCGAGGTCCGGAATAACCGCCAGTTCGCGCAGATCAAGGCCGACATCGCGCGGCTGATGTTTCATCTTAGCGAGCTGCGCCTTGCCGGGCAGCTCGAAGCAGAAGGCGGGCTGGCGACGGCCAGTGCCACCGCGGAAGAGGAGTAACCCATGACAACGCCCGTACAGCCGGGGACACCCTCGGGTGAGGCGTCCACTCCCCAGCGCGGACGCCGGCAACAGAAGGTCGGACGGGTCACGAGCGACAAGATGCAGAAGACCATCGTCGTCGCCGTCGAGACGCTCAAGCGCCACCCGATCTACAAGCGGACCTACCGTCAGACCGTCAAGTTCAAGGCACACGACGAGCAGAACGATGCCCGCATCGGCGACATCGTGCGCATCGAAGAGACGCGCCCCCTGAGCAAGGACAAGCGCTGGCGCCTGGTGGAGATTCTCCAGCAGGCCAATCAGGTGACACCGGTCGAGCAGGCCGCACAGCAGCTCGGCACTCCGATAGAGAGAGAGCGCTAGATGATTATGCCCCAGACACGCCTGCGTGTCGCGGACAACACTGGCGCCAAAGAGATCATGTGCATCCGCGTGCTCGGCAGCTCGAACAAGCGCTGGGCAGGCGTCGGCGACATCATCAAAGCCTCCGTCAAGGAGGCCCAGCCGAACGGCACCGTCAAGAAGGGCGAGGTCGTCACGGCGGTGGTGGTGCGCGTCGCCAAGGAGTATGGCCGGGCGGATGGCAGCTACATCCGCTTCGACGAGAACGCCGCCGTCATCATCTCCGCCGGCAACAACCCGCGTGGCACACGTATCTTTGGCCCGGTCGCGCGTGAGCTGCGCGACAAGAACTTTATGAAGATTATTTCGCTCGCGCCCGAGGTTCTGTAGTATACTGAATGGTTGGGGTGCGTCGACTGCGCGTGGATCGCGCGAGCGGCGCATGCCATCAGCGCCAGAAGATACGGGCGCATGAAGAAGGCCAAAGGGCAAGGGAGAGGCGGAACACTATGGCAGCCAAGACGCGACAACCAAAGCCCCTGCACCTGGCCAAGCTGCACGTGCATAAGGGAGATACCGTTCTCGTGCTCGCGGGCAAAGACCGCGGCAAACGTGGCACCGTACAGCGTGCGATGCCGCGCGAGAACAAGGTGATCGTCGAAGGTCTCAATATCGCCAAGAAGCATGTGCGCGCGGGCCGGGCAGGGGTACAACCGGGCATCATCGAGAAGCCCATGCCGCTGCATGCGTCGAACGTGCAGGTCGTCTGCACTGAGTGCGGCAAGCCGACGCGCATCGCCCACGAGCGTGTGCCGATGGGCGCCGATCAGAAAGAGCGCGTGCGGCGCGTGTGCAAGCAGTGCGGTCAGCCGATCGCCGAACATACGAGGGAATAAGCAGTGGCTACAGACAGACTCAAAGATCGCTACGAGAAAGAGGTCGTGCCAGCCCTGCGGACCGAGTTCGGCTATGCCAACCCGATGCAGGTCCCGGCGCTGCATAAGGTCGTCATCAACATCGGCATGGGCGAGGCAATTGCCAACGCCAAAGCGATGGATAACGCCGTTCGCGACCTCGCAGACATCACCGGCCAGCGGCCGATCGTGACCCGCGCGAAGCACTCGGTGGCGTCGTTCAAGCTGCGCGAAGGCATGCCCATCGGCGTCAAGGTGACGCTGCGCGGCCAGCGCATGTACGACTTCATGGACAAACTGATCAATATCGCGCTGCCCCGGCTGCGCGACTTCCAGGGCGTCTCCACCGATGCCTTCGACGGCCGCGGCAACTATACGCTCGGCCTGCGCGAGCAGCTCGTCTTCCCTGAGGTCGATTACGACCGCATCGATCGCGTGCGTGGTATGGAGATCACCATCGTGACCACCGCCACCACCGACGAGGAAGGCCGTAGCCTGCTAGCGCATATGGGGATGCCCTTCCGCCGGGCTGGTGGCGCACGCGCCGTCGCACCCGCCGGAGCACGCTAAAAGTTCCTGTTTGAACTCGTGAGACATCGTCTCGAGAGGTAATTTATTTCCGCGAGAGCGGGACTAGAAGCCCGGAAACCGGCAGGGGCTCGCACAGTGCGAGCCAGGAATAGTATCGCCGAAGCCCGGTCTTCCGCCCTGGGAGGGGCAACGATGGCAAAGACTTCTCTGATCGTCAAGTCCCAGCGCAAGCCCAAGTTTGCCGTCCGCCAGCACAACCGGTGCTCGATCTGCGGGCGCCCGCGCGGCTACATCCGCAAGTTCGGCCTCTGCCGCATTTGCTTCCGCGAGCGCGCACTGCGGGGCGAGCTGCCCGGCGTGACCAAGTCGAGCTGGTAGGCCGCTTCAGGAGGGCTTGCACATGAACATGACTGATCCCATCGCGGATATGCTGACGCGCCTGCGCAATGGCGCGGCCGCCCGTCATACCCGCGTCTCGATTCCTGCCTCCAACATGAAGGTCGCGATCGCGCGCATCCTCAAGGAGGAAGGCTACATTTCCAACTTTGAGGTGCTCAAGGACTCTCCACAGGGCACCATCCGTGTGACACTGCGCTACGTCGAGAAGCGTCCCGTGCTCAACCAGCTCAAGCGCGTCAGCAAGCCTGGACGCCGGGTCTACACGCGGCGTGAGGGGATTCCGCAGGTCCGCGGCGGCCTTGGCACGGCGATCATCTCCACCCCGCAGGGTGTGATGACCGGTCGTCGCGCCTACCAGCAGGGGCTAGGTGGCGAAGTCGTCGCCTACATCTGGTAAGGGAGGGACGCAATGTCGCGCATTGGTCGGGCACCGATTCCGGTGCCATCAGGCGTCACGGTCGAGATCGGACAGCACAACGCGGTGACGGTTAAAGGCCCCAAGGGGACGCTCTCGCAGTCCTTGCCTGAGGCGCTCTCCATCGAGCAGCAAGACGGCAAGCTCATCGTCACACGCCCGAACGACGAGCGTCAGAACCGCGCGCTGCATGGTCTCACGCGCACCCTGCTGGCCAATATGGTCCTGGGAGTCAGCAGCGGCTTCACCAAGTCGCTCGAGATCAACGGCGTGGGCTACCGCGTCGCGAAGGTCGGCGAGAATCTCGTCTTCCAGGTCGGCTTCTCGCATCCGGTGCAGGTGAATCCGCCTTCGGGCATCAGCTTCGCCACGGAAGGCACCAACCGCATCCACGTGAGCGGCATCGACAAGCAGCTTGTCGGGCAGGTCGCGGCGAATATCCGGTCGATTCGCAAGCCTGAGCCATACAAGGGCAAGGGCATCCGCTACGCTGGCGAGCAGATTCGCATGAAGGCCGGCAAGGCGGGCAAGGTCGGCGGCAAGAAGAAGTAACTGAGTAGCAGGCACCGGCCAGGCGTCTTGCCCCTGGTACGCGGCACGTAGTGCTCGCCACGTGGCGCTGACGCCGGGCAAGAGACCCTGGCTGGAACACACGAACACGAAACCGTGTTCGTACGGAAATAGGTAGAAGGTCGATGAAAACAACGACAAATGCCAATGAGACACGCCTGCGGCGGCACCGGCGTGTGCGCAAGAAGGTGTCGGGGACGACCGAGCGACCACGTCTTTCGGTCTTCCGCAGCGGCAACCAGATCTATGCGCAGGTCATCGACGACGTGGTGGGGCGCACCCTCACGGCGGCGTCCTCACGTGACGCAGAGGTCAGCGGGGCGGCTCCGGTGATCGACTTTGACGCCGACAGCACCCCCAAGGCCATCAACGGTCTGCTCGAGAACCGCCGCGTGCGCCAGGCGTTCGCCGTTGGACAGCTTGTCGCGCAACGGGCCAAGGCTACCGGCATCGAGCGCGTGGTCTTCGACCGGGGCGGCTACATCTATCATGGGCGCGTCGCCGCGCTCGCTGAAGGGGCTCGCCGTGGCGGGCTGGATTTCTAGGCGAGGAAGTACATGCCGAGAATAGACGCATCGCGGCTGATGCTGGAAGAGACCGTCGTGCAGGTCGCCCGTGTCGCCAAAGTGGTTAAGGGTGGCCGCCGCTTCAGCTTCCGCGCCCTGGTTGTCGTCGGCGACCGCGCCGGCCACGTGGGTGTCGGGCTGGGCAAGGCCGGTGAGGTTCCAGAGGCCATTCGTAAGGGCGTCGAGGACGCCAAAAAGCGGCTGATCGAGGTGCCTATGGTGGGCACCAGCATTCCCTACCTCACGCGCGGCGAGTTCGCCGCCTCCGAGGTGCTGCTGCGCCCGGCAGCGCCCGGCACCGGCGTCATCGCCGGCGGACCGGTTCGCGCGGTCGTCGAGGCAGCGGGCATTCGCGACGTGCTGACGAAGTCGCTGGGTAGCACGACGCCTCTCAACACGGTGCTGGCGACGATCGAAGGGCTGCGTGGCCTCACAACGTTCGAGGCAGCGGCACAGCGACGCAATCTCACCGTCGAAGAGATGGTCGGCCGTCGTCGCGCACAACGCATCAGCGAGAGCAACGCCCAGGCGGCGCTGCTAGCCCCCGAGCGCGAGTCCCGTGACGATCGCGGCGGCCGTGGCGGGCAGGGCGGCGAGCGTGGTGCCGGGCGCGGACGCGGCGGACAAGGCGGCGATCGTGGCGGTCGAGGTGGCCCTGGTGGTCCCGGGCGGGGCGGCCCTGGTGGTCCCGGACGCGGCGGCCCTGGCGGCCCAGGCGGACGTGGTCGCGGCGGCCCCGGTGGGCGTCGCTAACCGCGCCGTGTGCCACGGTGGTGGAGTGCTGGCGCGGCCGGAGGAGTGGGGATCACCCTATCCTCTCAGTCGCTAGCTACTACATACCATAAGTGGTAAAATGACGCGGGTGGAGCAATAAAATGGCAAGGTTACGCATCACCTACAAGAAGAGCGTTATCGGCTACAACCAGAAACAGAAGTTGACGATACAGGCGCTCGGATTGCGGCGGTTGCATCAGACCGTCGAACACTTAGACTCGCCGGTCATTCGTGGAATGATCGGCAAGGTCTCGCATCTGGTCAGCGTTGAGGAGGTTGCCGAATGAACCTGACGGATCTGCACTCTCCGGAGGGGACTCGGCATCGCCGCAAGCGCGTCGGACGGGGTCACGGGTCGGGACATGTCAAGACATCTGGCCGCGGCCAGAAGGGACAGAAGGCCCGAACCGGCGGCAACATCCCGGCTTGGTTCGAGGGCGGCCAGACCCGCTTCGCGGTTCGCATGCCGTACCTCGGCGGCTTCAAGAATCCATTCCGCAAGGAGTATCTGGTCGTGAACCTGCGCGACCTCCGCTCGTTTGAGCCGGGGTCCGAGGTGAACACCGAGGCACTTGCCCAGCGCGGATTCATTCGTCCGAGCCAGACCGATCACTTGCTCAAGATTCTTGGCGATGGGAAGGTCGACCGCCCGCTCAAGGTCACGGCGCACAAGGTTTCGGCTTCAGCGCGCAGTCAGATCGAGGCGGCTGGCGGCACGGTCACGCTGATCGAGCTGAAGACCTACCCCAAGACCAAGCGCAATCGCGCGAAGCCTGAGCCGCAGCCGTAAGTCCGCGTCTTCAGGCCGAGGCAGATGCTCGAAAGAGCGGCGAGCGATTTGCGGCCGTCCAGCACATTCGTGCGATGGGCGGCTCGTCTCGTATTCACCGCTCTGTCACGGGGGACTCGCTCTGGTTGCGATGTCCGCCGGGAAGCGTTGGGCCACCGGGTTCTCACGGCGCGGCTGCCGCTTCGGAGTGCCGCCACGTGAGCGCGAGGGAGCTGAGACGCACTCGTTACCAGACCCAATTGCCACGGCAGACCAACTGGAGGCCAGCACAGCATGTGGAACCGCCTGCGCAGCATGTGGACCATTCCCGATCTTCGCAAGAAGATCCTGATCACGTTCGCATTGCTGATCGTCTTCCGGATCGTTGCATACATCCCGATTCCGGGCATCGATCCAACTTCGCTCAGCAAGTATCTCAGCACGTCGAAGAATGGCAACCTGGGGCAGTTCTTCGGCCTGCTCGACGTCTTCACCGGCGGCTCCCTCCAGAACTTCACGATTGCGGCCATGGGCGTCTACCCATACATCACCGCTAGTATCGTCGTGCAGTTGTTGCAGGGCATCATCCCGAAGCTGGGTGACCTGAACCGCGAGGGTGAGTCGGGGCGCAACCGGCTGGCGCAGATCACGCGCTATCTGACCGTGCCACTGGCCTTGCTACAAGGCTTCGGGCAGATGGCATTGCTGGTGCAGTTGGGAGCGATTCCGTCGAGCGAGTTCAACCTGCTCAGCCCGACGTCGTTCGTGCCGACGCTCTCGATTCTGGTGAGCCTGACGGCGGGCACGATGTTCCTGGTGTGGATTGGCGAGCTGATCACTGAGAATGGCATTGGCAACGGCATCTCGCTGATCATCTTTGCCAACATCCTGGTCAGCCGGCTTCCGCAGCGACTCGGCTCCGCAGTCGTCAGCAATGGCAGCACGAGCGGTAGTGGCTCCGGTGGCTTCGACTTCCTGAACATCGCCGCTGTCGCCGCGCTCGGTCTGGCCATGACCTACGCGATGGTCTACGTCTACCAGGCGCAACGGCGTATTCCCGTGCAGTATCCGACGAAACGGCGGTTCTTCTCGGGCATGCGCTCGGGCACAGAGACGACCTACATCCCGATGCAGGTCAACAGCGCCGGCATGATTCCGCTGATCTTCGCCAGTTCGGTGCTCTTGCTGCCGACGATCATCGCGAACTTCATGCAGTTCAGCTCGAACACCGCGCTGAAGAACTTCTTCGGTGGCGTACGCGTCTTCTTAGATAGCTCGAACTGGTATTACTGGCTGATCTACGGTGCGCTTGTCGCGTTCTTCACCTTCTTCTACGCCACCCTCATGTGGGAGCAGCAGAACATGGCGGAGAACCTGCAGAAACAGGGCGCGTTCATCCCAGGCATTCGCCCTGGCCTGCAGACTGAGAAGTACCTCAGTAGAGTGCTCTACCGGCTGACGTTTGGTGGCGCGATATTTCTGGGCGTGATCGCGATCGCCCCGGCGATTCTGACGACGAACGCCACCAATCAGGTGGTGAACGCGGCATCGCTGCTGATCGTGGTCGGCGTCGTGCTTGACACAGTGAAGCAGCTCGAGGCACAGATGGTGATGCGTAACTACTCGGGCTTCTTACGGTAACAGTGTGGTATCGGCACGCCAACATCGCGGAGGCGTTTGCGCCCCGACTGATAGGTGGGGTGACGGGAATGCACGGCTGGGCATGGTCCTCGGGACTGTGCCCAGTCACGATTTTCGTGGCAGAGTCTCTGTTCTGGTAGATCTGAGGCCTTGCGGCCACGCAGCCTCGATGACTCTCCGCCTCAATGGTGCGGCGGACTTGCTGCCGGCACTTTGCTAGGGTGCTGGGAACACGTGGAGGAGCGAGCATGAACCTGATCCTGATTGGCGCTCAAGGCAGTGGAAAAGGGACACAGGCACAACTCCTGTCGGACGAACTGCGGCTCAAGCCGTGCGCCAGCGGTGAATTGCTCCGCGAAGAAATCGCGAACAACACACCACTCGGCCAGGCGGCGCGTCCGTACTACGACAGCGGCAACCTCGTCCCCGATGAGCTGGTCATCGAGATGATCCTCAAGCGCATCCAGAACCTGGGCGACGCCACAGGCATCATCCTCGACGGCTTCCCACGGACGATTCCACAGGCTCGCGCGCTGGATGATCGGCTCACGTCGCTCGACCAGCAAATCGACAAGGTCATCTATCTTGACGTGCCGCGCGAGATACTCCTCGACCGGCTCTCAGGACGGTATATCTGCCGCGCCTACGGCCACGTCTGGAACATCAAGACCCACCCGACGAAGGTTCCCGGCATCTGCGACTACGACGGCAGCGAGCTCTACCAGCGGCCAGACGACACGACGGAGACGATCACTCGCCGGCTCGACATCTTTTTCTCTGAGACCATTCATCTGCTCGACTACTATCGTGCGCAGCACAAGCTGCTGCACGTGGATGGCACCCACTCGATCGACGAGGTGCATCGGGCTATTCTCGCGGGTCTGGGGCTGCCAGCCGCGAACGCCGCGGGCGGCGCCTGATCGGCGGCACGAGACACGCACAACGACGTAACGGAAGAAGCGAATATACCTATGGCAATCGCATATCGAAGTAAGACCGAGATCGAGGGCATCCGGCGGGCGGGCCAGGTCGTAATGGAGATTCTCGCGGTGCTGCGTGAGGCAGTGCATCCGGGCATCACCACCGGCGAGCTCGACGCGCTGGCGGCCCGTGAGCTGCAACGCCACAACGCCATCTCGAACTTCAAGGGCTATTCGCCGGCACCGGGTATTCCGCCGTTTCCGGGCGTGATCTGCTCGTCGGTCAACGAAGAGATCGTGCATGGCATCCCCGGCAAGCGGGTGCTGCGCGAGGGCGATATCGTCGCAATCGACTTCGGGGCGATCGTCGACGGCTGGCACGGCGACTCGGCGATCACGGTGCCCGTCGGCACGGTCGCCCCAGAGACGCAGCGGCTGCTCGACGTGACGCAGGAGGCGCTGCGGCGTGGTATCGCCGAGGCGCGTGGCGGCAACCACGTGCGCGACATCAGCCGGGCGATCCAGACGTATGTGGAGGGCGAGGGCTTCTCGCTCGTGCGCGAGTACGCCGGGCACGGCATCGGCCGCGAGCTGCACGAGGAGCCAGACGTCCCCAACTATGTCGAGCGGCGCGCGCCGAACCCGATGTTGCGGCCGGGGTTGGTGATCTGCATCGAGCCAATGGTCAACGCGGGCACGAACCGCACGCGCGAGCTGGGCGACCGGTGGACCGTGCGGACGGCGGATGGCAAGCCCTCGGCGCACTTCGAGCACACCGTCGCGATCACCGACGGCGACCCGATTGTGCTGACGGCGTAGGGTGGGA
>CAYRVF010000053.1:15107-34109 GCA_964427535.1 uncultured Ktedonobacterales bacterium
GGGAGAGGTCAGGCTTGCCACATCTGGCGTCAGATGGTATACTTGGAAGTTGGCTGCGGCTTTTCACCTGAAGGCATCTTCCGCACGTCGGATGCGGGCGCGGGTGAGCGCGTGGACCCGGCTGAAACCGTGCGACCATGCCGCACAAGCCTGTATGCTGGAGAAAGGACCATATGCCCAAGCGTGATGCAATCGAGGTCGAAGGCACCGTCACCGAATCGCTGCCAAACGCGATGTTTCGCGTCGCTCTGGATGGCGACCGGCAGGTGCTCGCGCACCTATCAGGCAAAGTGCGACTGAACTTCGTGCGAATTGTTCCCGGTGATCGGGTCCGTGTCGAGCTTTCGCCATACGACCTGACCAAGGGACGCATCACCTGGCGCGTGCGCGGCTAGCGCGTCCAACCACTTCCGTCGTTTGGCGTCGTGGAGTGTGACGTGTGGGGTCGCGGGCGTGTGTCTCGTCGCGCGGGCGGTCTAGGCTCGCGGCCTGTCACAGACACGACGATAGATCATGTGTTGAACGTTCTGAGGAGGTTGGAGTGAAGGTACGAGCGTCGGTCAAGCCACGCTGCGACTCGTGCAAGGTGATTCGCCGCCACCGCGTGGTGATGGTCATCTGCAGTAAAGATCCGAAGCACAAGCAGCGTCAGGGCTAATACACATCTATGGCGGCGAGACCCAGGCATCAGGTTGGATGTCTGGGTTGTGTGCTGCTACTGCTAATCTTGCCGGAGCGCGCTCCGATCAGCACGACGGAGCGACAGGACGGCGCCAACGGTCGGTTGTACAGTAACCAGCGAGGAGGATCTGGCGCATGGCCAGAATCGCCGGGGTCGACATTCCCCGCGACAAGCGCGTTGAAGTCGCGCTGACGTACATCTATGGCATCGGCCAGACGAAGAGCAAGGGTATTCTCACGGCGACACGCGTCAGTCCGGATACCCGCGTGCGTGATCTGACCGAAGAGGAAGTCGGCCGGCTGCGCGAGTTCATCGACCGCAACATCAAGGTCGAGGGCGATCTCCGCCGCGAAGTCGATATGAATGTTCGGCGGCTGATCGAGATCGGCAGCTATCGCGGCTTACGCCACCGGCGCAATCTGCCGGTACATGGCCAGCGCACGCGCACGAATGCGCGTACCAAGCGCGGCGCCAAGAAGACGGTCGCTGGCAAGAAGAAGGCGACGAAGAAGTAATCCAGCTTGCGCGCGGCACAATAATGCCGTGGCGAGCATTCGCGGGAGGATGCATTCAGCATGGCGGAAAGGGCACCCAAGCGGCCCGTTGGGCGGCAACGGCGGCGCGAGCGAAAGTCTGTGCCGCGGGGCCAGGCGCATATCAAGGCAACATTCAATAACACTATCGTGACGATCACGGACCCGAATGGCAACGTGCTCTCGTGGAGCACGGCGGGCTCGGGCAACTTCAAGGGCTCGCGCAAGAGCACGCCCTACGCCGCGCAGGTGACGGCCGAGACGGCCGCACGCAAGGCGATGGAGCATGGCGTGCGCCAGATCGAGGTCTTCGTGAAGGGTCCTGGTTCGGGTCGTGAGGCCGCCATCCGCTCGCTGCAGGCAGCGGGCTTGCAGGTCGTCTCGATCGTCGACGTGACACCCATCCCGCACAACGGCTGCCGGCCGCCGAAGCGCCGCCGCGTCTAGCACGTTGTTTGGCTCGCTCTGCTGGAGCGTCTCCTGGCAGCCATCTGCCGGTGATCCTCCCGCGGGCACTGTAGAACCCTGATTGGTACCGTTGGCACTATCCGAGTATCCCTACCGTCTGAAGAGACGTGTTGAGCATTTCCGCGCGCGAAGCGAGTGATATGCGTGCTCGCGGGACACCGCTCTCCGTCCTGGGTGGTGCGGGACGTGCCACCCGCGTGCTGGTGGGTGCGCGTCCGGGGGAAAGCCGCGAGTAGCCCGCGGCTATGACAATCCCGTCCCAACCGTCCGACTCGCGCGGACAACCGAGAAGTGGTCCATCCGCTTCTCATCCATGAAGGAACCGTCATGCGACCTGCTGACCCACATCGGCGCTGCGGCTGGCGCAAGGGTCGTGCGGCTGAGCGGAAGCCTTCTGAGCTACAGACGCCACGCGGGCATGCGATGCTCGTACGGCGCAGACAAACGCAGAGAGCATTCTGAGGAGGACGTAGACACTCAATGGCCCGATATACCGGCCCCGTTTGCAAATTGTGCAGGCGCGAGGGCGAGAAACTCTATCTGAAGGGCGAGAAGTGCATCGCGCACTGCACGCTGGAGCGCCGCCAGTCGAAGCCTGGCCAGCACGGTCAGGCACGCGTGCGCAAGCAGTCTGGCTATGCGCTGCAGTTGCGTGAGAAGCAGAAGGTGCGTCGCACCTATGGCATGCTGGAGCGGCAGTTCAGCCGGTTCTTCGCCGAGGCCGCGCGCCGGCCGGGCAAGACCAGCGAGAACCTCTTCCAGCGGCTGGAGATGCGCCTCGACAACCTGGTGTATCGCCTTGGCTTCGCCGACTCGCGCTCGCAGGCGCGCCAGCTCGTCTCGCACGGTCACTTCCAGGTGAATGGCCGCAAGTCTGACATTCCATCGATGGTGCTCCGTCCGGGGGATGAGGTTGCCGTCCGTGAGAACAGCCGCAACCTGGAATACTTCAAGACGCGGCAGCTGATGCTCGCGCAGAAGGGCGTGCCGGCATGGCTGCGCCTCGATACGAACGCGCTCTCGGGCCGTGTGCTCGCTCTGCCGACACTGCAGGAGCTCGAGTCGCCCTTCAACGATGCCCTGGTGGTCGAGTTCTACCAGCGGTAAGGAGGGGATCCCCTTGCTAGATATCGCTCTGCCTCGCATCACATCAACTGAATCAGAAGCTAACTACGCCAGCTACGATATCGAGCCGCTGGAGGCAGGGTACGGCAGGACGCTTGGCAACGCGCTGCGGCGTGTGCTGCTCTCCGCGCTGCCCGGCGCCGCGATCACCTCGATCAAGATCACCGGCGCGCAGCACGAGTTCCAGGATGTGCCTGGCGTCAAGGAAGATGTCACCGACATCGTCCTGAACATCAAGCGTATCCGCTTGCGCTCGTTCTCGGACCGGCCCGTCACCATGCGCATCGAAGTCAATGGTGAGCGCCAGGTGACCGCGGCGGATATCCAGGCGCCGAGCACGATCGAGATCGTCACACCCGACATTCCGATCTGCACGCTCGACGGACCCGATTCGCATTTCGAGATGGAGATGGTCGTCGAGTCGGGCAAGGGCTACGTACCCGCCGAGTCGAAGGACAACCAGCCCATCGGGCAGATTCCGGTGGACGCGATTTTCTCGCCCGTCGAGAAGGTCAACTACATCGTCGAGAATACGCGCGTCGGTCAGATGACCAACTTCGACCGCATCACCCTGCAGCTCTGGACGGACGGCACCATCACGCCGGACGAGGCGCTGCGCGAGGCATCGCACATTCTCGTGCGCTACTTCCAGATGATCGCGGACTACAGCGTCGCCGAGAGCGTCGAGCCTGAGGTGGGCGGAGTCATCGCGGCGCCGACCTCAATCGCCATTCCGCAGAAGGTGTACGACACGCCCATCGAGGAACTTGACCTCTCGGTGCGCGCGTACAACTGCCTCAAGCGCAGTGGCATCACCAAGGTCGGCCAGGTGCTCACGATGAATGAGGAAGACCTGCTGGCCGTGCGCAACTTCGGCGAGAAGAGCCTGAACGAGCTGAAAGACAGCCTCCAGGCGCACAACTTCCTGCCGAGCGAGGCGCAGATCGAGCGTCTGAACGCCGCCTCCAGTGGGCTGAATGGCGACTTCGACAGCAACGAATAACGGCGGCGCGCCGAGATATATGGGAGTGGTAGCGTGAGACATCGTATGGCGGGCAACCGCATCAATATGCCAGAGCCGAAACGGCGCGCGGCGGTCCGCAACATGGTTGACGGGCTCTTCATCTGGGAGCACATCAACACGACCGACGCACGTGCGAAGGTGGCGCGCAGTGAGGCCGAGAAGCTGATCGGCATCGCGCTGCGCGGCCACGAGAAGGCGTGGGCGCATCTAACCTCGGTCGTATCCGACACGGACACCGCCGAGCAGGTGCTGGCCATCGCCCGGCGGGCGCGCTTCTCGCTGGACGAAGAAGTCGCCAGCAACGAAGAGCGCCAGCAGCAGAACAAGTTCCCGATCAGCGACGAGGCGCGTCAGCTCAAGCAGCAGCGGCTGGAGGGCCTCAAGCGCGATCTGCTGGCGGTCATTAAGGATCGCGACGAGGCGCAGCGCGCCCTGACCGCCGCCCGCGAGGCGATGGCCATGGAGCTGCACGCCCGCCGCCAGATTCTGAAGCAACTGCCGCACGAGACGACCGTGCGCAAGATCTTCGAGCAGTTCGTTCCGCGCTACACCGGCCGGCAGGGTGGCTACACTCGCATCCTGAAGATCGGCTATCGCAAGGGCGACGCCGCCGAGATCGTGCGGCTGGAGATGGTCCAGTAACACGGTGAACGTGGCCGCCCGCGTCGAGTATGACGGAACCCGCTTCAAGGGCTTCCAGCGGCAGGCTCCCGAGAAGGGGCCGACCGTGCAGGGCGAGCTTGAGGCGGCGATCGCGCGGATCGTCGGCATGCCGGTGACGCTGGAGGCGGCGGGGCGCACGGACACAGGCGTCCACGCGTCGGGTCAGGTGATAAACTTCACCACAGGTGCCCGACTCGGGATCGACGAGTGGCCGCGAGCCTTGAACGCCGTGCTTCCGCCGGATATTGCGATTCGCGCGGCGTGCGCGGTGTCCGACGAGTTTAGGGCGCGACGCTGGGCGGTGAGCAGGCGGTATCGCTATCGCATTCTCCGCGACGCGCGACGGTCTCCCTTGCGGGAGCGTTACGCCTGGCGGGTCGGCCGGGCGCTCGACGTGGACGCGATGGACACGGCGGCGCGGCTGCTGCTTGGCGAGCACGACTTCGGCGCTTTTGGGTCGAGTCCGCATGACCGGCGTGACGACGGCTTCCGCGGGCATACCGTGCGGACGATGCTTGAGGCATGCTGCGTGCGGCGACCGGTAGACGGAGCGGATGAACCGGAAGACACCATCGAGTGCGTCTTCGCGGCTAACGCCTTTCTGACGGGCATGGTGCGGCGTCTGGTGGGCACACTCGCTCTGGTGGGCGAGGGACGGCTCTCCGTGGACGACTTCCGCGTGATACTCGACACGCGCGCGAAGGCACATCCGGGGGCGGCAGCGCCTCCACAGGGGCTCTGCCTCATCGGTGTCGAGTATCCGGCTGGACTGATATCCTGGTAGACCACACGCGAGGGAAGTGACCACTTTCCGTCGACGAGTGGGAGCACACATACTGTGCGGAGTTGGAGAGACGCATGAATTCGAAGACGTATAGCGCCAAGCTCGGCGAGCTGAACTCGCGCTGGTACGTGATCGACGCGAATGACCAGATTCTCGGCCGGGTCGCGACGCAGATCGCGACCATCCTCAAGGGCAAGCACAAGCCCACCTACACGCCGCATCTGAACGGCGGCGACTTCGTGATCGTCGTCAACGCGAGCAAGATCGCGGTGACACGCAACCGCCTGGACGACAAGATTTACTATCGCCACTCGCAGTACCCTGGCGGCCTCAAGGAGGAAACGCTGCGGCAGGCGCTGGCGAAGCACCCGGAGCGGGTCATCGAGCGCGCGGTGAAGGGCATGTTGCCCCACAACCGCCTGGGCGACGACATGCTGCACCGCCTCAAGGTCTATGGCGGCCCTGACCACCCACATCAGGCGCAACAGCCGGTGCCGTGGCAGATGCCGACGGTCGAGCAGGTGATCGAGCTGCAGCAGGGCCTGGGCACACGCGCATAACTGACTGACGAGAGCGACGACGTAACGAGGCGCTCGCGGGACGGAAGCGACGACCCGCGCGCGGATGGCATCTCTGGAGGAATCACTTGGCGGAGAATCTTGGGCCGTATTACTACGGCACCGGACGGCGCAAGACGGCGGTCGCGCGTGTCCGTGTTCACCCGAATGGCGATGGCCGCATCATCGTCAATGGCCGTGACGCCAGCGCGTACTTCGGCCGCGAGACACTGATGGCGGCGGTGCGCGCGCCGCTGCGCCTGCTGGAGCTGGGCGACCAGTTTACCATCTCAGTGAAGGTGGTCGGCGGCGGCGTGAGCGGGCAGGCGGGCGCGGTGCGCCACGGCGTCAGCCGCGCGCTCGTGCGTGCCGACGAGAACTTCAAGCCGGCGCTACGCCGGGCGGGCTTCCTCACGCGCGATCCGCGCATGAAGGAGCGCAAGAAGTACGGCCTCAAGCGCGCCCGCAAGGCACCGCAGTACACCAAGCGGTAATTGCCACTTCTGGCGTACTCCAGCTCTCAGGGCAGGTGGAAGGAGACTTCCGCCTGCCCTGCTGTGTTTTCCGAGCCCCCTCTCCCAGCTTCTCTCCCACCTGACGGCGGGAGAGAGGAGTCAATCACGCGCACGCGGCGCGCAAAGGGCGCTTGCGTCCGATTCCCCCTCTCTCGGCGTGAGCGGGGGGAGGAGGCCAGGAGGGTGGGGACCACGCCCGCTAAACTCAGACCAGCCGCCCATCGGAGAGCTGCAGCACGCGGTCGGCAGCCGAGACGACATTGGCGTCGTGCGTGGCCAGCAGGAAGCCGATCCGCAGCCGCGCGGCGATGTCGCGCAGCAGGGCGATGACATCGCGCCCAGTCATCGAGTCGAGGTTGCCAGTCGGCTCGTCAGCCACCACAAAGCGTGGGCCATGCGCCAATGCCCGCGCCAGCGCCACTCGCTGCTGCTCGCCGCCGGAGAGCTCCAGCCCGCGATGCTGCGCCCGCGCGCCCAGCCCCACCAGCTCCAACGCGTCGCGCGCCGCCTGCGTCCGCTGCTTCGAGGGAGCGTGCGCGAGCCTAAGGGGAATCTCGACGTTCTCCTGCGCGGTGAGCAGCGGGAAGAGATGCGCGTTCTGAAACAGCATACCGATCTGCTCGCGCCGCAGAATCGCGCGCTGCGTCTCGCTCATGCGCGCTAGCTTGTGGCCGAGCGCGACGACCGTGCCGCGTGTAGGATTGTCGATGCCGGTGAGGATATTGAGCAGCGTCGTCTTGCCCGAGCCGGAGCGGCCCCGCAGCGCGACGAACTCGCCTGGCTCAATGCGCATGTCTATGCCGCGCAGCGCATGCACCACACGCCCGCCAGAGGCAAACTCGCGCTCGATACCGTGTGCCTCCACCACGGGACCCGCCTGTGGGGCCTGTGCCTTCGCGTTCATTCTCTAGGCGTCCTCTCCATCGCGTCCATCGCGCGCATCCGCTGGTGCCAGCACAGGGGCAGTCGTGTCGAGCGGCCAGATCTCCACGTGGTCGCTCAGGATGCGCACATCGGCCCGCCCATGATAGGGGATGCGTTCCAGCGCCTCGCGCGGCAGCTGGAGCCGCCCAACCCGGTCGATGAGAATCGACTCGCGGTGCGTCTCACCGGGCAGGCCGATAACGGCGCTGGCAGTGCCCGCGAAGTGCGCCCCGGCGGCGAGCGGCTCGGCTCGGCGGACCGTCTCGGTGCTGGTGCGGCCGTCACGAATGGCGAGGGTGCGGTCGGCCAGCGAGGCCACGGTCACGTCGTGCGTCACGATGAGGATGGTCAGCCCCAGCTCGCGGTTCAGCTCGCGCAGCAGCGTGAGAATCTCGCCCGCCGTGGTGGAGTCGAGCTCGCCGGTGGGTTCGTCGGCCAGCAGCACCACGGGTGAGTTCGCGACCGCCGTGGCAATCGCGACACGCTGCTGCTCGCCACCCGAGATCTGATGCGGACGCTTCTTGGCGAGATGCGCGATGCCCATGCGCTCCATCAGCTCGCGCGTGCGCTTGGCGCGCCCGCCTGGCCCCATGCCGCCGAGCACCATCGGCAGAGCGATATTCTCGCACACCGAGAGCTCGGGCAACAGGTTGCGACCGACCTGCTGCCAGACGTGGCCGACCACGAAGCCGCGATAGCGGGTCCGCTGTGCCTCGTTCATGCGGGTGAGGTCTTGCCCCTGCACGATGGCCCGGCCCGCACTGGGCGTGTCGAGCGCGCCGAGGATGTTGAGCAGCGTCGACTTGCCCGAGCCAGACGCGCCGACGAGCGCCACCATCTCACCAGGATGGATGCTCAGATCGAGCCCCTGCAACGCGACGACCTCCAGGTCCGCGACTTTGTAGATTTTGACCAAATTCTCGCAGGTAATGAGCGCCTGCTGCATGCCGCACTCCCTCGTAGTAGTGGCAACCTACCGTGCTCCCCGTCCAGCTTCCGCCCACTTCATAGGAGGAGGTTGGAGGAGAGTTCGCTAGTCTTCGTTCAGGCGCAGCGTCTCACCCAGCGACAGCCGCGAGGCGGCCAGCAGCGTAATCGCGAGCGCCAGCACACAGATGACGACGAGGCTGCCACACGCTGCCGCGAGTGTGCTCCCCGGCACGACCACATGCGCCTGCGGAATGCCCAGCAGGGTGTTGGAGACGTCGCTATGTGTGACCAGATCGGCGAAGACCAGCAGCGGCAGGGCATTGAGCGAGAGCAGGAAGCCCACACCCGCCCCCAACACCAGCGACGACGCGTAGATGATGGCCTGCTCCCACACCAGCATGCCGCGCAACTGCCGAGGAGTCGTGCCGACCGCCCGTAGCACCGCGAAATTGACGATGCGGCTCCGTGCGGTGAGCCATGATCCCGCCCAGATGCCCACAAGCGCAAGCACCAGCGCTGTGCCCGCGCCGATTAGCAGTGTATTCGTCAGGTCGATCTGCAACGGACTTCCGCGCGCCGCGCCGAGCAACTGCTGCCGATCCACGACGTTGCTGAGCGCCAGTGGCCCAGTCGAGAGCGCCTGGCGCACGCTCGCGAGTGACGACGAATCGTCGCGCGTGCGCAGCCACACCGTGTCGGGAGCGGGCGCCTTGCTAGCGACAGTCGCCGCGTAGGCTGTGGCGAAGCTGGTGTAATCGACCAGAATGCCCCCCGAGTTCACCATCGAGCCACCCCTGTAGCTGTCGTACACGGTGGGAATATGAGTCACGCGATCGACCGCGACAAACCGCAGGCTGGATTGCGTCCCAGGGATGCTGATGGTGAACGGCGCGCCCGGCGAGAGATGGAAAGCCTGCCAGGTGGCGTCGTCCAGAATGGCAGGGACGGTGTTCTGCGTTGTCGCGAGCGAGCGGCGCGACCGGAGCTCATCCATCAAGCGAGAGAGCGGTTGCGGAGACTCAACGTCGGACCACCTGGCTGTGCTGGCGAAGGTGTCGGCGTCGAAGGCGAACAGTTGGAATGGCACGTTCCCCGGATCCGAGTTCGGGTCGAACTGATAGATGTAGCCCAGCGACGCTGAGGTGACTCCGGCGATCTGACGATACTTCTGCGTTGTTTGAGCGAGCGTGGCGCCATCCGTCACCGTCGCGGGCACGCTCCCAGTGAAGTCGGCCCCCGCCCGGAAGTCGGTCACCTCGGCCACGCGCTGGGTTTGTGAGGCGCCAAAGACCAGCGCGAAGATGGTGAAACCCGTCGAGAGCGCCAGCAGAATCGTCATCCGCACGGGCTGCTTGGGGGCGCGGGCGATCTGTGTCAGCGCGAGCATGGCCGAGGCCCCACGGCCGCGCGTTGCCAGTCGTGCGCCCAGTCCCACCAGCGACGGCAGGAAGCGCGCGAACAGCAACACCAGCGCCACCAGCAGGAACAGCAGAATAATCAGCGAGAGCGGCGAGAGCGCGGTGCTGATGCGCGGATCCACATTGCGGACGGCGAATGTGTACGCGACGTAGGCTACCGCGGCGAAAGCGCCGAAGATCAGGTCGAGATTCAGGCGCTGCCAGAAGGGCTTGGCCGTGGTCCGCGCGGACTCCCGGCGCAAGGAGAGCACGTTCCTCCCGGCGGCCCGATTGGTGGAGAGAATCATCGCGAAGCCGGTGACGGCAACCGCGACCAGCACCCACCACTTCAGGCCCCACGCCACGGCGAACGGGCTGCCTGAGATCGCGTCGAGCGCGCTCTGCGACGACGAGGGCAGCGCGGCGCTGGCGAGTGTGCGCACCAGCGGAATCGCGGCGAGTGGCCCGAGGATCACCGCCAGCAGACACAGCCCGAGATTCTGCACGTTGAAGGCGCCGAAGACGTGGCGGCGCGAAGCCCCCCGGCTGCGGAGCAGCGAGATCGCGTCGGCCTGGCGATCGACGAGCATCTCAGCCATCAGGCGCACGAACAGCAGGATCAGCCCGAATACCTGCAGCAACAGCAGCGCGACCGGAATCTGCAGCAGGATCACCTGGATGCGGAACGACATCAGCGCGGAATAGATCGCGCTCTGTACGTACCCTCCCTGGATCCCGTTGATCGCGCTCAGTTGCCCCGGCACGTCAGTCTGCATCTGGCCGATACGCGCGACCAGATCATTGACGCTATCGGATTTGACGTGCGACACGTCGAGGGGGTAGCTCCAGATGAGCTGCACCGGCGGTCCCTGGCCGATGTTCTGCGTCGCCGTGCCGAGCACAGTCAGCAATGTGTCGTTGCTCGCCAGCAGCGTGTTGACATGGCCAGGTCCACCAGGGCCGCTATAGAAGCCGCCTTTCACGCCCCCATATTGGCGGTCTGGCCCGATCGAATCCACATACGAGGTCGGCGCGTAGACACCCACGACCGGGAGCTGCACCTGCACCGGCTGCTGCCCCTCGACCGTCACCGTCAGCGTGTCGCCGGGCGCGACGTGCAACGTGGCGGCGTCCGGCTGCGAGAGCGCGACCTCCAGCGTCGTGGCGCCCGCCGCCGGGAGCCGTCCCTGCAGCACCTGCAGATGGCGCGCGAGCAGCGCCGGATCGGAGCCGATCAGTATCGCCCCCTGAGCTCCGGAGTCCTTCGAACTGGAGCTGGCACCGGTTGAGGTCGAGGGCGGCACGATCTGCAGACCGTCGAAGGTGGCATGAAACTCCGAGGTGCCGGTCGAATACGGCCCTAACTCGGTGGGGACAATCGCGTCGAGCCGCGTCTGCGCCTGCCGCGCGAGGCCAGCCGAGGGTTGCTGGCTGTACATCGTGACGTCGATCTGCGCCGCGCCGGTCGCCGAGGCGAGTACGTCGCGCAGTCCAGCCTCCAGCGCCACCTGTGTGAAGAGCGGCACGATACACACGAGCAGCACGGCGGCAATAGTGCCCAGGCCGGCCAGCAACAGCAGCCGCCACGTCTGGCGCAATCGCCACACCGCGAGCGTCGCGGTCGGCGGAATCACCGTTCTGCGCGCACGCCGTTGTGGAGTCGCAACGCTGCGAGCCATGCCCCCCATCCTTCCACCCAGACATCACACGCCGCACACAGGGCCTTCAAACACTCGGCGGCCAGCATAGCATACTCCGCTCGCTTTGTATATGACGGCGCTCACACGGAAGGGGCGCCCAGCACAGCGGGAGCGGCAGCCCATCAATGACTGTGTGCCATACTGGAAGGCGTGGCTCTCCCCTATGGCTCTCCCCTATGCGGTGAGGGGGTAGGGGGAGAGGTTCCGCGGCAGAGGAAAGGTTCTTGCAAAGGGAAATCCATGCCCAAGAAGCGCCGCAGGGGAACGCCGCGGCACCTACCCGTCCGTCTGGAGACGCGCGCGAACGGCCGCCGCACGCTTGAGGTAGGCGGCGTCACGCAGTCGGTCGCTGTCACCGAAGCCGATGTGCATCCGGCGAGTGGTCCTGCTCTTGGCCCGGACGGTGGTTATTGGGGGTTGCTGCTATCACCGCACTGCCCGAAACACGCGCTGCTGCTGGGCGTCGGCGGCGGAACAGTCGCGACGCTGCTCGCCAGGCGCTGCGCCGACACACGCATCACCGGCGTGGAGCGTGACGCGACAGTGATCGCCGTCGCCCGATCTGAGTTCGGCCTGGATGACCTGACACGGCTCACCTTGGTCGAGGCCGACGCGTTCGAGTGGGCCGCCAGGCACGCGGTCACCGAGCCCGCGACGTACGATCTCATCTGTGTGGACCTGTTCGAGGCAGGGCGGCTAGCCGCTGGCACCCTCGCCACGGCCTTCCTGCGCCACCTTGCCGCGCTGCTGGCGCCTCAGGGTACCATGTCGATCAACCTGATGCTCACTGGCCGCACTCCAGAGCAGCTTCATCGCATACGGCGCGTGTTTGAGATCACCCGCGAGATGCGTACCGGCGGCAATCTCGTCCTCCACTGCCGCGCGCTCGAAGGCGATGTGGGCTAGGGGTGCCGCTCGGCGTCTTCGGGGAGCGTTGGCGTGGATGATCGCTGAATCAACCGCTTGATGGTATCGAGCAGATCGTTGATATCAAATGGCTTGGCGATACCGGCAGCCGCGCCGATTTGGTACGCGTGCTGCCGTGCGCGGCCGTTCGCCGTAAGCACCACAATCGGGATCTCTGGACCGATGTCGCGCGTGCGAAATGCCTCGGCGAATTCGTAGCCGTTCATGCGCGGCATCATCACGTCCAGCAGGATAACCGAGGGGCGGATATGCGCTAATACGTCGAGAGCCTCAATGCCGTCCTTGGCGGACACGACGTCGTAGCCCTCGGATTCGAGCAGAAAGTGCATCGTCTCTCGTAGTCCCGGATCGTCGTCGATCACGAGCACAGTGCTGGTCAATTCGCCCCGCCTTTCAACTGCCGCACCCCACGTGTCGTGCCAGTGTGGGCGGGACGATGAGGACAACTACCGGAACCAGCGAACTGCCGACAACGCTCGACGCGCGATTCCGGCTGAAGAAACAAGTCACATGCCCCCTGCGACTGGCCGCGAGACACGGATTCCGCCTCACGGCCCGTCACGGCGTATCAGCCACAACATGAAGCGTGCTCAGCGCGACTGCTCAGGGTCGATGCGGCGCTCGCCCTCCGATAGGATATCCGAATCCATCGGCACCGAGTCGCCGGACCGGGCGGCTTGCTCGCGCACACGCCACGATTCGGCGCTCGCCTCGGGGGCACCAGGTGCGGCGAGTCCACCCTCTGGCATGGTGGGGTCGCCACCGACGCCAGCATCCGGGCGGAAGGCCATCCTAGGAGTGTCACCGAGTCCGGGGCTCCCGCCTTCGTCGCCGAGCAGCCCACCCGGCGCCTCGTCGCCAAGCCCTACACCCGGCGCCTCGTCGCCGAGTGGCGCGCCGCGCGTCCGGCTCACGTCAGAGGTCCCGTAGGAGGTGGGTCCTATCGTATCTTGCGGCGTGCCTGCTGGCTGCGGAATCGTGTCGAGCGGGGTGCCCGCTTGCTCGGGAATCGTGTCGAGCGGGGTGCCCGCTTGCTCGGGAATCGTGTCCTGAGGCGTGCCCGCAGGTTGGGGGATGGTGTCCTGCGGCGTCCCGGGGTAGATCGGACCCATCGTCTCGTTCAGCACACCGCCGCCCGCCGCCGTCTCGATCACATTGTCGCCGCGCGGCGTCATGACCGCTTCCTGGGTGGGGTAAACCGGCCTGGCAGTATCCGCCGGGTTGACGGTGGTACCAGTATCGGTCGTCGTATCTTGTTGCGCGTTCTCGGCGCCAGCGCGCAATAAGATCATGTGCGCCTCGGCCTCGCGACCGGCGGCATCGACGCCGACGAGCGTACCGCCAGCCGCGAGCCGGTCACGGTAATACATCATCTCATCGCCCGACATGCCGAGACTGCCAATATCTGTCTGCGCCGGAGACATGTTCGCCTGCTGGCCCTGCGCCTGGCTCAACATCCGGATGCGGCTCGCGTCGAACCCCGCCTGCTGGAGCGCCTGCACGGCGCGTGTGGCATCGGTCACCGTCTGGTAGACTCCGAGTACGTACTGTGCCATGTCGATCTGCTCCTTTGCTACGTCCTGCGTCGTCCCTGACGGCATCCGATAGTCACTCTCCACACGAGAGGCATCGCGCATAGCATCGTTACCGCATACAGCGGACGCATACGTCGTGCCATACGAGCCAGACGGCATGTCATGCAGGTAAATGGCAGAAGTTGGCCGTCTTCCCCGCTCCGCCTACTGTGCCTGACTGTGCGTCTCGCCGCCTCCCGCTGGCGCCTCGCGATAGAGATGGTCGCCGCTCACGTCGTCACCGTCCGCGCGTTCCTCGCTGATCTGGACGGTCTCGCGGCGCACCTGACCACGCACCTCCATCTGCTTCGAGACGTTCTCCTTCGAGATGCGCAGATATTCTTTCACGACTGTCTGCTTCTGCACGACAAGCCGTTCTTCGAGAATCGGGATGATCACCTCGTCGGGCGAGCGCGGTCCCTTGCCGTCGTACTGCTCGGGCGGTATGCGCTCGATAACCGCTCGCTCCTGCAGCACGGGCACCTGGAACCGCTCCTCATGCGACTCGATGCCCTTGTGGATGCGCAGATGCCCAAGCACGGATTGCTGTGTGCTGGCCGAGAGCTGCTCTTCGCGCAGTGGCACCCGGATGTCATCGCCGGTTGCCTCTTCTCTCGGGATCGTCGTTACCTCATCCGCCGGAACGCCAACGCCCAAGGCATACCTGGGGAGATCTTCCGGCGCGAGATCCACGTCGACGACCACGTCGAGGATGGGGAAGGTGGCCTCTTCGACGTTCGTGACCAGCGCCAGCGGAAGACGGTAGCGCCAGTGGCCGTCATCTGAGAGCACCAGCATACTGCCCTGGTCGTCTGTCTCCGCTCCCGTGACACCATCCAGTCGCTCGACCGTGCCGATGAAGCTCTCGCCCACACGCACCCGTGCGTGCGGCGTGATGCTGTCGTAGTTGATCACGCGCTCCCTCCTCCGTGGAGTTGCCGCCCCCGCGCCCTCGGTTCGCCACTGGCGCACAACAGGCGGAGACGCGAACGGGCCGGGCCGCGTCCGACGATGTCTCGGCGTTGCCCAGCCCTGTTGTGTTATCTTGCTGCGGTCCGTGCCGCGAGATACACACCGGGCGATATCGGCTGGTCTCGCGGCCTTCAGAGCTCGATGAGTTTCTCCCGCTTGTTTACGGGCGCAGTGTGCCTGTGTCGTCGGCCGCGGTGTCATTCGTCAGCCCGCGATTGAGCCTGGTGTCGCCGGTAGCGCCCTGATCCTCGACCAGGTTGTCGTCACCGGTGATATTCACCCGCTCGCGGCGCACCGTATCACTCGCCTGCTGCTGCTCGGTGACGCGGTCCTTGTGCAGATGCACCTCCTCAGCAGTGCGCGCCTGCTTTTCGACGTTCAGCTGCTCGCCCATCACGGGCACGTCGATGTCGCGCTCCGTGAACGCATCATCGCCGACGGGTGCGGCGCCGCTCACCGGATTGCGCTCAACACGCACTTCCTCATGTGAGACCGGCGCGGACACGGTCTGCTGCTCCTCCACGACATCGCGATGCACGTGCATACGCCCCGCTTCGCCGCGCTCCTTGGTCGCAAGCAGTTCTTCCTCTCGGACTGGAACCGCCACGTCCCCCTCGCGGGTCGGCGTGGGCGGCACGCCGCCACCGACGAAACCACTCGAGGTGTCATTCGCCATAGCTGGGCCTGTGCTCGTGCCGGTGTCGGCCCACCGGCCAGTATTCGCCGGTGCGATGTCGCTCGCGGTCGTGGCATCGGTCGTGGCGGCGCCAGGGTTGTCCCAATCTCGGTTGTTAATGTCTTCCTTAGACAGATTGAGATACACGCCATTGGCGTCGGCGCCGCGCATCGCGCTCAAGGGAACATAGATGTCCTTCGGGAAGAACAGGCCTTTGTGTATCACGAGCCTGCCTGCCTGAACGCCATGCTCGCTGACCTCTCCCACCTTGTCGCCGTTGATGTCGTAGACCGGCGTACCTTCAATGAACTGTAGTCCCGTCAGGTTCGGATCCATCCCACGATTGTCGAGCATGTCCTTGTCCTTTCGACTCTTGGTCATCGATCGTCCGCCACAGCAACTGACCCCGATAAGCCGTATGGCACTACAGTGGACGAACGTAGTCCTTTTCTTGTGCAAGAGCTATGCCATGCAGCAGTCCACACGACATGGCCCAGCACGCCTTGTCGCCGTCATGACGAGCGAGTACGCTTGAATTGGAGCCAGTTGGGCGGACGCGACCCCACTCTTCTCCAACGCTGGAAAGAGAGACGAGGCGGCACAATGACCCAGACGACGAGCGCGACAGAGACGCGGACATCGACGGAGGCGCCGCGGCGCGTACCCGGTCCCTCTATGGCACACACGCTTGGGATTTCGCGCCAGATGCGCCGCGACGTCTTAAGCTACCTGGCGAGCTTGCCCGCGGAGTATGGCGATGTCGTGCGCGTGCCCTACCTGGCGTGGTCGTTCTACTTCATCAACTCGCCCAGCGGCGTCAAGCGCGTGCTGCAAGAGAACAACCCCAACTACGACAAGCGTTCGTTCGACTATGGTGTGCTGCGGGATGTGCTCGGCGCGGGACTGCTCACCAATGAGGGCGAGTCCTGGTTGCACCAGCGCCGGCTGATGCAGCCCGCCTTCCACCGCCAGCGCCTGGCCGCGTTTGGCACGGTGATTACGGGAGCCGCCAAGCCGATGCTGCGCCGATGGGACGTCGCCGTCAGCACCCATATGCGCCTCGACATCGCCGGCGAGATGATGCGCCTCACGCAGCGGATCGTCGGGCAGGCGCTCTTCAGCGTCGACCTGACTCGCGAGAGCAGGGCGGTCGGCGACGCATTCCAGACGGTCAGCCGAATAATCACCGAGTATGTCTATCAGCCGTTCCCGCCGCTCTCGTGGCCGACGCCACGCGGGCGGGAATATCAGCGAGCGAAGGCAGAGCTCTCGCGGGTCGTCTTCCAGATCATCGACGAGCGCCGCCGGTCGGGCGACAAGCACGCCGATCTGTTGGCGATGCTGCTGGCCGCGCGCGACGCCGACAGCGGCCAGGGCATGACCGACCAGCAAGTACATGACGAAGTGCTGACGCTGCTGTTAGCGGGCCACGAGACCACCTCGAACCTGCTCTCGTGGACGTGGTATCTGCTTGCCCGGCATCCCGAGGTCGAGGCGCACCTGCACGACGAGCTGGCGGGCGTGCTCGCCGGCCGTGTCCCGACGGTGGACGACTTGCCCCGGCTGCCCTACACACGTCAGGTGCTCGACGAGTCGCTGCGGCTCTACCCACCAGCCTGGAGCATTAACCGTCGCGCCATCGCCGAAGACCAGGTGGACGGCTACCACATTCCCGCCAACGCGCTCATCATCCTCTCGCCCTACACCACCCACCGGCATCCCGCCTACTGGTCCGACCCCGAGCGCTTCGACCCGGAGCGGTTCACGCCTGAGCGCATCGCCGGGCGTCCGCACTTCGCGTACTATCCATTCGGCGGCGGGCCGCGCCAGTGCATCGGCAACACCTTCGCCCTGATGGAGGCCCAGCTCCTGCTCGCAGCGATCGCCCAGCGCTTTCGTACGCGCCTCGCGCCCGGCCAGGTCGTCGAGCCGGAGCCGCTGATCACGCTGCGGCCAAGGGGCGGCCTGCCCATGACACTCGCGCGGCTATGAGTCAGACGTTCAGGCGCTCGCGCTCCCTGTGCGCTCCGGCCCGGCGGTGACAGGTGTCGCGCATGTCGTACACTACAAGACGGCGGCCGCGAGAGGGCAGAGCGACCGTTCCCTCCGCGCGCGGCAGCACGGAGGCACGCCGCAGCACGCAAAGGAGCGAAAAGCAGCATGGGCAAGCCCAGGGTCTACGTCACTCGCGTTATCCCCAGCATAGGGCTCGACGAGATTCGCGCCTTCTGTGACGCACGCGTTTGGGAGGATGAGCTACCGCCGCCGCGCAAGGTCATCCTGCGAGAGGCGCGCGATGCCGATGGGCTGTTGAGCCTGCTGACCGATAGAATCGACGCCGAGCTAATGGATGCCTGCCCACGTCTGCGGGTCGTGAGCAATTACGCGGTCGGCTTCGACAACATCGATATCCCGGCCGCGACCGAGCGCGGCATTCTCGTCGGCAACACGCCAGGTGTGCTGACAGAGACCACCGCCGACTTCGCCTTCACGCTGCTCATGGCAGCTGCTCGCCGGGTCGTCGAAGGTGTCGACTACGTGCGTGCGGGCCACTGGAAGACGTGGGGTCCGCTGCTGCTGCTCGGGCAGGATGTCCATCATGCGACGCTTGGCCTCATCGGGCTGGGGCGCATCGGCGCCGAGATGGCGAAGCGCGCCAAGGGCTTTGACATGCGCGTGCTCTACTATGACCCGAGGCGCCGCGAAGACCTCGAACCCAGCCTCGGCATCGAATACGCCTCGCTGGAGCGCGTGCTCGCCGAGGCGGACTTCGTCAGCATCCACACGCCGCTGACGCCCGAGACGCACCATCTCATCAATCTCGACCGGCTGCGGCAGATGAAGCCCACGGCGATTCTCATCAACACCGCTCGTGGGCCAATCGTCGACACCGAGGCGCTGATCGAGGCACTGCAAGCCGGTGAGATTGGCGGCGCGGCGCTCGACGTCACAGAGCCTGAGCCGCTGCCAGCCGATTCACCGCTGGTGAGCATGCCCAACTGCATCGTGGTACCGCACATCGCCAGCGCCAGCGGCACGACTCGCGGCGAGATGGCGCGCATCGCCGCCCGCAATCTGATCGCGGGCCTGCGTGGCGAGCCGCTGCCCAGCGGGCTGAATCCCGAGGCGCAGGGCAAGGGACGGCAGACGCTGCCGCGCGACTGGGAGTAACAACTCCATCAGCTAGCGCGACACGCGCACACAGCGACCAGCACACTACACGCAACCGCTCAACGGCGAGCGAGGAGAAGGGACATCATGAAATTCGCGCAACGGATGGGCCAGCTTGGCACGGAGACGGCATTTGAGGTGCTCGCGCGGGCAAAGGCGCTCGAAGCGCAGGGACGAAGCATCGTTCACCTGGAGATCGGCGAGCCGGACTTCCCGACTCCGGTGCATGTCATCGAGGCAGGCTGCCGCGCGCTGCGCGATGGCTACACGCACTACACCCCCGCGCCCGGCATCGAGCTGCTGCGCGAGGCCATCGCCCGCGACGCCTCGACCCGGCGGGGCATCTCGTTCACGCCCGATGAGGTCGTCGTGACACCCGG
>CAYRVF010000054.1:0-33805 GCA_964427535.1 uncultured Ktedonobacterales bacterium
CGGCCTGGTAGAAAGCGTGGCCGGCCGCGTGCATGGCCGCGGCGTCCACCGCCAGGATGACGGGCGCCTCGCGGCACGAGCCCATCTGGGTGGCGGGCGCACATGGTTGACTCGCAAATCGCGAGGAACTCCGCCACCTGCTCGTAGAGACATCCCGAATATCTAGGAAGGGCCGTTACGCAGGCGCGGCCCGGCCGCCTCCTTTCATCGCCTGCTCGCTAGGACGCCACTTGCCGCAATTTGGCGCAAAGTGGCCTTTGCGCTGAACTGCCGCAATCCTCGCCCATCAGGCCGGTATACACCCACGAGTTTCCTTTAGGAAACCCGTGTAAAAGTAAGCGTATTCTTACGCTTGCGTACGCGTCGTTATGTAATGTCAATGTATAACTGAGCACAAACACCGATTTGCGCCAAATTGCGTTACCTGCGACCACGTGACATAACAGATGGATCGAGAGTGTCTACATGCGGAATGAGCCGTGAAAGCCTGCCCGGAGTCAAGCTTTCCGTCGGCTCCTTTGTGTGATCTGCGATCAGATGCGTCTGATAGTTTCGGGAGTCGGTAGCACCTCCGTGGCTCGCGCTCTGCGGGAGGGCTCAGGGAGGGCTCACCTTGTAAGTCAGAACAGTCGTTGAGCGCCTGGAGAGAGAGACGGCACCGCACATGATGACGCGCGTCTCGCCGACACTCCGCACGCTCCTGAGCACGGCTGGCGACTTCGACCCGTCGCAAGTCCGACTGATCCGCGTGCTGTGGAATGCCATCGTGGTCACATCGCCACTGGCGATCGGGGCGGCCGCGGGTTGACATCTGGTGGGACTCACGGTCTCCATCGGCGCGCTGCAGGCGGCCTTCGCCGATTGGCAGGGGGCGTACCGCGAATGGGCGCGGGCGATGGTACTGGTGGGCCTCGCCGGTGCGCTCTCGGTGGTTGCTGGTCGCGTTGCGGGCGGCACGCCCTGGCTAGTGATCGCACTGACGGCGCTCTGGGGGTTCGTCGCGGGCATCGTCGTTGCGCTAGGACCCATCGCCACGCAGATAGGGCCGGCGAGCACGGTCCTCTTGATTGTGTTCACTGCGCAACCCGCCACTCCAGCGTATGCCGCTGAATCAGCCGCCTGTGGTCGCCGCCCTGCCCGATCTTGACGCGGACACGCACGCCATCTGGAACGTCGTGACTCTTGCGAGCGAGCGACAATCAGCCGGGACGCCATGGCTGGCAGTGATGGCCGCCGAATGCGATCGTCTTACCGAGGCGGTGACCAGCATAGCGGATGTGCTCACCTTGGCATGGGACACTGGGATTGACCAGCGAACCGCCGCGAACGGCGAAGAGTTTCCGGGGCGACGCACACACGATAGCGGATGGACGGGGAGGTCGCCGGTCGGAGCGGCTCCGTGATCGACGCTCTCCGCGCACGCTGTGGCCGTTACAGCTCTACTGACGTCCTGCGCGCCTTGCTCAGCACCACAACCTCGCTGTAGAGCCAGAGGGTAAGGATCACGATCGCCGCAACGCAGACCAGCGAGCACACCTGGGGATTATCCGCGGCGAAGGCCACGAGACGGACGAAAAACGCGTCTGAATTTGTCGCAAACCCAAGCAACAACAGAGCGACGAGCAGACTTTGCACGCTCGCGGAACGGAGCGCGGCCCCGCGCTCATGTCGCGGTTTACTCATCACGCGAATCCAGAACGGCGCCAGATCGAGCGCACAAAGGGTCAGAAAGTCGACGACGACCAGCCATGCTGGCATCTGACGCCTCCCTTCGCTCGCGAATACTTAGACTTCTGCCCCTACACTAGCAACAGAACCGTGTTTTGTCTACCACTGTATACGGTTAGACTAGCCGCATCGGTTGCCGTGCGCCTGCGTGTCCGCACGCCGGGTTCCCGGGGTGGCGGTCCGCCAGCCTGGTCTGTCGGCACGATTTTCGCTTTCAACCTGCCATAGAGGCTCAGATGCAGAATGTGTGCCTCGCCGCCGTAGCCTATACACTCATAGTCTTCTATTCGGTCTTCCGCTGTTACGTCCAACGACGCGCTAGCCGTGATGTGCACTTCCCGAGCCGAATCCCGTGGCAGATGACATCGCTCAAAGTCTTGTACTGCCTATGAGCGCATGGGCTCACCCCCGCTCGTCGCGCTATGTTTCAAATGCGGGGGTCTCGGCATACGGCGTGGAGTCAGGCACGGGCGCGGTGATTTGAAACGTGCGGCATTAGCCCCACATTGGCATACGCAACGAGAACGTGCTGGCGTCGTGATCTGAGAAGGTGAGGACACGGCATGGAAGACGCCGGAACGCTACAGAAGCGTCCGTTGCCTCCACACTGGTCGCGCCCAGGACACGGATGGCGTCGCCGGAACGGTTCTCGATCCCGAAGGTCATCAGATGCCTCCGACGGCCCGCACCCCCGCCGTCGGAGGGCACGCTCAGTGCTCCTGATGGTGCTTCTCGGCTGTCTGCTGCTCGCTCTCACCGCCGGCATCTTTCCTCTCGTTCGGCTGTATGTGGACGCCCGAGACGCGTTGCGCCAGGCCCGCACGCTCGAGAGCACGCTCACGGGCGGCATTGGAGCTCTGAGCAATCCGGACACGCTCGCGTCGACGCTGCGGGAGGTCGAGATCCTCCAATCCGACCTCGACGCCGTTACCGGAGTCGCGAACCTCGCCGACGGCTCTCTCGGCAGGGTAAGCCCAACCGTCCGCAACTACACGCTCGTGCTGAGTATGGCAGATCAGCTTGCCGCCGGCGCTAGTGCGTCACTGCAAGCGGCGCAGATCGTCGCACCGCTCATCCACGGCGGCGTGCTCTCGAAGAGCAGCGCGGCGACCCTCACGCCCGCCAGCTACGCGCACCTCAGATCGCTGGTACTCTCCGCCGAGAGCTCTATCGCGGGGGCAGCCGCGGCATATGAGCAGATTGCTCCGGGCGGAATGCCCGCCCAGCTGCGACCGGGCACCCATCTGGGAAATCTGCTTGCTCGCCTGCCACAGGCGCCGGGGATGTTCAGCCAGGTAAACACGCTGCTCGACCTCGCTCCCGGTCTGCTTGGCATCGGACAGCCCGCGCACTATCTGCTGCTCGCGCTGGACCGCTCAGAGCTGCGCCCTGGGGGAGGCTTTCAGGGCAACTACGGTGTGTTGACTCTGTCGGGCGGCAGAGAATCGTCGACGCAGCCGTTCGCGCTGGAAGACACCTACGTCATCGATCAGGCATACTATAAGAATGGGGGAACCGACCCGACCGCGATGTGCGCCGCAGGCACCCCCGCGGCGAACTCAGGTCCGCAGGCGCCTTCGCCTTACTGGTGGTGGCCGTATCGATGTTATTCCGCCACGCTTGGTTGGGGACTGCGCGACGTCAACCTCTCGCCGGATTTCCCGACCAACGCCCGCGCGGCCCTGCAAATCGTGGCAGCCTCAGGTGTGTTACCCGCCGGTGAGAACATTAGCGGAGTCATCGCCTTCACGCCTGCGTTAATCGATTCGCTGCTCAATCTGACGGGACCATTGCCCATGCCCGCTTACTCCGTGAACGTCTCGGCCGACAACCTGGAGCACGAGATTCACGAGTTTCAGCTCGGTTCGAAGCAGAGCGCGTCGTCGAGTCGGAAGGCATTTACCCACGACCTCTCGGTAGCGCTGCTCGACCGGCTGCGGCAGCTGCATGGCAGTGACCTCTCGAAGCTGGCTGCGATCGGCCTGAACGCACTCAAGTCGAGAACAGTCCAGATCTATCTGACCGACCCAACTGCCCAGTCGCAGCTCGAGAAGCTTGACGGTGTCTCCGGCTCGATGGCCAGCCCGGTCGACGGTTTCTACGTCGTCGACACCAATGACGGAGCCAACAAGGCCAATACCTACGTCACCGAGCATCAGACCGACGTAGTGACGCTTCTGCCAGATGGCAGCACGCTTCACCGCCTGCAGATCAGTGTGACGTATGACAAACAAGGCTCCGTCTACGAAGGGGCGACCCAATTCGAGGACTACAGCGACGTCCAGCGGACCTACCTCCCTGGCGACGCGACGCTCCTTGACTTCACCCAACCGGAGCCGCTCTTTGACAACGGGCGTTGCTCGGGCCTCTACACGCCACTAAGCGACTGCACGACCGGCCATCGTCTGGACAGAACTGCTCTCCTCACCCAAAGCGATACGCCAGGACACCAGATGGTGCTTGAGCCGTTCATCGTCCCGTGCGGCGCCGCGATCTCACCCGCGGCGTATCGCTCCACCACTGATTACACGGTCTGCACACAGGCCCCGCAGGCACATAGCAAGACCATCTACATCTCCTGGCGCACGCCACACGCCTATACGTCCAGCGCTAGCGGGCACGGCACCTACACCGAACTGGTGCAAAAGCAGCCCGGCACCACTGTCGTCGGAAGCACAGGGGAGACCAGCCAGGTGCGGCTCACGGTCTTCGTCTCGACCAATATAAGCACGGCCACCGACGATCTCTCCTACGCCGCGCTCGTCGCGGGCGCGAGGCAAATCTACGACTCGCCGCTCACCACCGACACGTCGGTCACCTATCACTTCTAGCGCGCGTCCCGGCGGATGCCACACCACTATTGGTGCGATGTCTCTCCCTCATTCACGGCGCTAGCTGGTACAATGGAGCGGCGATGGAGGACGACGTGAGGGAAGCAGGACAATCGTGGCATACGACACCGATGGGGCTCCGTGGATTCGCGATTGGGGCGCGCTCTTGCGAACCGCAAGGCAAGTCGCGGGCTGGAGTCTGACGGAGCTGAGCGCGCGCACGGGGCTCTCGAAGGGGTATCTCTCCAAGCTGGAGTCTGGCCACCCGAGCGCCCGCAACCCATCTCGGGCGACCCTCGCGGCACTGGCGCGGGCGCTGCCGAACTTCGGCACGCTCGCCCATGTGCTGGAGCCGGGTGATGCCGCGCCCGCGATCGCCGCGCCAGGCGCCGCCGAGGAAGAGCGTGCGTTCGCGCGTCCCGATGGATGGGCAGCCGCCGATCCATTACGCCTCACCTGGCGTGAGCTGGAGGTGCTCGTCGTCGTGCTCGTGCTCGACCAGGCGGCGTCGCGCCAGCCCCTCACAAGCATCGTCATCGCGCGAACGCTGCGGCGGCCGGCCCGAGAGGTAGAACTCACGCTCGGTGGATTGGTCGAGCGAGGGTTGCTGCGGCAGAGCCCGCCTGCCTTCCATGGCGGTTCCGCGGCCTACAATCGCACTCCCCAATTCGCCGAGATGACTGGCCTGAACCGCATTGGCGATGCGCTTCTCGTCTCTGCGGCGCTACTCACGCGGGCAACGTCCGTTGCCGAGCATGTGGGCGACACAGGGAACGAGATAGCACGGTGACCGACTGGTGTGTCCCGGTGGCTCCTGATAGACGTACTTGCGCTACGATATGTGATGCAGGTATCAGCTTGGAGCATCACCAAGACACGACCCTCGAAGGGACAGCACATGGCAGCCAAATCCGCGCGGGGAGCCTCGCTCGCGACCGGCCCGGCCCTCGTCGCGGCGGCCACGGGCCTGTTCGCGGCGGAGGTGGCGCGCGTCCTATTCGGTTTCGACACGGCGGCGGCGGTCTTTGGTGATCGCTTCACTGCCCTCATCCCGCTGCCGGTGTTCTCCTGGCTGCTCTCGCTGCTAGACGGCAACGCCAAGCATCTCTTCTACATTGCCATGCTGATCGGCCAGGGGCTGCTCACGGCATGTGTGGGCGCCACCTACTGGGAAATCCGGCGCCGACTCGCGCGGCGCCGTCACTCGGAGAGCGCCGATGCGGAGAACGCGCATGTGGATTCTCCTGGCCCGCCGCTTGGCTTTCTTGATGTCGTCGCGCTGGTAGTGCTCCTCTGGCTGCTCTCGACGTGCGTGGTCTCGCCTCTGATCGGCGGCGGGTTCTTCGGCGTCGCGCTGTCTGGTGGCGCGCGTGCTGCTATCACGTCTCAGGTGATCGCCGATGTCGTCTTCGCCATCGTGTTCAGCCTGCGCCTGAATGACGTGCTGAAGGCGCAGGCTGCATCCGCGGAAACGCCTGGCGACACGGCAGGTCACCAGCTTACGCGACGCCGGGTGCTCAGGCGAGGTCTGGCTCTGGCCGGCATCCTGGGAGCGGGCGCGCTCGTGGTGCGGGCGCTCGCGCCCGCGATTGAGTCGCTGCTCGGTACCGGCGGCAGCGGGTCCCGTCCGCCGCTCGACGTTAGCTCGGCCCCCGCGCGGATCACGCCTCCGCCGGTGCCGGTCTACTCGTCCTGGACGGATGTCGCCGGGGAGACGCCGGAAGTCACCTCCACACCAAACTTCTATTATGTCTCTAAGAATCTCGTCAACGATCCCTCAATCAATGCTAATGGGTGGCATCTGACGATAGGCGGGCTGGTCGATCGGCCCTACACGCTCTCGTACGCGCAACTACAGGCGCTGCCACAGATCGAGCGCTATCACACGCTGGAGTGCATCAGCAACGACGTCGGGGGCAACCTGATGAGCAACGCCCGGTTCGTCGGCACGTCGCTCGCCAGTGTGCTTCAGGCCGCCGGAATTCGGGTTGACGCGAGCGAGATGGTGTTCACGGCCGCCGACGGCTATAGCGACAGCCTGCATCTCTCGCAGGCGCTCGACGCGCGCTCGCTGATCGTCTATCAGATCAACGGCGGACCGCTACCCCAAGCGCACGGCTTTCCGGCGCGTCTGCTCATCCCTGGTCTCTACGGCATGAAGAACGGTAAGTGGCTGACCAGGCTGGACCTCGGCGCAGGCGGATACGAAGGCTACTGGGAACAGCGCGGCTGGACGCGCGAGGCGCTCGTGAAGATGACCTCGCGCATTGACACGCCCCACAACGCTGACCTGCTGCTGGAGCGCCCGACCTATATCGCGGGGGTCGCCTTCGCCGCCGATCGAGGCATCAGTCGCGTGGACGTGACACTCGACGCCGGGAAGACGTGGTCTCCCGCGCGCCTCAAGCGCCCACTCGGCGACCTCACCTGGGTCCTCTGGGAGTATCCCTGGAGGCCCACACGCGGCCAGTATGTCATCGCCTCGCGGGCGATCGATCTGGACGGTCGCGTGCAGGCGCCGCAACAGGCGCCGCCGCTCCCCGACGGCGCTTCTGGCTACGATGCCATCACCGTGACAGTTGGCTGACCAGCGCAGTAAACCGGCAGTACCCGCGCGTCGTCTCACATCTGCACGCGAAAGGTGCGCACCTCGAACGGGCGCAGTGTGAACGACCAGCCCTGCTCGTCCCACTCAGGCGCGTCATGCGAGGCGACGGGTGAGGCGAGCCACGCCGCATAGGCCGGACTATCGCCGTCGCGCAGCGGGCGCTCCAGCAGGTCGCACTCTTCCACTGCGCGCAGTGGCTTGCTGGACCGGACGCGCGCCTGCTGACGAGTGCCGTACGCGTCGTACACACGCACGATGACGCCGTCTCCGTCATCCGCCCGCTTGATCGCTTCGAGCACCACGCCCTCTGGCTCGGCCGCAAATAACCACGTCGCGGTGTCGCCACCTCCTGCCATGCCAGCAAGCGAGCGCACCAGCATCGGGCGGTTGAGCGCGTATGCCTGCTGGACGGTCCCACCGTCGCGCCAGTCGCCGAGATGCGGCAGAAGACTATAGGTAAACTCATGACGGCCCTGGTCAGCGGTCGGGTCGGGCCAGGTGGGGGAGCGAAGCAAAGAGAGCCGCAAGGTCGCGCCGTTGGCGTCGTGACCGTACTTGCCGTCGTTCAGCAGGCTGACGCCATAGCCACCTTCGGAGATGTCGGCCCAGCGGTGCCCGACGACCTCGAAACGTGCCTGATCCCAACTGGTGTTGCGATGTGTCGGGCGCTCGATGGAGCCATACTGGATCTCGTACCGCGCATGGGTAGCACGCAGGTCGAAGGGAAACGCCGCCTTCAGCAGGAGGTGCTGCTCGTGCCAGTCGATCTCGGTAGCGATGTCGATGCGCGGCACTGACCGGTAGACCGAGATGCGCTGCTCGATCGTGCTCGACCGCAGGCGCCTCCGCACGCGCAGTGTCGCCCGTACCGGCCCCGTCTCCTCGATCGCAATCTCTGCCCGCTCCGGATAATACACCGTGCGCTCGTAGGTCGCGTCGATGTCCCAGGCGTCGAAGTCGCGTGGACGATCGTCGAACGCGAGCAGCGCGTTGCCCGGCTGACCAGCGCGGAAGACCTCTCTGCCGCCAGGCACGCGCTTATCGACGCACGAGCGTATCTCGCCGTTCTCGTCCAGTTCCAGCCGGAAGAAGCCGTTTTCGAGCGTGTTCGCCGCCGCCCGAGCTGGCTCCAGGTCGCCGCTCTGCCCTCGCACCACGTCCTCACTCGATACGACGCGGAAGCCCCATGCGGGAATTTCGGGCACTTCGATCACCTGACCGCCCGCTGTTGCCGCCGCGTCACCTGCCACTCCTTCCGGTACCTGTACCACTGCCGTCTGTGGGAACGGGCTGGAGTTGAACACGAGCAGTGAGGGGTGCCCCTCAGTACCCGTGTCTGGCATATGGAGCTCGCGCAGCCGGTCATCGATAGACGCGGTCAGCGTCTCGTCGAGCGTGGCGAACGACGTGCGCGCATCGGCGTACACGGGCGAGATGGACGAACCAGGCAGAATATCATGGAACTCGTGGAGCAGTAGCGTGCGCCACGCCTCATCAAGCGTCGCCTTGCGGGCGTCCCTATCGTCCTGGTTTGCTGCGGGAAGCCAGGCATCTAGCATCTCCGCGAGCAACAGGCGGCCTTCGGCTCGACGATGCGCGCGCTTCAGCCATCCCTGAGTCGTGTAGGTCCCACGGTGATACTCGAGATATAGCTCGCCGTCCCAGGCCGGAAGTGAACTCAGGTCTCGGAGGCGTTGATGCAGCTGTGCGAAATACTCATCCGCCCGCCCAAGCCTCACCTCTGGCAGACCCGGTAGCTCGGCCAGCACGTGTGCCTGATCGAGCATCTGGCGCGTCGGCCCCGCGCCACCGTCGCCATAGCCATAGGCCAGCAGCAACTCACGGTTCGCGTCCTTCTGGCGATAGCGCTGCCATGCTCCGAGCACCGCTGGCACCGTGAGCAGGCCATTGTAGGTGTCGATCTTGTCGAGCGGCGGCGTGGGATTGAGCGAGGGCGTCGTGAGGAAGTGCGCCATCACTTCGCTTCCGTCGAGCCCGCGCCAGCGAAACGTGTCGACAGGCATCCGGTTCGTCTCACTCCAGCTCATCTTCGTCGTCACGAACGTGGAGAGTCCAGATTTGAGCAGAATCTGCGGCAGCGCCGCGCTGTATCCGAAGGCATCAGGCAGCCAGAGGACGGGATACTCGTACTCCGCCCCGAAAGTCTCGCGCAGAAAACGTTGACCGTACACGATTTGGCGCACCAGCGACTCTCCCGAGACAAGGTTGCAGTCTGACTCCAGCCACATCGCGCCCGCCGCCTCAAAGTGTCCGTCGCGCACACGCTTGGCGACGCGGCCAAAGAGCTCGGGGTAATCGCGCTGGAGCCACGCGTACACCTGCGGCGTGGTATGCAGAAAGACGTACTCTGGATACTGGTTCATCAGTGCAGTCGCCACGCTGAAGGTGCGAGCCGTCTTCTCACGTGTATGGCGCGTCTGCCACAGCCAGGCCACGTCGAGGTGGCCGTGCCCGACCGCCGTGATGCGGGGACGGTCTGGTCGCGCATGCTGCAAGCGTAAGTCTGTGAGCGCCGCGCGCAATCTGGCGAGCCCCTCCGAGATGTTCTGCCGAAAGGAGCCGCCCTCCGAGTCGCGGACATCTAGCCCGTCCAACGTGCCCTCGAGCGCGCTGGCGAGCGCGTACAGCAGCGGATCGTCGTCGTGTAGCGCGTCGATCACATCGGCGCCCGCGTCGAGAAGGTGTGTGAGCGCCTCGCAGTCACGATCGAGCAGCGCGAGGTCGGCCGCTTCGATGCGGTGGTCGGTGTCGAGCAGGCCGCTCCACGCACGCACGTTCAGGCGCATCTCGCGCGCGTTCACCGTCTCCTGAGGAAGCAGCACATCGGGATGATAGCTGTTGATGCCCTGGAGCAGCCGTTCATTGACGTAGAGCAAGCCCTCCGGCCAGCCGAACGCGTCGCGCTGAGGGTAACCAAGAATCAATCGCAGAGCCACTCTCCAGCGCTCACCGAGGAGACGCTGCCAATCTTCCGGAATCTCGGCACGCGCGCTCAACCATGCCGTCAGGTCACGCCCTCCCCATCGCGACCCGACGGCCACCGGTTGCCAGCGCTCATCGGACTCGGTGGGCGGCGGCGCCCCCTCGGGGGCCACGCCGGTGCCGATCGGCAGCATCCGCAGCTCGGCGAGCGGCTGAGGATCGTGATAGCAAGCCGGTCTGAGATCGAGCACAGCGCGCCGGATGCGCGAGGTCGAAGGGCGCATGAGCAATCCTGTTCCGCTTCCGCTTCTCGTTGTTCTGGTGGTGTTGCGGCTTGTTCTGCTTAGTTCGAGCCTTTTGGAAGCGGGTGCGTGACTCTCGCTTCCAAACGTGTATAGTCAAAGACTATAAGAAGGTGAGAGTCGGAGACATTAACCTTCAATCACGGAAAGTCGCACCTGCGACTGGTGTTCGCGGTCGTGCAGCACGGTTTGCCGCGCCCGCCGCATCTCGGTGTTGGAGCCAGCACCGCTCCCCGTGTTGAGGTTGCGCTCCCATCGAGGGAAGTTGCTGCTCGTGACATCCAACCGGATACGGTGACCGGCGAGAAAGACGTTGCTGGTGGCCCATAGGTCAATATCGATGCCATAGACGCGCCTTGGCTCGGCCAGCTCCTCTGCCTCGGTCGTAGCGCCATGCCGGTAGCGCAACCGCGTCACACCGTCGGTCAGCGGGATCGCTCTGCCGTCGGGATATACGTCGACCAACCGCGCCACGAAATCGGTGTCGGGGCCGTCGGTGGAGACGTAGAGACGCACCGAGACTGGCCCAGTCACTTCAATTGGCACCTCAAGGGGATCCGACGTATAGACGAGCATGTCCTGCCGTGCCTCGATCGACCGCTGATCGCGCGGCCCGGCACGAAAGACCGGATGCATGAGGGTCGCTCCGCCAACAGTTGGCACCGGGTCTGCCGGATCGTAGACGAATGTGTCGGCGGATTCGTTCTCAGGCACTGAGCGATCCAGCGAACCATCACCTGCGAGCGAGTTCGCGCTTCCGCGGCTATGGATGTACCATACCTGCTCGACCGCGCCAGCGGGCGGCCACATGTCGCTCGCCTTCCAGACGTTCGCGCCCATCACGAAGTATTTGACGGTCGGCCACAGCTCGAATCCGTTCGCCGCATGTTTCAGATAGTGGTCGAAGAACCGCAGTTGCAGGCTCACGATGTCTGTCTGCAAGTCGAGGAGCGCACCGGAGGAGGACATCCCGAAGTCGATGTCGCCGATCACGCCATTGAAGACGCCATGAGTCCACGGACCGATGAGCAGGTACTGGTGCTCACGGCCGCGCGCGCGCATCTGTTGGAAGTTGCGGATGGTTCCGTCCAGGAAGATGTCGTACCAGCCGCCGATGTGAAAGACGGGTATGTCGGTCGTCTCGTATGCGCCCGTGATGCGCGCTGGTGCCGTGACGCTGGGATCGAGGCGTCCGCGCACGGCTTCCGTGACCTGCTCGTCAAGGCCAAGCCGTGCGAGCGGCCCGTGGCTCTCCAACGGCAGCTCCGTATAGCCCGTCACGGGTAGCGCGTCGAACTCCCGCGTGAGCGCGTAGAACGAGCGGCCAAGCGCCTGTGGATCGCCCCGGTGGCGGCGCACCAACTTGTCCATTCCCACCTGCATCGTCCACCACGCCTGCGTGCCAAGCTCCAGCACGCCGTCGCGAGTGATGATGCCGTGAACCGGTGCGTCCCAGGTGATACCCGGCACCATTGCACGCAGCTCCTTGGCCCCGTCGCGCGCCGCAGCCCACTGAGTAAAGCCGACGTACGACATGCCATATGTGGCAACCACGCCGTTCGACCCCGGCAGCCGCGCCGCCCAGGCGACGGTATCGACGCCATCGCTGCCCTCGTGCTCGAATGGGTACCACTCGCCCTCCGAGTTGAAGCTGCCACGCACGTCCTGCACGACGACGATGTATCCCTGTCGCGCCGCCTGCTCGGAGTTGATGGGGTTCGCGCCGAACGGGAGGTCCTTGCCATAGGGCGTGCGTGTGAGCAATACCGGGTACGTCCCCGCACCGCCGTCATCTGGACGGTAGACGTTGGCCCGCAAGACAGTCCCGTCGCGCATTGTCGCGGGAACGTCGAAGTCAGTGCGTACACCAAAGGGCGCCTGGATAGCCATCGCATCCTCCGTCACCACGGAGAGCACCGCTGCTCTCGTCCAGTTCGATTTCACGCCGACGTGCTTGCGTACTCCAGATAATAGAAAAAGGGACGGCATCTTGTGAAGCCGTCCCCTCTCCTGCGCCTGCGGTCTACTGGCTGAGTTGCTGGTCAAGGCGGTTGAAGAACTGATTTAGTTGGCCCTCTACGATCGGCCGCACGAGCGGATTATCCGCCATCGCCACGGTGCCGCCGAGGGTCGCGACCGCGTTGTAGGTGAGCGCCGTCCCAGTACCGTCTGGTGCGAGATCGATGACGGCCGAGCCTTCGATCGAGTTATTGGCGCCCTTGCGGTTGTACACGGCGCGCATATGAGAAGGCGCGACGTGCTCGACAACCTGGGCCTCGGCGTCGTAGGAGCCCTTGACCGGCCCCATGCCGACATTCACGCGCGCGAAGATAGCGCTGTCTCCACGCCAGGCGACTTCCTCAGCGCCCGGAATGCACTTCTGCAAAATGGTGGAGTTATGAAGCGCGTCCCACACAACCTGTGGGCTCGCCGCGAACTTATGCGATCCCTTCATTTCCAACGGAACGTCCTACCCTTCTAGACCCGCGACATGTCCCTCATGCCGCCATTGCTCGCAAACAGCGGACCGTACGATCGAACGGCTGCGCAAACAGTCTCTGCTGTTCGCGATACCGCCTGACGCGCGGAGGGTTGTCCCCGCTGCCATCGCGGCCATTATAGAGAGTTGCGACCATCACCGCAAGCGCCATCGCGAACAGTGGCACGTCCCGCGTTCGATGGAGGCCGCGACCTCATCGCGACAATTTCGCGACTATATCGATGGCGTCGCGCCACCGTCGATGATGATGTCCTCTCCGGTCATGCTGGGCAGCAGATCAGACGCCAGCGCCAGCACGAGACGACAGACCTCGTCAGTCCCGACGAGCCGATTGAGCGGCACCGCGCGCGCGGCCTGCTGTTCGACCTCCTCGACGCTCAAACGCTTCGCGGCCGCCTGCATCGCGAAGCTCGCCGACTGGCGGTCGGTCTTCGTCCATCCTGGGCTAACTGAATTGATGCGCACGTTCGCCAGCGCAAGCTCACGCGCCACGCCACGCGTGAAATTGACCAGCGCGGCGTTGCCCATGCTGCCCGCGATGAAGTCGCTCGTCGGCGTGCGCGCGGCCGAGCCAACGATATTGACGATGCTCCCGCTGCGCCGCTCCATCATGTGAGGACCGAGCGCATGGACCATGCGCACATACCCGAGCATCTTCACCTGCACGGCTTCGAGCATATCGGCGTCGCTCATCTGGAAGAAATTGCCCGATTTCGCTGTGCTCGCATTGTTCACGAGCACGTCGACATGACCCAGCAGCCGAAGTGACTCCGCGACGACCTTCTCGACCTCGGCACGCAGGCTCAGGTCAGCAACGAGCGTATGCACCGCGGCGCCCTCTCCGCCTGTCTCGCTCTGTATCGCCTTCGCCGCCCGCTGCAGCGTCGTCGCGGTTCGTGACACCAGCACGACCGACATGCCCTCATGGTGCATCGCCCGCGCGATCTCACGTCCAATGCCCTGGCTCGCCCCCGTGATAATTGCCGTCTTGCCCGAAAGACCAAGTTCCATGCCGTGCGCCTCGCCATTCCAGAATGTGGTCGCCGCTGACCACTCGCACTCTACGTCCCCACGCCGAGCGCTCCCACTCAGGCCCGGACCTCGCCCGTATCCGCGAGGACTTCGATATATCCGTTCTCAGTCACCCATAGCCCGATAACCCGCACCGCAAGCCCCCAGTGCGCGATGACGTCCACACTGGCGCGCACTTGGCGCGCATGCTCAGCATCAGATACCGGGTTACCGGCACAGTCAAAGTGCGCGGCGCAGGCCACGACACGCGAGCCGTGAGCGTTCACGGAGATCTCCACCTTCGCGCGAATCGCCTGTTCCAGCACCGCGTCGCCAGAGGTCAGCGCCTTCTCCGGCCCTGGCTCGGTGACCATATCCACGTAATCAGCATGACCAGCGATCTTGAGCCAGTCCGTCACCGGACGCTGGACTCGACCATCTATGCAGTTGATTGCGGTAACGAACGTTCCAGATGCCATGCGTAAAAGCTCCTCCACTCGCGTTCTCTAGCACGTGCTACGCGCTCTGGCTGGCAGGCGCGCGGCCCGGCTGGCTTCATTCTTGCATATCATATGTCACCGTCGTACCGTCAGCGGCAATGTATGCCACGTCCAGAGAAAGCGAGTGGAAGGGCCGTGCGGAAGCTTCTCAGCCCGAGAGTGCTGGTGCCGCTGATCCTCAGCGCCGGAATCATCGCCGGACTGCTGGCGTTCACGGACATCAAGACGGTTCTGCGGCTGATGGAAGGCTTCAACCACCTCTATCTGCTCTACTTCCTGCTGCTGATGATTGCCTATGAGCTGATTCGCGGGATTCAGTGGCACTATTTGCTCACGGCGCTCAAGATCCGCGCGCCGCTCAAGTCTCAGTGGTTCGCATTTCTCGTCGGTGAAACCGCCAAAAGCCTGCCCATCGGCAACTACGTGCAGAACTACCTCCTCGAGCGGTCGCAGGGCGCCGATTTCGGGCGGTCATCAGCAGCGTCCACACTCATCATCCTGACCGAAGTCGCCATCTCGCTGCTGGGCGTCGTCATCCTCGGCCTGGGACCTTGGACGCCCTATCTGCGCATCGTCATCCTCTCCGGCATCGCGCTCTCCGCCATATTTGTAGCAATCATTCTCAAGCGCCACAACCCGCACGCGCCGCCACACTGGCTGACACAACACAAGTCCCTTACAAAAGCGCTAGACGAGTTTCACCGATTCGAGGAAGGAGCGCGGGATCTCTTCCATCCGCGCGTGCTCCTCGTCGAAGCGCTGTTGAGCGCTACCTACCTTCTCTGCGCGGGCGCCGGTCTCTGGCTCATCATCGAGGGCATTGGTCTTGGACATGTCACTTTCGGAGAGGCGCTCTCGGCGTACTTCTTCAGTCTTGCCGTCTCGCTGATCGTGCCCATTCCGATCGATATCGGCGTGTTGGAGGTCAGCGGCGTGGGCGCGCTCCTCCTCGTCGGCGTCTCACGTGAGGGAGCCGTCAGCGCCATGCTGATCAATCGAGTGCTGAGCATGGGGTCGGCGCTCGTCATTGGCCTCGCCGCGATGCTCGTCTGGCATGACGAACTACGTGCTGCCCTGCGCGATCGCCCAAGGAAACAGTCTGGTCCAGACGCGAAGCCAGACGCCACCGATGCCGACAGCGCTTCAGAAGATGGCACGAACCACCCCCAAACGTCGCATCCTCGCCAGCACGCGACGCCCTGAGTTCCCGAACGCGGACCGCTCGCTTTTCGGCACAGCCTCTGCTACATTCCAGTATGAGCAGAAGGAGGCCGAGCACGTGACTTTCGTTCAAGCACCTACCAGCCGCGAGCAGGCGGCAATAGAGACCTCTCAGCGGCACTCTCGGTTCTATACAACCTCGCTTCGCTACGCCTCCAGACTGCTCGACTTGACGAGTGATGGGCTGCGGCGGGTGCCCGCACGTCTGCGCTACGCGCCTGCCGACCTCGTTACGGTGCCGCTCGCATCGCTCTGGAGTCGACGTACACTGATCGCGCGCAATTACTCGCTCATGCTCGACACGTCGCTGGGCGATCCTCGCGTGTGGCACCTTACACGTACCAGTCTGCGCAATTTCGGGCGCATGTCGATCGACTTTCTGCGCACCCGCACGCTTCCGGATGCCGAGGTGCTTGCGCGCGTAGACGTAACAGGCGCGGACGACTTCCACGCTGTGCTCGCCCGCAACAGGGGCGTCATATTTGCGCTGCCACACGCCGGCTGCTGGGATGTCGCCGCCGTCTTCGCCCAGGCCTATGGTTGCCGTCTGACCGTGGTCACCGAGGATAACTGGGCGACCGAGCTCGTCGCGGGCTCGCGCGCCGATCGGGGCGTCACGCTGGCGCCGCGTGCTAGGTCGCTGCGGCTGCTATTCCGTGCGCTGCGTCGCAACGAGTGTGTGGTTATGCTCGCGGACATGGCCAATGAGGGCGTGCAGACGATCGACGTGCCCTTCTTCGGACGACCCGCGCCGTTCCCCGATGGCCCGGCTCGCCTCTCGCAAAAAACGGGGGCCCCCATCATGGTTATCTCGTGTATGCGGCGACCCGCAGAGCGCTACGCGATGGTCGCGCGCACGCCGCTCTATGCCGATCCGTCGCTGCCTCAGGAGGATGCGGTCGTGGATCTGACCGCGCGTATGGCTCAAGGCTTCGAGGACGCCGTCCGCGCGGATCCCGATCAGTGGTATCCGTATCATCCCATCTGGCGGTCACTCTCCGCCCGCTGAGACGCCCTCCGTCTCTCGCATCTCGCCGACTCCACCGGGCATCGCTCGATCCAGCACAACGTCCAGGTCGCCGGCTACGCGAACCGGTCTGAAGCGTTTGGCAAGCAGGTCTTCGGCGGCGGCAAGCACTGCATCCACCGGGATTGTCGCGAGCGCGCGACAAACACCCTGGCACGCCCGGCGCTGTGGAATCGTCTGTCCGCCGACGAAATATTGCGGCTCGGGGCACGGCACCCGCGGCAGTACGACATGGCCGTAGCCACCATGCGCCGGTATCGGCACAAAGTTCGCCAAACAGGTGGGGCCGAAGATCGCCACGTGCGGCGTACCGACGGCGGCCGCGAAGTGCAGCGGCCCAGAATCGTTGCCGATGAATAGGTCGCACGCCTCGATGACGGCCGCGCTCGTCAGTAGCGAGATCTTCCCGGCGGCGACCACGGGCGGCGCGGCGAGCTGGGCGGCGATGTCCTCGACTAGTTCCTCATCTTCCGATCCGCCAAGCAGCACGATCTGAGCGCCCCAGCGGTCCGTGAGCGCACGGCAGAGCGCCGCAAAGCGATCCGCGGGCCAGCGCTTGAGTCCGTTGAGGCCTGCGCCGCCCGCGTGAACCGCCACGAGGGGCCGGGCTGCGAGCTTCCGCTCCGTCGAAATATCATGGACGCCGCGCCGCAGCAGGAACAATCTCGCTGCGCGGCGCTGTGACTCGGGCAGGCGGAACTGCGGCGAGTGTGACACGTCATGCCACGGAGGCAGGTCTAGCTCACTGGCTGAATCGTAGTAGTGGCGAGTCGCATGGGTCGTGCGCCAATGCCGGTGCGGCGTGGGTATGATCCACCACAAGCGATCGAACTTCATGTATGTTCGCAGCGGAATCCGGGCAACGAAGTTGAGCCACTTGTAGGCCGGGCTGGTGAAGTCTATGGATGCGTCGAAGCGCTGCTCACGCATATAGCGTAAGAACCGCGCGAATGTCCGGATGCCATGCCAGTCGCTGCCTGTCGGAAGCACCACGATCTCATCGATCTCAGGCACCCAGTGCAGCAGCGGCCGTGTCTGCGTATGCACGAGCGCTGTAATGTGGGCATGCGGAAAATGCGCGCGAATGGCACGAATGGTGGGCGTGGTGAAGAGCGTATCGCCAATCGGCAACAGACAGAGCAAGAGTATGCGACTCGGTGCCGGGCGCGTCTCTCGTCGCGGTCGTATCGCCTCATGCAACGACTTCATCCTTGATACCTTCATTTCGCCTACTCGCTCGTATTCCTGTCATAGAGCAAGCGGTAGAGCGCGGCGGCTGGGTTCACTTCCGGCCCCGCGATCACATCATCCGGCAGCCGCGCGGTGAGTCGCCGCAGCAGAATGACGAGCGTGACAAGTCCTGGCAGCAGCGCGGCACGTCCTCGCACGCGCACCCTCGGGCGTATCGCTGCCACCAGCGGGAACATCGAAACGCCAACGAAGCAGCCGAACGGAACAGACTTGCTCCGTGCGCCTTGCAACACTTCAGCCGCAGTTCCCCTCCAGAGGCGCGGCAGCACTCGCCAGAGTCCTCCGAGAATGAATGGCACAAGTGTGATCGACCAGCCGACATCATCCCCTATTGCAAGTGACGCGCCAATGAACGCGCTGATCCCCCGCCCGCCGCTCATGCCAAGAAAGACCGGCCAGCACTGGCCCGCGACACCGCACGCTGAGGCGATGCGAGCGACCTCCTCGGGGCATCTCATCCAGCGCGCGGCGAGAGGCGGCACCAGTCCCTTCGAGGCATCGAACAGCCAGCCGCCGAGACTGAGCCAGCGCGCGCCGGAGGCGAGCAGATTGGTTGCGCCGACGTTGCCCGATCCACTCACGCGCAGGTCAACCGCATTGCGCTTGCCGAGCAGATAGACCAGTGGAATCGAGCCATAGAGATATCCTCCCGCACACACGGCGAAGCCGACCCAGCGGGACGAAGGATTCCAGTGCGAACGCGTCGAAGCGACATACATCTGTGGCGCGACCAGCTCTGGAGGCAGCAGGCTGAGACTCATCTCACACGTCCTCATAATGGAAGGCGACACCCAGCAAGCCGGGGCCGCAGTAGCCCCCCATGACCGGAGTAAACTCCGTCGTGTAGAGTTCCACGCAATCGAAGGCGTCGCGTAGCTGGCGCTCTAGTGCGAGCGCCTCGTCCTCTGCCTGCGCATGCTGCACCGCGGCGTGCAGGCGCACGCCATCGGGCACCCAGCGTTGGATTCGCGCGAAGAGGTCCTCAATCGACCGCCGCCGTGTCCGCACGCGCGCCAGGGGTTGGATATCGCCTCCGGAAATCTGGATGATCGGCTTAATGGCGAGTACGCCGCCGAGGAATGCCGCGACCTGCGGTATGCGCGAGGTCTTCGCCAGATATTCGAGCGTATCGAGCGTGACAATCATTCGCACACGGCGGCTGACTCGCTCTGCCACCCGCAGCACCTCATCGAGTGATGCGCCCCGGCTCGCGGCACGCGCCGCTTCCAGTGCCACGAATCCCTGCCCCATGCCCGCTGAGAGCGAATCGGCCACCGCCACTCGCACATCTGGCAGCAACTCGGGGGCCATCTCCTGCGCGAGGAGCGCCGAGCGTTGCAGCGTCGCGATCTTGCTGTCCACCGTCACCGAGACGACCGACGATGCGTCCTGGGTGGCCGTGCGCCATGTGGCGATGTACTCGCCTGGCGAGGGAGGCGACGTCTTCGGTGGAACCTTCGACGCCATCAGTCGCTCGTAGAACTCGGCAGGCGTGATATCGACACCGTCGAGAAACGTCTCCGTGCCGAACACGAACGGTATCGGGATGATGCCGATGTCATACTCGCGCACGAGCTGCTCTGGCAAACATGCCGTGCTCTCACAGACGACGGCCACCAGGCGCGCCGTATGCGCTCGTGCGGCAGATCCACCAGACGGGAACTGAAGGCTCATGGTTCGCTACTCCCAACCGCGATCCCAGTTGATTCGCGTACCGCCGACGGAAATAGCTCGCCGAGCGAGCGGAAGCGCCGATCAGCGGCGACCGCATGCACAACCTCGACGATGCGCGCATTGTATGGCGTCGGCACGCCGACCTCCGTGCCTTGGGCAACGATCTCGCCGTTGAGATAGTCGATTTCGCTTGGCGAGCCGCGGGCGATGCTCTGCCACGTCGAGCCACGAATGGGTAACGCGTTCAGACGGCTCCGCCCCGCGACCTGCAGCACTCCCGTCGCCAACGCCTCGGGCAGCCCCGACAGCACACTCGTCAATGTGGATTGTAGGACCGCGATGAAGGCCGCGTTCGGATTCTGACGGATGCCCGCCGGCGACAGACCATACATCCCGTGATCGAGCGCGATATCGAGCGCCCGCGCCACGGCGACACCTTCTTTCATGACTCGCACTGAGAGCAGCCGCCCCTCCGCGGAGTGGGCAAGATCAGGCAGCGTCAGCCCCGTCGCGGCGCACAGCCCGTTGTTCAGATTCGAGACGAGCTTCGACCAGCGCGACGAGCGCAGCCGTGGCGTCACATACGTCGGCGCGACCTCGCCGAGCACGCGCGCGATGTCGCGTGTGCGCTGAGTCACCGGCCCAAACGGCTCGCCGATGAGCATCCAGCCCGAAAACTGCAGCGTCACTTCGCCCGGCTCCAGATACGACGCCGCGATCATCACCACGCCGCCGACGACTACGTCCTCTCCGAGCACGTCCGCCGCCAGCCGGTCGGAGCGCACGCCGTTCTGCAGCGTCACGATGGGTACGCCACGCGCGACCGGAAGCATCTCGTGGCACGCCCGCGCCACATCTTGCGACTTCACGGTCAGCAGCACCAGATCAGGTCGCTCCAGCAGGGACTCGGTGACGCGCAGATGATAGCGTGTCGTAGCTCCGCCGGGTTCCCGGACCAGCAGCCCCCGTGTCTCAATCGCCGCCACATGCGCGGGCCTGCCCACGAGCACCACATCGTGCCCCCGCACGGAGAGCCGTGCCGCGAGCAGACTGCCAATCGCTCCAGCGCCAACCACCGCAATCCGCATGCTTCACGCCTTTCAGTGGCTGCTGTGTTCGAGCGCTGGCGGTGATACTGGTTGTGGCTCGTAGCGGTCCCGCAGCCATGCCTGTGCGCCAAGCGTCAGCAGTCCCGTCGCCACGAGCAATCCCAGTACAACCTCCGCGGGCACGTAGTCGGCGATGAACGCGCACAGCAGGAAGAGCCGTTCCACGACCAGATGCTTGTGCGCGGTGAGCGCCTGTGAACGCGTGAGCGTGGTCCGATTGGCCCACAGCGGCGCATAGACGAAGATCGCGATCGCGACGGCCAGGGCGAGCAGACTTAGAGAGAGCACACGGGGAGGCAAGATGCCCCCAAGCACTCCCGCCAGAACAATCCAGGCACACGCGAGACCACAGGCAATGTCCACCGCTCGCGCCAGATCATACACCACCGGGACCGTCTTGTAACCGGCCGCCCGGTCGCCCTCGACATCGCGTATCGCGCCGACGAGGTTCGTCGCCGAATCGTGGAAGAAGATGAGCGCCGCCAGCAGCAGCGCGGGAACGGATATCAGCCTGTCCCCCGCAAGCGCCCCGAACAGCACGGCACAGATGCCGAGGATGCCGCGATCGAAATTGCCGAGTAGCGCCTTCGACTTAAACGTCTTGGAATAGGCGATGCCGAGCGCGGTTGTAAGCACCGCTAACACAAGATTGGCCGGCCCGAGAAAGAGCGCGGCAATGTAGCCCACGACGATCAGGGCCACCATTGTCAGGAAAGCCTCACGCGGCGAGACGCGGCCGGAGGGTATCGCGCGGGTCGGCTTGCTGATGGCGTCCAGGTCGCGGTCGTAGTAGTCGCCCGCGTAGAGCCCGGCCTCCCAGCCGCAGATCGTCACCACCGCGGCGAGCGCGACGCGCCAGGGAGGAGCCGCGCCTCGAGACGCGAGCTCCGCACCGGCGATGGCCAGCAGACCCGAGTGAAACATCGTGTACGGACGCATCATCTCCAGATGCGCCATCGCCTTTGTTCGGAGTCTACTCAGCATACTCATCGGTGTAGAGCGCTTTCACGCGCGCGAGCGCCTGGGCAGGCAACGTTACAGCGTAGTACGTGTCGGAATACCACATCGCGCTGTAATACAACCCTATTGGCGCTTCCCGCCAGGTGCCATCAGACCGCTGATTCTCCAGCAGCCACTGGATGCCGCGTGTCACCGACCGCAGCAGCGCCTCATCCGGCGGACATCGCAACAACGCGAGGATAGCCCATGAGGTCTCCTCCGCGGTGCTCTGCTGCATGCGCAGTCCAGCCCACCCGCCATCGTCATTTTGGAGGCGTAGCAGCGCATGTCGCGCATTCTCGGCCATTCGCGCGTGCACCAGACCACAGTCCGCGAGCGCCTCCAGCACTGACGCCGTGCCAGCGACCGCCTCGCGAAACCAGATCGACGCGAATGTCCCATCGTAGCGCTGCGCCTTCTCGAGATAGGCGAGCGCCTTGGAGAGCGTCGCCGGGCGCTCGGTGAGTCGTCCAGCCGCGTGCAATGCACTGAGCACGTGCCCCGTGATATACGGACAGTCGTGGTCGAACGGCATGCGCGAGTTCCGCACGAAGGTCGGCCATGCGCCGTCGCCGTTCTGCATGTCTTCGAGCCAGCGCGCTCCACGCCGGATCGCGCCGGCTGATGCGGGCACGCCGAGCGAACGCAGCGCCAGAATGGTGTATGAGGTGTCATCAGCATCGGGCCAGCCTGCGGGCATCGCCCAAGCCCAGCCGCCCGGCGGCGCTGACGTGGGGAAGCACGCCACGTCGAACTGGCGCGCCAGCAGCCAGTCGCGCACGCGCTCGCCGTTGGGCACGTCGGCGCCTGCCTCAGTAAACGCGAACACCGTCATGTCGGTATCGAACGTCTCCAAGTCGCGGTCGATGGGCCAGCCGCCATCGGAGCGCTGATTGCCGACGACGAATTGTAGCGCCTCGGCGAGCCAGGGCAGATCGGCGTGTCCTGAGCCGAACATGCCCATAATGATCACTGAAGTCAGGAACGCGGACTCCTCAAACGACCCGTTCGCCCCTTGTGCCCGCGCCAGCCACGACATCGACGTCCGGCACGCGCGCCCGTACGTTGGCAGTATGTTGAGCGGGGACGACACTTTTGCGCTGTGCAGCATCGCAATGCTCAGGTATGCTGGGAAGGTCGTCGAGATCGTCCGCCGCAATCGCGCAGGAATCAGAACGACCTCGGGCCGCAGACGCTTGATCGTGCGCCAGTCCATCAGCCCGGCAAGCGCCGCCACGGTGCGACACGGGCCACTCAACGTACACCGGTTGGGGTCGCCCACCGCATCGAAACCGCCGAACCGCTCGACACACCCCCGCGCGTTTGCCAGCGCTTCGCCGTCGAAGGTCTGTGGGTCGGTCAGCGCCGTGAACGCAAGCGCCCCAAGGCTCAGGCTCGTCGCGTTGATATTGGACGGGTCGACGATGGCGTCGCCCCAACCACCATCGGGGTGCTGGGTGTCGAGCAGCCATCTGCGTCCATTGCGAATCTGGTCGCCGTAGCGGACCGGATCGACAATCTGCAGGGCGACAATCGCCATCGACGTCGCCAGCGCGGAGCTTGAAAGGGCGCCGACCCAGTGATCGCCCGAGCGCTGCTCTCGCTTCAGGTAGTCCGTCGCGCGCTGTAACGCCTCGTCGACCTGCTGGTACAGGTCCCCCGTCGTCGCGGGAGGCGCTACTGCCGGTTCGCCCTCTAGCCGCGCATTCGACCGCGTCTCTCGCATGTACACCCCTCCACGCCACCTCTCTAGAGCCTAGTGATCTCGCGAGAGAAAAATATCGGCGAGTGCGCGTAGCCGCTCCCTCGACTCGGAATACTCCAGCGCGTCAAGCTGGCGTTTTGCCCGCGCGGTATATCGATATGCTAGGCTGCGTGCGCGGTCCAGCGAGCGAGTCGTGTTCAGCAGATGCGTCAGGCGCATGCGCGCATCTGGCCGATTGCCAGCCTCGCCATGATACAGATCTTCAATCTCATGGCGCATGTCCGCGTCGCCGTTGCGCATCGCATAGATGACGGGCAGCGTGACGCGCCGGTTGCGTACGTCGCTCGTCAAGGACTTGCCGACCAGGCTCTCGGCACCACTGAACGAGAGCACATCGTCGACGATCTGAAACGCCATTCCGATGTTATGGCCAAAGTGTCCGAGGGCGGTGACAGCCTCGTCTGGCGCGCCCCCCAGTCGCGCACCGATACGCGCCGCGGCGCGGCACACCGACGCGGTCTTCATGCGAATCATGTCGAGATACGTATGCTCGGTAGTCGAAAGATCGCCAATGAGGGACGCCTCGAGCGCCTGCCCCTGACACATCTCGATGCACGTCACGGCGAGCGTGCGAACGGCAGCCAGCACTCGTTCAGGACTGACGCCTGCGTCCGAGCACTCGACGTAGCTCAGGAACGTGTGAAAGATCAGGAGGTCGCCTGTGAGAATCGCCGCCGATTCATCAAACTTGACATGGAGGGTCGCCTTGCCCCTCCGCTCGGTATCACCATCGATAATATCGTCGTGAATCAAACTTGCAATGTGACCATACTCGGTTCCGACCGCGGCCGGAAACACCACCTCCGGATCGCCGCCCGCCGCACGGCAGGCATCGAGCATCAACAGCGGTCGCAACAATTTGCCTGGAGCTGTGAGAACATGCTCAGTTGTCTCCGCGAGAAATCCTCCTCTCCCACCCAGTGTCTCATGCATATGCTGCACGAGATAGTCCGCGATCTTGGTGCGCTCATCCACAAGCGCCGCGAAGGTGATAGCATCCTCACGAGCTGTGACCATACATTTCTCCATCGTGGAGACTAGCGCGAAGACCTCTTTCCAGGGGTAGGACAACGCGTTCACTGTCCGTATGCACCTCGAAAACGTAGCAAATTATGTACCGTCAAGCAGGCGCACTCGCGCCGAGCAATCGTGCGTCAATTCCCGCATTTTCCGTGGACTACTTCACTGCTCGCTGGTATCATCGATGCGACCTACAACTGTGCTATGCTTCGATGAGACCCAGTATCGGCGCGGGCCACGCACCCGTGCGTCACACTTGTATTTGCACGTAGTAACGGCTATATGAAAGACGCATCACCCCAACCGTCTCAGGCAACCGATGACGCTGCGAGCATTCGCGCCCGATTGCGCTTGTTGCCCGCTGTCGACGCGCTCGCCCAGCAGGTCGGGCCCTCTCTCAGGGCGGACGGTCTCGACTCCGTTACGCACGAGACGCTGATCGCCGCCGTTCGCGCGGCACTTGATGAGGCGCGTGAACGCATCCTCGCGGGCGACACCTCCGTGGATGCTCAGGTGCTCGCCGGTGCTGTCCGCGAGCACCTCGAACGGCGTGCCCAGCCGAAACTGCGCCCAGTGATCAACGCAACGGGAGTGATCGTCAACACCAACCTTGGACGCGCTCCATTAGGTCAGGCTGCTCTCGATGCCATCGTCGCCGTCGCGCGCGACTACAGTAATCTGGAGTACGATCTGGACGCGGGAACACGTGGCTCACGGCACGAACACGTTCGGTACCTGCTCCGCGAGGTGACGGGCGCGGAAGATGCGCTCGTCGTCAACAACAACGCCGCCGCGGTTTTCGTGGTGCTGTCGGCCCTCGCATCGGGCCGCGAGGTCGTTCTCTCGCGCGGCGAGCTGGTGGAGATCGGCGGCGGCTTCCGCATCCCTGACGTCCTGCGGCAGAGCGGCGCAACCCTGGTCGAGGTCGGGACGACCAACCGCACGCGCGCCGCAGATTTCGCCGCTGCGTTGAGCGAGCGCACCGCTCTGCTCTTGAGCGTTCACCCGAGCAACTTCCGCATCGTCGGATTCACCGAGAGTCCGGCGCTCCGCGAGCTGGCCACGCTCGCTCGGGAACACGGCGTGCCGCTCGTGCATGACGTTGGCAGTGGCAGTGTCGAAGACACCGCTCCCTACGGCCTCGCCCACGAGCCGACACCGCAGGAGAGCCTCGCGGCGGGCGCGGATATCGTCTGTTTCTCTGGCGACAAGCTGTTCGGCGGACCACAAGCAGGCATTATCGTGGGATGCCGCGCGCTGCTCGCCCAGATCGAGCGCCATCCATTGATGCGAGCCGTCCGCATCGACAAACTCACCCTCGCCGCGCTCGAAGCCACGCTGCGAGTTCACCGCGACGGCCGCGCCACTGACGACATCCCTGTCAGGCAACTGATCGCCCTGCCGCTGGATGTCATTCGGGAGCGCGCCGAACGCTGGTCGGCCACACTTCGCGGATGGGGAATCGCGGCGGCAACGGAGGACGGGCACTCGACCGTTGGAGGCGGGTCGCTGCCAGGTGAGACACTTCCGACGGTACTCTGTTCGATTTCACTCGCTCGCTCGCCATCCTCACCCGCGGCGAGTGAAGGGCCGCAGCGAGAGGTTGGCGAGATAGCTGCCCGGCTCCGCAGAGGAGATCCACCTGTTGTCGCGCGCGTCTCGCGGGACGCCCTACTCCTCGACCCGCGCACAGTCTTCCCGCGCCAGGATGCCGCTCTGCTGGACGCGCTTCGCCGGGCGCTCATTGAGCCAGACCCCATAGACAGCCAATTACGGAGTGAATCGGCCGGCTCGCGGTAACGTGCCGCCGCTAGAGCTCACCATCTAGCGCATTCGTCAGCCGCAGCACGATGCGACAGAACCGGAGAACCGCCGCCGCCGAGGTCAGGTTCCACTCGCGTCCCTGGTCTCCGTCGTCGGCGCGTGCCGCACCGCTCCGCGCCGACCCGTCCGGCGGCCGCGTCAGCGCCTGCAACACGAAGAGCACATCGTCGCGCATCGCTTGATTGAGCCTGCCAGCCTGGACGAGCGCCATCACGCGCCAGACGGTCGCATCGATCTCACTGCGGATCGCGCTGACCTCTTCGCCGTCGGGAGCCAGGGGCGAGGTGTCAGGCGCCCTCTCTAGCTCACTGCCTGGCAGCCAGAGGAGTGATGGCGCATCTGCCTGCTCGGCGAGGTCCGAGCCTTCGCTGAGCGCTTGCAGTTCTTTCGTCGTCGGTCCTTCGTCACTCTCGGCCAGCGGCTCCGAATCGTCGTCATACGCGACGTTGAGCGACGCAAGCAAGGTATCGAGTTGCTCCTGCCACTCCGACATGTGGCCCTCCTCGCCGCGCGGCGCTTCCAAAAGTCGCTGATGTGCCCTCGCTCTCGTGAGGCTGCGCCATTCTAACATAGGCCCCTGGCGGTGTCGAGGTATCTGTTTGAGTCAGGTTACCGAGGCAAACAGGCTATGTATGCTCCAGGACTCCCCAAGTGCCGACATGACCCTGACCCCTCGCCATTACGTCTCTTGACAACCCAAGTGGTCGATTGCCATACTAGCCCTGCCGCACGGAATGCAACGTTAGGGGCTGAGTGAGGAGCAGAAGGGGCAGGACGCGACGAATGAGCAGGGTCTACGGAATCGCGACTCGTAAAGGCGGCCAGGGCAAGTCCACCACGGTCGCGACGCTGGCCAGGCTCTGCGCCCTTGCCGGCGCGCGCGTACTGGTGGTCGATCTCGCCCAACCAGGCACGTGCTCCGCTTCTCTACGTGACATCTGGCCAACCACGGAACACGGGTCATTCTCTGGCGTGCTCCTGGGACTGCGAAACACACCCGCGAGCGCCCTGCCAGCGCCATCCGACGTCGCGGAAGCGCTCAGCGCGACCGAGTTGCCCGTGCACCTCACCGCCCAGCCTAGCTGGTCTGGCGGCCGCGTGTGGGTGCTCCCGTGGGATGAGCTGCTGGCGGACGCGGCGGCCTTTCTCCATTCTGAGCTCGTCTTGTCTGGGGTCCTGCACTGCCTCGCTCAAGACTTCGACGTCGCCTTGATCGACTTCCCTGCCGAGGGAGGCCCGCTGCTCACCAACGCGCTCGCCGCGACACAGCGCGTCATCATCCCCCTCGTCGCCGAGACACCTGCTCTCGAAGGGTTGGAGTCGATGCTGCGCCTCATGGCACGCGCCCGAGAGTCGGGATACGACATTTCGCTCGCGGGCATTCTGCTGACGCAGTGCGACCCGAAGAATAAGCGCGCCGCCGAGATCGTGCAGACACTGATGCACGCCGACGATGTGGAGGGTGAGCCGCTCGGTCGCAAGCTCTACCCCTTCGCCGTGCGGGCGTGCGAATTCTATGAGCAGGCGTTCCGCTACGGCCAGCCAGTGTGGGACCGCTCCTCTATTCCAGCGCACTGGGCACCCTATGTGCTGCTCGCGGAACGCATTCTCCGTGATGCCGGGCTACCGATCTCGGCAGACGCCCGCAAAGACGCTGCGATACTGCCGCCCGATACGCCAATTCTCGATGTCTCGGCACTCATCCTCGACAACGCCGACGTCCGCCTCGAAGATTTCGAGCTGGCCCACGGAGCGTAGTGGACACGGCACGCCCCTAACGGCTTCCATCGTGGCCCATGCGGGCTAGAGTATTTGCGGTTGCCGTCTCGCGTCTTCTACACTGCATCGGAGCGTGCCTGCTGTTTGCGGGGCGCCAGCCATGAACCATCGGCCGAGCGGCGATTCAGCGAAGGAGGACGGCACGTGAACTCGCGGCAACCGGCACGTACTCCAGCGCCTGTCTTGCTCGCGGCGCTCCTGCTCGTGCTCTTCTCCGCCACCGGATTGCTCGCGGGCACGCTCACTCGTGTAGTGGCGGCCGGTCAAGGATTGCGGCCCATCATCATCGTCACCAACAGCGACCACACGTCGACAGCGACCGCAACGTCCACTCCCTCGCCGACGCCGACGGTGACATCCATTCCAACACAAACGATCACTGGTCCCTTCACGTTGAGTGAGAGCGTCACGCCGAACATCGTCTCACCAGGCGACCGAATGACCGTCAGTGTCGTCGCGAGCGACGGCCAGGGTAACCCCGTCGAAGGGCTTGCGTGCAATATCGGCGCGCCTCATGGTGGGACAAGCCTCTTCTCCGTGCTTCCGAGCCCAGCCGTCACAAACAACGCCGGAGTAGCGACCTGGACGCTCACGGTCCCAGCCAATACTCTGCCGGGAGAGTACGACGTGCGTGTCTATGCCGATGGCACTAGCTACCACGCCGATCAGGTACGTTCAATCAACGTCAAATAACGCCTGCCCTGGCCCAACCAGTCACGTCCGGCGGACGCACATCCGCAGTTGTTGCCGCGAGCGAGAGGCCAGTACACAACGGCGTGTGCTGGCCTCTCGTATTGCTCGTATACCGTGTGTCGTATACGTCAGCCGACATCTCAGCCCGCGACAACCGTCACCCGCGCGGTGGACCCGCACGACGTCGCCACGATCACCTGGCGACCAGAGTTGCCGTCGCGCACGCTATACTTCACTGGCGCGCCATTCAGCGTCACGCTCCGCACCGTGGTGCCTGCCGGGAGAGTCACGCCGGCATGCAGCGCGCAGCTCAGTCGCGACGTCACTGTCGATGTCCAGGTGGTGCCGCTGTGGGTGGCCGCGACGTCAATCGAGCCGGAGCTGATGCGGATCGCGCTGCCCGACACGCTTTGCTGCCCCGACGGCAGACTGGGCAGCACCTCCAGCAGCCCATCGCCGAGCTGCGGATCAACTCCAAGTTGCTGATGCACCACCGGCCACAGCACACCGTACGTGCCCCACGCCTGCTCAAGTGACGACCGCTCGTTGAACGGCTGGCTGCTGTTGGCCGCGAAGTCCGGCGAGGGACCAATCTCCGGCATCATCCCCGGCTGTTCCTCACCGGAGCCAAGCTGGAGCTGCGCGAGTGCGTCGGTATATCGCTGCTGGTCGCTCGGCCCGAGCAGGCCATAGTTCCCCAGCGCGACGGCCATCACGCCGGTGTTGAGGGTGTACGCCTGCTGGTTCTTGCCCTGATAGGTACCAGGGTCACATCCCGGCCCGCCCTCGACGTACATGCCATATTGCCCCGAGTAGCACGACGACTCACGTAACGCGAGCGCTTGCCGGGCATCCGATGCTGGCGCGAGTCCCGGCTGCTGCATGCCGTTCTGGTACAGCTCGGCTTCCATTGGCGTGACACCCGTCCACCAGCGCTGCATCAATAGCGAATTGCTCGGATCACTCAACGAGTCGGCATACTGCGGAATGTTCGGCAGCCACCAGGCCCCCTGGAAGGCACGCTCCATCGTCGCGGCGTGATTCAGCGCCCAGTGCTCGGTTGCGCTGTCGTGCTTGCTCGCCGCCATATCCGCGAGATCGAGCAGCCCGCGAATCGTATACACGGCGACGTCGACCGGCTCAGCACCCAGCACGCTCGACTCGACGTTGCCGGACCCATCCGGCCAGACATCATCATCTGTGCTGGCGAGATTGACCAGATACTGCATGTTGCGTACGGTGAAATCATAGAGATCGTCGCGGAAGCGCGAGTCACCCGTCCAGCGCCAGACCATCGCGACCGCCGTGGGGAACTTCGCGGTCTCGTCGATGTCACCCTTATCGTTGTTCAATCCATAGTATACGGAGCCGTCCGTTACGGTCTCATGTACGACCTTGCCGGAGTGGTTGTTGGCGATATCGCTGACCGCTGCCAGCGAGCGCAGCCCGTCTTCCGCCGTCGTGAACTGACCGGCCGCGAGCAGCGCGTACATGGTGTATTCCTGGTCGGTTGCGAACATCCAGGGATAGTCCGGGAAGCCCGCGCCCTCGAACCGGATGCTCGGCAGCGTCCCCGCTGGCGCGGGATATTGCGTGCCCTGTTGCGTCAGGCGCACTTGAACGTTGTTCGCCTGCTGTGTCAGATCGGCGAGATTTTGTTTGCTCCAGGTGACTGCCGATGCGAGCGCCGGGTCAGCGGGCAGCGACACCTGCGTCTGACTGTCGAGCGCCTGCCGGCTGGCGATCTTGGCCTGCAACTCACTCGCGGGATTCGCGCTGGCTGTCTGGTACTCGGCTTGCGCGGCCGAGAGCCCCTGATCAGAGCCGGCCACCGTGAACCATATCGTCTGGCTCGTCTTCGCGTGCAGTTGCAGCGAATAGGTCAGCTCGCCGCCCGCACCCTTGCCGTACGCCGTATCGTCACACTTGAACTGGTCAGGACCCGGAGACGCCGGGCAGACCACCGGCGGGTCTTGTGGCCCACGATACGCGCTGCCGGTCACGCCCGACGTGGGCGTCAGACCGGTCGCACCGACGATGGCGGCCCAATCATGCGACATGGCATTCGCGACCGGCGGTGTTCCCGTCTCGCGGAAGACGAGCTGGCTCCCGTTGAATGTCGCGGTATCCGGTAGGTTGAATTGCTCCTGATTAGGCGTCGTGAAGCCCCACGGATAGGCGCTCATGAGCTCTGAGTGCGCGTCCACCATCAGCGTGAAGGGCGCGGAGTTCGATGTGGTGAGCGTCAGCCCAAACTCGACTGCTTGCCGTCCGTCGGGCACGAAGTCGGTACGGCTGAGTTGTATCCCGCTTGTCGTCGGCAGCGCCATCTGCGCGTAGCCAAATCCGGTCGTAAAAGTGGTGGCGGGACCGATCCACTGACCATTGATGCCGAACCAGATGCCGTCCAGCAACTTGATCGGGGGTGTCCAGATGCCACCCATCTCACCTCGGGTGTGAAAGCCCATCGCGGGATAGCGCCCATCCTCGCTCCCGAGGTCAAATGCGCGATCGCCGGCGGCGACATACCGCCGGTTGGCAAGCTGACTCGATACCGAGAGCGTCGGCGTCTGACTGGCAGCCATCGACGTGACATGCGCTGAAGCTGCCGAGACTGGCCCCATCTCAAATACGACACTAGCGAACAGCACCATCACAGTCAACGCGGGGTACATGCCTGCCATGCGGAGTCTCGCCATTGAGCTGTCTCCCATTCCTTAGAGCGCCTCAATCACTGCGAGCGAGCCACGCAGGGGTCGCGACGTGACGCAGTCACGACATCGTGACCCTGGATGCTTGGCTCGATGCTAGCATGCGCCGTGCCGATGGCAGTACCACATGGGGAGGAGTCATTCCGCGAGAGAAGGAGGAAATCGGGGGTCGTACGCGGACAACTGTGCTATATGAAGAGGCGAGACAGGTCATGTCCGGTCGTCTGCTCGAACGTGACCTGTCATACCCTTCAACGTGTTTACTGCCCGGCAAAAGCCGATCGACAGCCCGCGCAGCAGAAATAGTATGTCTGCCCGTCACGTTCGAGGGTGTGCTTCGCCGTCGCGATATCCACTGTCATGCCGCAGATGGGGTCGATGGCTTCGGATCGTGCGGGAGACGACTTCTCGATGGGTGTGGCTGTGGAACTTCGCCGGAGCTCCACCAGCTCCGCCATTACGCTGAACGCGATCTCGCTCGGACGTAGCGCCGGACCCGGAAGCCCTTTCGGCCGCTGCAGCCTACCAAGTCGCTCTTTGCCCACTCCCTGCTCGCGGAGCGTCTCGACAACCGCCGCGTGTCGCTTCACACTCGCCACCAGCCCGACATAGCGCGCATCGCTCTCGAGCGCAACGCGCACCGCCTCCTCGTCGTAGGCGTTGATCGTCGCCACGACGATATACTGATGCGCGGCAAGCTGTGGCGTGAGCATGTCCAGGCCCTGCACGAGTCGCTCGGCCTCTGGAAACGTCTCCATGTCGGCGTCGGGGTCACACGCCCAGACGTCGAATTCCAGCAGGCTAGCAAGCCGCGCGAGCGTACGCGCGACTGGCGACGACCCGATCACGACGAGCTCCGCACGAGGTAGAAATGGCTCGACGAAGACGCGCAGCTCGCCCTGGCTGGCGCAGAGCATCGGCACCTCGACGACGCCTGGCTCGGGCGGACTCTCAGGCTGCCCGTCTGGCCGGAGTACAACCAGGCGCGGCGTACCATCCGCCAGCGCGGCCAGACCTTCCCGGACGACCGCCGGCTGGGCGCAGTGTCCGCCGACCCAGCCCTCGATCTCGCCGCCTTCGAGGATGATCGCTCGCGCGCCCGGAGTTCCCGATGTCGGTTGCCGGGCGGCCACGACCGTCGCGAGCGAGAACGGGCGACGCTCGGTTCGCAGGCGCTGCACCTCCGCGAGAATGTCACGCTCCATCTCTGTATCCTGACTGCTGGGGCTGGGGCGGCGGTTTGGGCTTCCAGCGTACGAAACTGGCACGCTCAGGTGACCACCTGAGCAGAGAGGCAACAACGGCCGACCGGTCACGCCGAAACGTGACCGGCGATCCCCTCACGAACCCTATCTCCTACTCCGCCACGCCGTGCTCCGCGAGAATCTGATAGACCTTCCATGGAGTGATGGGAATATCGAGATGCGTCACGCCGAGGTGGCTGAGCGCATCGACCACGGCGTTCGCGATGGCTGGCGGCGCGCCGACCGTGGCCGACTCGCCCACGCCCTTCGCGCCGAGCGGATGGTGTGGCGATGGCGTGGTCGTCTTGTCTGTCTCCCACGCGGGCGTTTCCATGGCGGTTGGCAGCAGGTAATCCATGAACGTGCCCTGTTGGATGTTGCCATTCTCGTCGTAGGTGATGGCCTCCATTAGCGCGGGTGCCATGCCCATCGTCAGGCCGCCATGTATCTGCCCCTCTACAATCATCGGATTGATGATCGTGCCACAGTCGTCTACCGCGACAAAGCGGCGAATCTTCACCTCACCTGTGCCCCGGTCGATATCGACGACGCAGATATACGCGCCGAAGGGGAACGTCAGGTTGGGCGGGTCGTAGTAGTCCACAGCCTCCAGCCCCGCCTCCGTGTTGTCTGGAGGGTTGGTATAGGCGGCGAACGCGCACTGTTTCATCGTCACCGCGCGGCTCGGCACGCCCTTGACCTGGAACTGGTAATTCGCCCACTCCAGATCGTCGGCGTCCACTTCGAGCAGATGCGCCGCTATCTTCTTCGCCTTCTCGCGAATCTTGAACGCCGCTACCGCCGTGGCCGCCCCGGCCACCGGCGTGCTGCGACTGGCGTAGGTGCCCAACCCATAGGGGGCGGTATCCGTGTCGCCATGTTCAACCGTGATGTCCTCGACGGGCAGCCCTAGCTCTTCGGCGACGATCTGCGCGAACGTCGTCTCGTGCCCCTGCCCCTGCGTCTGCACGCCGATGCGCACGATTGCCGAGCCTGTCGGGTGGACCCGAATCTCGGCGCTATCGAACATCTTGATGCCCAGGATGTCGAAGGTATGCGAGGGTC
>CAYRVF010000055.1:0-32914 GCA_964427535.1 uncultured Ktedonobacterales bacterium
CACCCTTAGGGAACGATCTCAAGGGGTTGATCTGTCCGACGACACGCAATTTCTTCTTTGTCGACCAGGACCAGAGCGACAACGTGACCACCGCATATCTCGTCGCGCCCAACGGGCGGTTGGCACAGGACACCACTGCAAACAGACAAGCTCTACCGAATGCGACGGTGATCACCAATCCGAGCGACAACCGCCTTCTGCTGGGAGTAGATGCGACGTTGGGCTGTACTGCCTGGGTGAGACCTGACCTTGCCGATCCTGGTCATCTCACCGCCGCTCTGCCACTCAACGAACTCCAGGCAGCAGCACAGCAACCGCCACCCGTCGCGCTTGTGCCTGCCGATGACCCGATGGTGCTGGTCGCGCATGGCAACACGTTCGTCCCCAACCTGACCAAGGTGAATCTCTATCGTGTCGGCGTCGATCAGCCAGAAGCGCAAACTCTCCAGGATGCAAGCACGCGTGCCTATTGCAGCAACCTGATGCAAGTTGCTCCTCCTCGCCTGGCGACTGATGCGCCATTGCTTGGTCAGGGTGCTACACCCGATGCGGCGGTCGGCAATACCCTCTTCACGTTCATGGCTCAGCGGTATGTCACGACGTTTACGGGTCCGTTGGGGACCAATCTCAACTGCGCGAAGATGTTCAATCTGCAACCTCACGTTGCCACCTTGCTGAATGGGCAAGGCGTGGCGATTGCCGTACTCATCACGATCAATGGTCAGAAGCGATGCTTTAATTCTCTGGGCATCGCATCTCCCATCGGGGTGTGTACTGCTAAACATTGAGCGTGAGTCATCCCGTTTGATACTGCTGGCGAAGCGTCGAACTCGCTAGCAAGCTCGTCGTGAGCTAGGGCGGCCAAACGTAAGATGCAGGGTTTGGCCGCTTTCTTCTCACCAAAATCGGCCCAGGATGCCCCCGCCTTTCCGCGTGGACAGGAAGGCGCTCTCGTCAGGCAGTACTCACTCATCGGCATATATATACTGCATGCTCCCATGCTGGACGCATGAATCAGACGCTGCTCGTCAAACTGGCTCTCACGCTCGAACGATACGCATCGATCCTGCGCACGCTTGTGGCGTTCAATGCCGCCTGCAACGCGATTGCGGAGGTGGCATATGTGCAGCGCTTGGCGAACAAGAATGAGCTGCAAAAGGTGGTGTGCTACGACGTGCGCCAGCGGTACGGCTTGTCGGCGCGGATAGCGATACGCGCCTTTCCCAAGGTGGCCGAAACCGACAAGCGGGATACGTGCATCAAGCCCTCGTTTCGCTATGCTGCTCGCTCATCTGCTGGAATGCTCTCCAATCGTCGTTTTGTCAGGCACTCGTAGCAGGATGCAGCAGCCTACGCCCACAGCGGCGCCGCCCATGACAGTTCCGTTGCGGAGTGAGCGAAGCTGTGATATAGTGTCCGGCGGAAGGGTGTCCGAGTGGTTTATGGTGCCGCTCTCGAAAAGCGGTGTGCCTGAATAGGGCACCGCGGGTTCGAATCCCGCCCCTTCCGCCGGAAGGCCAGAGAGCGAGGGCACCGTCCGTCGCGCTGGCTTTTTCGTCTGTTTGGAGGAGTCCCATAGAGGCCTAGTGGGCGCGCCTGGAAAGCGCGTGTGTCCGAAAGGGCACCGTGGGTTCGAATCCCACCTCCTCCGCCCCTCCGGTTCGCCAATGTCTTCGCGGCAGTCAGCGCAAGTGCTGGCTGCCGCTTCGTCGTTTCGGCCACCCGATGCGTGACTCCACATGGCGGCAGGCGTATACTTGGTGTGTGGGCCTTGTCGTTGTCGGTCAGCGGACAGGGCGGACGGACAAGCAGGACAGTCGAGACGAAGGGGATAGAGGCAATGGATCTTGGGCTGCGGGGTCGTGTCGCCATCGTGCTCGCGGCGAGTCGCGGGATGGGGCTCGCGTCGGCGAAAGCATTAGCGGCTGAAGGCGCATCCCTTGTCATCTGCGCGCGAGGTCCCCAGCAGCTCGACAGCGCGGCCCATGCGATCGCCCAGGTGGCGCAGCCCGGCGTGCGCATCGAGCAAATCGCGCTCGACGTGGCCGATCCCACCTCGGCTGCCCGGCTCGTCGGCACCGTTCGCGAGCGCTTCGGCACGCTCGACATCCTCGTAAACAACGCGGGCGGCCCGCCACCCGGAGGCTTCGCGCAGGTGGGCGATGCGGACTGGGAGCGGGCGTTCTCGCTGACACTGATGAGTGTCGTCCACATGGTCCGCGAAGCTTTGCCACTGCTGCGCGCGAGTGATCAGGGACGCATCGTGAACCTCGTCAGCACGAGTGTCCGTCAGCCGATCGACAACCTGGTCCTCTCGAACTCACTGCGCGCGGCAGTGGTCGCGCTCGCCAAATCCCTCTCGCGCGAGGTCGGCGGCTCGGGTATCACGGTGAACAACGTCTTGCCCGGCATCATCCTCACCGAGCGACAGCGCGAGCTGCGGGGCGCGGAGGCCGCACGCCGTGGCGTCAGCCTGGAAACCGTACTGGCCGACGCGGGCCGGGGCGTGCCGCTCGGCCGCGTCGGCCAGCCCGATGAGGTCGGCGCGCTTGTCGCATTTCTGGCGTCGCGTCAGGCGGCATACATCACCGGCACGAGCATCTCGATCGATGGTGGCATGGTGCTCGGGCTGCCCTAGGCGGGCACGGGCTGCCGCGAGACGGATAGTTACGCCTCGCCCAGCACCTTCAGTCCCCGCTTCTCGATCTTCTCGCGCAGCTTCAAAAAGCCCTCGATGAGCTGCTCCGGTCGCGGCGGACACCCTGGAACGAAGACGTCCACCGGCACGAGCATATCCACGCCCTGCACCGTGTAGTACGAGTCGAAGAACTCACCTCCGGAGTTGGCGCACTGCCCCAGCGACATCACCCACTTCGGCTCAGGCATCTGGTCGTAGAGGCGGATCAGCCGAGGCGCCATCTTCGTGCAGACTGTCCCAGCGACGATCATCAGGTCGGCCTGCCGCGGGCTGGAACGGAACACCTCCGAGCCGAAGCGGCCGAGGTCATACTGCGGCGCCGACGCCGTCTGGATCATCTCGATGCCACAGCAGGCGAGCGCGTACGCGAAGGGCCATATCGACCGGCTGCGCGGATAATTCTGCGCCCACGTCAGCATATCGGCCAGACTCGTGATGATGACGCCCGGCTCCTGATCGCCAGGCATATACTCGCCAGGCCTACGGGCAAGCGCGACAGGCACGCCACGCCGTACAGTATCTCCCTCATAGGGACGCATAGAACTGCTCCCTTCGGCGATCCTCAGTCTACGTTCCGCAACCTTCGACTTCCTCTCCTTCAGACTATACATCGCGGGCAACGATAACCACACGCATGTTCGTCCCACTGGGAGCCATCGGGCCTACGCCTCCGCGCAGTAGCCCATGCAGGCCATATAGCTGAGCGCGAAAGGGAAGCGGGCGGTGCGGAATGGTATGCTTGCAGGAAGAGATTCGCCGGAACAGTCCGCACCTGGCGGAGCTGGTGACGCCGCGCACGAGGAGTAGGGCCACAGGTGTATCTGAAGCGTCTCGAGCTGCACGGATTCAAGAGCTTCGCGCCGCGCACGGTGCTGGAGTTCAGTCCAGGCATCACCGCGATTGTGGGTCCCAATGGCTCGGGAAAGAGCAATGTGGCGGATGGCATCCGCTGGGTGCTCGGCGAGCAGAGTATGCGCCAGCTTCGGGGCAAGAAGAGCGACGACGTGATCTTCGCCGGTGGCGCCAGTCGCGCGGCGGCGCAGATGGCCGAGGTCGCGCTCGTGCTCGATAACAGCGCCAGTTGGATTCCGTCAGAGTATACCGAGGTAACCGTCTCGCGGCGCAGCTTCCGCTCCGGCGATAGCGAATATCTCTCCAATGGTCAGCGCGTGCGCCTCAAGGACGTGCTGCTGCTGCTCGCGCAGGCGCGCGTCGGCCACGACTCCTACACCGTCATCGGGCAGGGCATGGTCGATCAGGCGCTCAGCCAGCGGGCCGACGAGCGGCGCGCGCTCTTCGAGGATGCCGCCGGTATCCGGCAGTTTCAGGCGCAGCGCACCGAGGCGGAACAGAAGCTGGCACTCACCCAGAGCAACCTCTCACGCCTGCGCGACATCCTCGGCGAGATCGAGCCACGCCTCGGCCCGCTCGCCGAGCAAGCCCGCCGAGCACAGGAATACAGCGGCACGCGCGACGAGCTGAACGCCCTCCTACGGCGGTGGTACACCCGCCAGTGGCACCACGCCCTCGACGCCCGTGAACATGCCGTTGCCCAGGAGCGCCTCCATGCGCAACGAGTAGACGAGATGCGGGCCTCCATCGCCACACGCGAGCGTGAGTCGGCGGACCTTCGTCAGCAGCACGAGGCGCTGCTCGCCGAAATCGGCGGGCTACGGCGCGAGCGCGGCGAGACACTCGGGCTGCTGCAGACCACCGAACGCGACCTCGCCGTCGCGCGGGAGCGTCTGGCGAGCCTCGACCGTCAACAGAGCGATCTGGAGGGCGAGCAGGGCCAGCAGGAAGAGACCATCGCCATCGCGCGGGCGCACGTTGGCGCGCTGGAGGCGCAGATCGAGCGCGCCGAGGCGCAGGCCGACGCCACCGCCGCCGAGCTCGACGCGCTGGAAAGCGCCCAGCACGCGGCCCGGCTGGAGCAGGAGCGCGAGGAGGCACGGCTGCGCGCCGCCCAGCGCGAGGTCATTCAAGCGCAGGCCCGCCTGGGCGCGGCGCAGACCGACCTCAGCCGTCTGCGGCGGCAGCTCGGCGAACGCACGCAAGCCCTCGCGTCGCGCCGTGAGGTGGTCACGTTGGCGCAACAGAAGCTCGAACGGGCCGAGGAACAACTGGCAGAGCGCCGCGAGGCATTCGAGCAGGCCCGCGCGGATGTCGAGGCGCTCGTCGCCCAGCGCGAGCAGCTCAACCGCGATACGATAGACGCCCAGGCCGAGAGCGACCAACTGCGCGCGGCCACCGCCGACGCCCAGCGTGAGCGTCGCGCCCTTGCCGACCGCCTGGCCCTGCTGGAGGAGTGGCAGCAGTCCGCGCAGGGCCTCGACGCGGGAGCGCGCACTCTCCTGCAATCGGCGAATACGCGGGGAGTCGCGGTCCTCGGCGTCGCTGCGCAGCTCGTGAGTGTGCCACCCGAGCTGGATGCGGCGCTCGAAGCCGCGCTTGGCGTCTTCCTCCACGCGGTCGTCGTCCGCAACACGGCGGACGCGCGGCAGGCGGCGCGCTGGTTGCGCGAGACCGGCGCCGGACGTGCGTACATCGTCTGGGCAGAGGGCGTTGTGCCTGAGAGTGGCATCACACCTTCGCCCTCCTCGGTGCCCCCAGCCGACGGCGACGAGGTACTTGGCCCGCTCGGCGAGCACATCACCTGCTCGCCAGAGCTGCGGGGACTCTTCCTTCGCCTGCTCGGCGATACGCTCGTCGTGCGCGATCTGGACGTCACGCGGGCACACTGGCCCGACACGCCGCCATGCACGGTCGTCACCCTCGCGGGTGAGGTGCTGCATCCCCGCGGATGGATGCGCGGCGGCCGTGGCAGCACAGACGCCGCAGGAGATGAGGCGAGCGTGCTGGCCCGCCAGCGGGAGCTGCGCGAGCTGCCGGCGAGGATCGACCGCCAGTCGCACGAGATCGCCGCGCTGGAGGCGCAGTACGCCAGCGCCCTGGCCCGCCTCGACGAGCTCAAGCAGCAGGCCGGAGAGCTGGCGCGCGACATCCAGCGGGCCGAGGCGCTCGCGCAAGAGCTGGCCCGGTCGCTGACAGCCTTCCAGCGCGAGCAAGAGCGCGCCCTCAGTGAGGAGCGCCTGAGCGCGGCGGTCGCCGAGCAGCTTGAGGGTGAGGTGACCAGCCTGGAGCAAGAGGTTGCCGTCACCGTCGAGCATGTGGCCGAGCAGGAACGGCTACAGCTTGACGCGGCCGAGAACGTAGCGGCGATACAAGAAGACGTTGACGACATGCTCAGCCGCTCGCGCAGCCAGCAGGAAGAGCTTGCGCGCGCACGCACGGGCCTCGCGGTGCAGCGGCAGGAGGTCAAGGCGCTCGCCCAGCGGGCCGATCAACTGCGCGCGCAGTCCCGCGAGGTGGAGCAGCAACTTGCCCGCCGCGGCGACCGCATCCAGGCCATCACGTCCCAGCGCACCGAGCTACAGGCGCAGACGGCAGAGCAGGATGCCTCGCTCGTCGAGCTGCGCGAACATGCGCGGGCGCTGAGCGAGCAGCTCCATACACGCGAGGCCAGCCAGGCCCACGTCGAGAGCCAGATCGCGACCCTGGAGCACGGGCTCGGCGACGAGCGGCAGACGCTGGCCCGCACCGAAGCTGAGCAGCAGCGGTGGACGCTCGAAGCGCAGCGCGCGCTCGAAGCCATCGAGACGCTCGCTGAGCAGATTCGCGAAGACCTGGGCGCCGATGAAGGCACAGACCCCCTCGGCGCGCTCGCCGCCGACGAAGGGGATGACGAGGGCGCGCAAGACGCCGAAGCGCCCGAACCAGAGCCGGAACTGACGCCTGAAGAAATGGCGAAGCTCCGGCGCCAGATCGATGCGCTGCGCGGACGGCTGCGCCACCTGGGCGGCTATGATCCCGACGCGCCACAGGCGTATCAGGAGCTCAAGACTCGCTACGACTTCCTCACCGGCCAGATCAACGACATGGATACGGCGGCGGCCAACCTGCGCACCATCATCGTCGAGCTGGATGCCACCATGCGCCGCCAGTTCGAGGAGACCTTTCAGGCGGTCAACGAGCGGTTCCAGCGGCACTTCACGACGCTCTTCTCGGGCGGCGCGGCCCGGCTGGAGTTGACCGCCCCCCGCCGCGAGGTCGCCGAGGACGACGACGAGAGCGACGAGCCTGCCGTGCCACGCAAAGTCGGCTTGGGCGGCGTCGAGGTCTACGTGCAGATTCCCGGCAAGAAGGTGCAGGACCTCTCGTTGCTCTCCGGCGGCGAGCGCGCGATGGTCTCGGCCGCACTGCTCTTCGCGCTGCTCGAAACCAACCCACCGCCGTTCTGCCTGCTCGACGAGGTCGACGCTGCGCTCGACGAGGCCAACGTCGTTCGCTTCTGCGAGATTTTGAAGCTGCTCTCTGAGCAGACGCAGTTCATCGTCATCACGCACAACCGTGTCACGATGACCCATGCCGACGCTATCTACGGCATCTCGATGGGTGGTGACAGCGTCTCGCGCGTGCTCTCGATGCGGCTGGCCGAAGTCGCTGCCGCCCGCTGACCGGGCCGAGCGGCAGAGCGTTATTCAAGGGGGCGAGTGTCGGGACGTCTGCCCGTGTGTACCGTCCCCGCTACCGAGGTTTCTGCCCGTACGCGACGTAGAACGGCAGGGTGCACTGCGTGCGATCGAGGTCCGCCCGCGCCTGCGCCATGAGCGCATCGTAGGATTGCTCGGTGGCCAGGCCCTGTGCGACCATCATCGGCTTGACGCCACCGACGACGCCGAACACATCCACCTCGGCCATCGTGCCCAATCGGCCCCCGTTGCGGCCAACTGGCACATCCACCTCGCTCGCGGCCATGTTTACCAGCCCCGCCTCGGCGAAGAATCCGGCGACGCGCGGCCCCAGCAAGGGATCGATACCACGCCTGCGGCTGCCCTCAGTGATCCACTGGACGAGCGTGTCCATCGCGGGACCGCCATTGCGCTGCGGGCCGGTCTCGATTGACTCCACCCATCCGCCCGGACGCGTCACACGCACCAGCTCGCGCGCGACGAGCGGCCACTTGTCCGGTGGAATCGCGAACAGCAGCAGCCGCATATGCACGAAGTCGAAGGAATTGTCGGCGAAGGGCAACCCATTCAGCACGTTTCCCTGCACAAAGACGTAGTTGTCGGGGCGCTGGTCGAGGCCATGGCCAAGGCTCGCGGCGACCTCCTGATTGACAAGGTCGACGCCGATGACGTTCGCGTCAGGGAAGTAGGCCGCCATCTCCATCGCCCAGCGTCCGGTGCCGCTGCCCACATCGAGGATACTCGCCGGACGGCTGAGCGGGGCAGCATAGTTGCCCCGCAGCGCGTAGCGCAACATGTAGTGCTGAAAGTCGAGGCGGTTGACCTCCTGATCGTCGCTCGGCAACACATACGGCGCGTCGGCCAGGTGGCGACGATCGCCCACAAACTGGAAGGGACGCCCTTGCGGGTCTACGGTGACAACGGCGGCGTGCTGCTGCTTGCGCCTACCGAACAACCATGCCATGCGAGAGAACCTCCAAAACGAAGACGCCGTGGGCATCCAGGCCCATCCTGCAGTTTCCGACGCCGAGACCACGCGGACGTCATGGGGACCGCCGAGACGAAGCTTACGCGCTGCTGAGCACGCGCTCGAACACTGTCTGCCTCTAGGCTACCGGTCCTGTCAAGATGCGCCCCATAGGGAAGGCGAATCGGGGATGCGGTCTGGTCCACCGGTGTGGGAGCGACGGCTTAGCGCGCGGGGGCGTGGGTCAGCTTGTCGGCGATGCGCGTCGGCTCGGGCAGGCGGTAGCCGCGCAGGCTCCGCAGCACCACGTCGACCGCGTCGGGCAGGGTGATCCGGTAGCCGACCGAGACGAACAGCGGCTTGGTGTGTGCCTTGGTCCGCAGCACCATGCCGATGGTCTCACGACGATGCACCAGCGGCGATCGGTCGCCCGGCTCGGGTCCCGGCTCCTCATACGAGCCGACGAGCCGCGACTTGGCCGCGCCGATACTCGGCATATCGAGGTATAGCCCCAGGTGACTCGCCAGCCCCAGGCGGCGTGGATGCGCGTATCCCTGGCCGTCCACCAGCAGCAAATCGGGCTTCACACGCAGCGACTGCATCGCGCTCAAAATCAGCGGCGCCTCGCGGAATGAGAGCAGGCCGGGCACGTAGGGAAAGACGCTCGGCAGCGAGGACTCCGCCGTATCGAGTATCTCCAGCGCGGGGAATGAGAAGACGACGACTACCCCGCGCCCGCCCTCGGCATATGACGCGTCCACACCCGCGATCGTCGTCACGCTCTCGAGCGAGACCGGCTGCCCTTCGAGCACCCTGGGCGCGAGCTGGCGCTGCAACGCGACGGCCTCTTCCGGCGAGACATTCCACGGGTGCATCGGACGCTCCTTCACAGCTGGTCGTATGCTGTCATTACTCCGAACACATCGGCAACATGCCTGCCGCACCGTTGCTCTGCCGCCGCGAGCGCGCTTGACATGAAGGCTCCTCTGCGGTATGATACTCGGCGTGCTTCCCAGCATGCTATGTGCCCGTAGCTCAGTGGATAGAGCGCTGGCCTGCGGAGCCAGAGATCGGAGGTTCGAGTCCTCTCGGGCACGCCCACGTCTCTTGGTTCACTCCTCAAAAAGCCGGTCCGCAACGGCTTTTTTCTTTTTTTCCGCGAGTCCCTCTCACGCACTCATAGGCCGTTGTCTCTCCCCCACTGGCCTATCCTAATCACGTAAGCACCCATGAAAATCTTGCGCAATGCACGTAAGCGCCCCTGAAAATCTCGCGCAATGTATACGGCATGACAGATGACGACGCCTGTAGACTCATACACTGCCGACATGTAGCGCATGCGTTTGGAGCCAGACGGCGTGGCGACCGGGAAAGTTGACGCGTGTTGAGAGGGGAACTCAGCATGGAAGCTGGCGTTATCATCTTCGAACGCGATATCACATTCTGCGACGTCCTCGCCGAGGCTCTGTGTGACGGCGGTTACGAGGTCCTGGCAGAGGTCGACCTGAAGGATGCGGCACTTCAAATCCTCCACCACCAGTTCCCTGGCGCTGTCGTCGTCGTCAGCAACGCCTTCGCGGACCACCACCTGACGGCGGCGTTGTTTGCCGGGGTCAGCGCCGACACTGAGCTTTGCTCCCGGCACCGTTACATTCTGCTCTCCACCAATCCCCACGCCCTCCCGCCAGCACTCGCCGCCGACGTGTCGCGGGTCCATGCCACCATACTCCCCAAGCCAATGGACCTCGATGCGTTCCTCCAGGCCGTGAAGCATGCGACGAAGAGCCTCGCGCCAGTGAAGCGACAGGGCACGTACTCAGACAAAGGCAGGCTTACGCTGCCTCGTCTCGCGGCACTACCGATGTAACCCCAAGGGATATGACACGACGGTGAAGGAGCGCAAAGCGACGATGAGCACGGCTGGACCCAACGATGCGGACAGCGAGACACTCCACGATCTGGAGGACCTCCTCATGCACTGTGTGCGATGTGGACTGCCGATAGCGGAGAGTCTCCGCTCAAGCGAGTGGCGGTATCTCCACGTGGCATGCGCGGCGGCTGAGCGAGCCGAGGGATGGCCGACAGTACGTTCGCTGGGTAAACTGCCGGATACCGGCGAAGCCGTCGAGCAACTTCAGGCCCAGCTCGTCTTTGCACTTGGCATGCAGCGTCAGTCGCGGAACACCTTCGGCTATGGCGCCACCACAATCAGTCGCGCGCTAAGCGAGACCATCGAGCACCTGTGCATGTGCATCGACTGGCTCGAGACCGGCAAGTCGTTGCCGGACCTCTACAGGTAGCCAGCCAGCATTCCCTCATCGCGTACATGCTCTGGTCACTCGCGCCGGAGCTGCTTCGATCCGTGCGCGCACTCCACGTGTGACGCCTGGGATGCCAACAGCCGCGGTCGCGGAGTTGACATAGCACACCCGCGAAGCGCCATCGGAGCATGCCGACCATCGGCATGGAAGATAGCGTCCCAGTCATCCCAGCACTCGCCAGGCCAAACACTGTCTGGGCTACGACCGGACACGGCACATGATGTGCGGCTTGCCGGACAGATGCCAGCCCAGGACGGCGAGGCGAGCCGCTCCTCACCTTCTCCTGCCTTCCGCCTCCCGTCCCCTGCGTCCCTCGTAGCGCACATGAGAATGCGCCGCGACTCGGTTTCTGCGAACGGTGGAGGCAGGAAGGAGAACGAGGATGCCGAGGTTTCGAAGGCCCCCCACTTCACCGCGTATGCACCAGCGGCCCCAGAACTACCTGCTGGAACTCCTGTCAGCCGAAGACCGCGTGCGTCTCGCGCCTCAGCTGCGCACTATACACCTGAATCGCAACCAGATACATCAGTCTGCGGGCGATGCCATCCCGACGATTTACTTCCCGACGACCGCGGTGCTCGCCCTCGTCAGCATCTTGCATGACGGCCATATGACCGGCCTGGGCACGATAGGCCAGAACGGTATGGCGGGCATCCCGTTGTTGTTGGGAGCGAGCGCTTCCCCCTACGCGATGCTTGTTCAGAGCGCCGGCAGCGCACAGGTTCTGCGTGCGGAACTATTTCGCGATGAAATCGGGCTCCACGGCCTGCTTGATCGCTTGCTGCTCCTCTATACTCAGACGTTTCTGAACCAGGTCTCACAGATGGTCGCTTGCAACACCCACCATCCACTGCGAGGTCGTACGGCCGTCTGGCTGCTCCGTATGCGCGATGGTCGCGGCAGTGACGATGTCTCGATCACCCAGGAGTTCCTCGCGCTGATGCTGGGCGTTGGGCGACCCAGCGTGACCGTAGCCGCACAAGAGTTAGCGAACCAGGGCCTCATCCGCTACCGTCGGGGCGTCGTGACGATCATCGACAGCGCCGGTTTGGAGGCCATAGCCTGCGAATGCTACAGGCTCATACGTGAAGAGGATGCCCGACTTGAAGCGCTGATGCGCGCAGTGCCGATGTGGCGCGGGTAGGCAGAGGCCGCCCACGCTCACGCTCCCGACCGGCGTGCGCGAGCAGCCAGCGCCGCGATCAGACACAAGGCGATCGCGAAGACTCCGCCCGTCCAGTGATAGACGGTGATCGCGCTGGCATGCGTCAGCCCCAGCCCGAAGACGGGGAAGAGCACGATCATCGCCGCGCTGAACAGGCCGGTATCGAGCGAGAGCACCGTCGCCCGCTGGGCATCTGGCGCGCGCTCGTTCATCAGCGTGCCCAGCACGGGGACGAGTATCGCATCACCCGCGTGGAATAGCAGCAGGAATCCCGCCAACGCCAACACCGGCACGCTCGTGCCCATCAGGGCCAGCCCCCCGAGCACCGTGGAGGCCAGCAATGGCACGAGCCAGACGCGCGACGCCCGACGTATCAGATGGGGAGCGAGCGCGGTGAAGGCGAAGTCCGAGATGCTGGCGGCGGCGTAGATCAGGCCCACCACGCCAAGCGCGAAGCCGATGCCGACGAAGTAGAGCTGCGTATAGTAGTTCACGGTGGTGAAGACGCTGGCCTCGATTGCCGAGACGAGCAGCAACGCCACCAGAGCGCGGTCGGCTCGCACCGCACGCACGCCGTCGAGCAGGTGCGCCAGCGGACGCGGGCGCGTGACCGTCTCGGGTCGTTGCTCTGGCAACAGGGCGAGCGGCAGCAGCCCCAGCGCATAGGCGACGGACTGGCAGAGGAACGGCAGCCCCGACCACAGGTGGCCCAGGTAGCCGCCGGAGGCCTGCCCGAACGCCAGCGCGATCAGCCCCACCACCAGCATCCGGCTGAAGAGCACGCTGAAGCGTTCCGCCTGCGCGCGCGATCCGCTCCGCTCCGCCAGCGACCACACGAACGCCGATTCCGCGCCGCCGCGGAAGGCGTAGCAGCAGCCCGAAAGCGCGAAGCTGACGACGAGCAGCGTGGGCGCCGGAAACAGCATTAACGTCTCGGCGACCGCACCGCAGAGGCAGGCCGCGACCAGACTCGCCCGGCGCCCGACGAGATCGGCGAAGATGCCCGTGGGCACCTCCGCCACGAACTTCGCGAGATGGAAGGTCATCTCGAAGAGGCCGATGGCGAATGGGCTGTAGCCATGCAGACTCAGATACACGATCCAGACCGCCTGCGTGAAGCCGATGTTGCTGAAGGCCGTGTAGAGCGCAAAGGCCAGCAGCCATCGACGCGGATGTGTGGACGCGGCGGACGCGACGGACGGCGCACTAGTGGAAGCGGTCACAGGTGACGTACTCATTGCCGGAAGTCGTTCCCTCGAAATCAGAGGCGTGTCGCGATTCTGAGATTTCCCGCTCGGGCGACACGCGCAAACGAGCGCAGCGCGAATGTGAGGGAGTGCCGGCGCATGGAGAACTCGGTGCAAGAGGTGAGTCCGAGTGCGAGCTGAGAGGGGCGAGACGTGCGCCTGTGCGCCCGCTCAACCTGGAGGCGTGGTGGGAGACACCGCATCTAGGTGAGCGCGCGTGAACGGGTGGCGCCAGTATCGCCGCGTAAGCAGAGTGCGCCGGGCTTACGCGGCCAACGTGCCGTTTTTGTGCGGCCTGTAGAGGAGCAGCATCCGCGCGACCGTCGAGCGCCGCCGGGCATGCTGCAGAATGCGAGTCTTCATGGCTGCCAGCCTATCATGCGGCAACACCGAACGTCAACGCGACTCAGGCAGTTGGCCGCGCACCCGAGAACGACATCCGGTCGAGCGCGCCGTCCACTGTCCGCTGGCCAGCATGCTGCTTGAGATTATGAGGCCATCTCACTGGCATGCGGCTGGGCGTTTACCGTCGCGGGCTGGGGAGCCCCTTGCGCTCCCTGGGCGGACGGTGCCAGCCACTCGCGCAGCCGGGCATCGAGCGCGGCGGCGGCGCTCACGAGTTGTCGCGTCTCGTCATCGGCCAGACCCAGACTGAGGATCTGCGTCCAGCCGCGCAGGTCGACGACGACTGGCATGCCGACGGGGACACGCAGATCGAGCATCTCGCCGTCGAGGCGCACCTGCCCGCAGATCACGACCTCCCGTCCGTCAACCAGCGAGCGCACCAAATCGACGAGCACGTTGGAGGTCGCGATGCTGGTCTTCGCGCCCGAGAGCGTCGTGATGTACGGGCGCAGCGGCACGCGCAGGTCGGGCGGCAGTTGCTCCACCAGCTCGAACGCCTCCCGATAGCGCGCGTTCCGCAGATGCTCCGTGACTACCGCGTGGTGCCGGGCGACCTCAGCGGGGAAGTCCGCCGCCGTGCGGTCGCCGCGCATCTGGGCGAGCTGGCTGGCATGGCCTTCGTCGCCGCCGAAGACATGTACGCTGCTCCACAACGGCACCATGTTGTCTCCATGCTCGCCGGCAACAAACGCCTCCACCGACTGGCGCCCCAGGCCCAACTCCTGTGCTAGCTCCCGACGAAAGCGCAACGAGTCGGAATATGCGCCCAACCCAATGACCCGATGCCGGTCGATATACTGACTGAAGATTTCGACGGCCAGCTCGACGGGGTTGCTGATCACCAGCACCAGCTCGCCGCCCCGACCGTGCGCTGCAATCGCCTCCGCATACAGCCGAAACGCGTCGATATTCGCCCGCGCGACATCGTTGCGCGTCTGATCTGGCTTGGAGAGCGACGTGCCCGCCGTCAGGATGACGATGTCGCCCGAGACTTCTTCCGGCGAAAAGACGAGGTCGAGGCGCGGAGCGAACTCGTCGTAGGCGTCGAGCAAATCGTTGCGCAGGCCGAACAGCTTCGCGGAGCTCTGTCCGTCGGGCCGTCCGACGAGCTGCACGCGGCTCTCTGGCGTCAGCACACGCTCGGCCACGAGCTGAATCAGCGTCTGCGACCCGACTCCGCCGCTCGCCCCGATGATCGAGACATCCATACCGGCTGCCTTTCACTTCTTGGTCGGCCTGTCTCCTCTACCGTTCCGTGGACCATCTTAGGCGGACGTGGCACGCATGCCAGCGGGTGCCGTCACCGCCACCCGACGACGGCGCGTGATGTCTCCGGCGATCCACGCCGCGTCAGCGCCCACGCCGAAGAACAGCCCGGATGCTTTCGTGCGCAGCCAGGGGAGGCCGACGAAGTAGAGGCCAGGATAGCGTGTGATGCCCGCCGACTGCATCGGATAGCCCATGTCGTCGACCACGGGCAGCTTCACGAGGCTAAAATCGTGACTATACCCGCCAGCCCAGATGACCGTGCGGATATCCGCTGCCGCCAGGTCCACCTCACCGATGTCATCCTGTGCGTAGCCATAGGTGAGCCTGGGCAGCTCTTCGGCGGGAGCATCCATGCCGATGCGCAGGATATAGGTGTCGACGGCGCTGCTAAACTCGGCCTCTTTCTTGTCGACCTCGGCGAGACTTCCCTTCAGATCGCCCGCGAGAACGATGCGTCCGTCGCGCACGGCACGCAGATGGCCCAGCAGCGTCACGCCATCGCGCGCGAACGCGTGCAAGTTGAGCGAGTGGCCGCCATCTTTGCCAGTCAGGTGTGGATTCGCCTCAAAGCGCGCATGCGGATTCGGTAGCTGTTCGACGGTACGCTCGAAGAGACCGAGGAGGTACATCCAGGCGTTCGCGTCGAGCCCGCGATAGCGCCGCGGTATTCGTGCGGCACGGCCCACGGAGAGATAGACACGACGTCCGCTCTGATACAGCTCCTCGGCAATCTGGCAGCCAGACTGTCCGGAGCCGACGATGAGCACAGCGCCCGGCTCTAGCGCCTCTGGCCGCCGGTATGCGCCCGTATGCAGCTGCGTGACTGAGGCTGGGAACTCAGCGCTGTAGCCTGGAATCTTCGGCCGCTGGAATGCTCCCGTCGCAATGACCACGTTGTCGGCCTCGTAGTCCGCCTGGGTCGTCCGCACGCGATAGCGCCAACCATCGTCAGTCTGTTCCACTGTGTTCACGCGCATCCCATACTGGATGGGCAGGTTGAACTCCGCGGCATAGCGAGCGAGATACGCCACAATCTCATCGCGTGGCAAGAAACCATCCGGCTCGTCGCCGATGTATTCCGCTCCAGGCAGGCGTACCGTCCAGTTCGGCGTCACCAGCGTGAAGGAGTCCCAGCGGTCGTCGTGCCAGACGTGTCCTGGGCGCGTTGACGACTCCAGAACGAGGTGCGCGTAGCCATGCCGTGTCAGCCAATAACTGGTCGCCAGCCCGGCCTGACCGGCACCGACAACCACCGTTTCAATCCTTTCCGTCCCCGCCATACTCGTGCCGTCCTTCCCGTTCAGGCGTCCACTCGCGCACCATCGGAGCGATGGGCGGTGTAGACGTGCAGCCTGTTGATCGGGCGACCCATCGGGTGGGTCTTTCATGAGCACCAGCGTGAGAGACATGAGAGCGAACGACGGTGCCAGTCATGCCGTCGTGAGAGAACCCAAACACGCGAGGGCATACGGGAGACAGGAGTCCGCCTATTCTCAAGCGGGCTCGAAGCTGCAGATGGCGCGCGGGCGCTCGATGCGTAGCGCCACGCTCTCGACGACACGCAAGTGGTGGTTCAGGTTCGTGCTCTCGACGAACGCCGTCGACAGATCGAACGCGACGGCGAGGTCCATGTTCTGCGGACCACTATCCACCAGCACGGCGCTCGGCTCTGGCAGCACGCTCGTCGAATAGACGCCGCGCCGGGCCAGCTTCTGCACCTGCTCAATCTCCAGCACGCCGGTATTGCCGAAAATCCGATTGAGCTGCGCGTAGAGGCGCGGGCTGACCGCCAGCGCATACGGACCCGGAAACCCCGACTCGGTGAGCAGCCGCACGCCCTCCACCACATCGGCAAAGCCCTGCCCGACCTGATTCCAGTCGCCGAGGGGCGTTGTCTGCCGTCCCTCGACCTGGCGCAGCCCAGCAAGCCCGAGGTCCGCATCACCAGCGAAGATCAGGCGATCCTCGGACTGGGCACATGCGGACGCCGCGGCTGCGGCAGTGCTCAGGTCGAGCGGCAGCCCAAACTGGCGGCTGGCCTCCAGATCGCGTCCTTGAATCCAAAAATCCTTGTAGATGAGGGGAAGTGGCACGAAGCGCCGTCGCTCGATGGCGACCGCCTCACCGTCGGCTTCGCCGAGCAGGTCGATCTGGGCCGTCGCAGTGCCGCTCAGCATGTCGGTGGGCAGCGACTCCAGACCGTAGCCGAATGGTCCCACGATGGAGAGAAACCGGCGCCCCACGATGATCGCGCGCGCCGTCCGCACGACCACGTCGTCCAGCGCGCGCCATTGGTCAGCGCTTAGCGGAGCCTGATCGCGCTGAAGGTAATCGGCCATACTCCCCGCTCCCTCTCATCTGTCATATACTGCGAGAGCATCAAGGACGCATCCTCCTCTACGTGCCAGCAAGAATGACGCCTGTCTTGCGGATGTCCTGGACTCGCACTCATACAGAGAGAGAGGCACATATGCCTGGCGAGAGCACAGATCAGCCCAAACTGACTGTAGGCAGCATGCTCGGCATGCCGCTGGGGGCGACTGACAGCGCTTCGGACGGCAGCGCTGTTCCGTTCGCACCAGCTACCGACGAGGCCGTGCCATCCGGCGACGCACTGACGCCCATACCGCTAACGCCTGAAGAGGAGCCCTGGACCCTCTCCAGCGGACATCTCGGTCCAGCCTGGAGCGGTCCGAAGTACACGACTGAAGGCATAGAGGCGATCACCTACAACAACCCCTTCGACCAGAGCCTCGAACAGGTCTGGTGCGACGGCAAGGTGGTCTATGCGCTCGATCTCGGCGCGGTGGAAATCGACGCCGCGCGGGTGAAGGTGGCCCAGGAATACCAGCCCGTCTTCGCGGTCGAGCTAGATGAGCGCGGCAAGGCAACGCCGGAGCCGCAGCGCGTCCCCGGCCAGCTCAATATCTACGACTCGGTGCCTGGCGTGGAGAAGTACAGCCCCATCTGGCAGTTCGACTACGTAATCGTGCCGCCAGACTACACGCCCAATTCGCTGCGCTCAGAGGCCGACTGCCTCGCCAGTGGCTACCCCATCTATCGCAGCCAGGACTTCGAGAACTGACCCGTCCTCTGAGCTGCCAGTTCGGCAGCACACTGTGCCGGAAATAAAGGCGTCCCCATATCGCGGACGCCGTCTTATGAGACAGCCGCCACGCGCAGGTCCTCCAGAATGGCATGCGCGGCATTGCGCCCTGGCGCGCCCGAGACCGAGCCGCCGGGATGCGTGCAAGCCCCAGTGAGATAGAGCCCGCGCACCGGCGACCGATACGCCGAGTAGCCGGGCATCGGGCGCATGTAGCCGTCCTGCGAGGGGTCCTGATCGCCGCCGTGACAGCTCCCATGCCAGTTGTGCGGGTTACGCCGCTCCAGATCGAGCGGACTCTCGATATGCCGGGCGAGAATCACGTCGTCGGTGAGGTTTGGCGCGAGCGTGCGCAGGTGCGCCAGCAGCCTGTCCGACACGTCCACTTTGATGGCGTCCCAGTGCTCCGGTCCCTCGGGCAGCTCGTAGGGCAGATAGCTAATCACCTTGAGCGTGTGCTTGCCCTCGGGCGCGCGACTCGGATCGGCCACGCTTGAGTTGACGACCAGCAGCATAGGGTCGTCCAGATGCAGTGTCCCGCGGCGGAAGTCCGAGCAGGCGGCGACCAGATTCGCGACCGAGCCCGCCGCGCCCATCGCCACACTGCTCGTGCTGCCGTCGTGCGTGCGGTAGCGCGGCGGCTCGCTCAGCGCGTAATGCGTCGCGAAGAAGGTAATGCCCGCGCGCCAGCGCTCCACGCCGCGCACGAACTCTTCGCCGAGATGTTCGGCCCCTACCGCGCCAGGCAGATGCTTGAGATGCATCGTCGAGACGACTCCCTGTCGTGCGCGATACATCTGCCCGTCGCGTATGCGCACACCCACCGCGCGCCCGTCTTCTACGATCACCTCATCGACCCAGCGGCCAGTCTCGATCGTGCCGCCGTGCTCGGCGATCAACGCCGCCAGCGCCTGCGGCAGCATCCCCGAGCCACCGCGCGGCGTGGTCCAGCTATACGCTTGACGTCCAGAGGTGAGCGAGAAGGGCAGAAAGCCAGTGAAGGGGCGGTCGATGGGCTGGGCCGTCATCATCGCCATCCACAGCAGGAACGCGCGGGTATGGTCGTCCTCGAACCGCTCACGCACCACGTCGAGCGCCGACGCCATACGCACCCGCGCCATCTCGACGCCGTTGGGCGTCGCCTCCAGCGCGGCCAGGACCTCACTCGGTCGCGCGGGCGCCTGCTGATTGCCTCGGTTCACCGTCGCCTTGACGCTGTCCCAGTCAGCCAGCAGTTGCAGGTACGCCTTGCCGTCGCGGGGCGAGAAGCGCGCGAACTCCGCCGCCGTGCGCTCCGGGTCGCGGTACATCGTGATGCTCTCGCCGTCGGGGAAGGGAATGACGACCACCGGGTCGGGGAAGAGATACTCCAGCCCGTAGCGGTCGAGGCCCAGCTCATTCTCACGCAGCAGCGGATTCGACTGAATCAGCACGTGCGCGCTGGAGCACGAGTCATGGTGAAAGCCGGGCAGCGTCAGCTCCTCGGTGATCGTGTCGCCACCGATAGTGTCGTGCCCTTCGAGTACCTGCACCCGCAGGCCCGCCCGCGCGAGATACGCCGCCGTGATCAGACTGTTGTGCCCCGCACCGACGACGATGAAATCGGGCTCGGTCATCGCATCTTCCTCCAGCCGTCGAATTCTTTGGACGATTCTAGCCGCGTGGGAAGGAGTGAGGAGGCGAACTGGTAGCTTTGAACAAACGATTGTCCACAACACTAGCACACGACCTGTGTTCAGTCAAGGCGACGTGTCTCCGAAGGGGAATGGAAGTACGTGGTCCTGTGATGACACACCTGATCTGGACGTGGTACATGGAGGGAAAGCATGCACCGGACACGAAGGAGGGGTGAAGAGTGGCTGAAGGAGATGATCTGCTCATTCGTCCTGTCAGTCCGCAAGACGCCACGGCGCTCTGGACGATAGCGCGAGAGCCCGGGGTCATCGAGACGACGCTGGCGTTACCGAGCGTACGGCTAGAGCAGCGCACCAAATCGTTGAGTGATCTGAGCGAGAACGATCACTATCTGGTGGCCGAACGCGCCACACATGTCGTCGGCCTCGGCGGATTGACGGTGGGAACAGGACGATTGCGTCACAGCGGTTACCTCTTTGTCTACGTGGCAACTGAGCATCAGGGGCAAGGGATTGGCACGAAGCTGCTGCATGCGTTGCTCGATGTGGCAGACCAATGGCTCCTGCTGCGACGCGTGGAACTCACCGTGTTGACCGAAAACGAGGCCGCGAAGCGCCTGTACGAGCGCCTGGGGTTTGTGGTCGAGGGACGCCGCAAGATGAGCGTGATTTCGCAAGGAGAACTCAAAGACGAGTGGTTGATGGCGCGGTATCGCTAGGATGCTATCGATTTCGCTCACTGTGAGGGAGCTTCTAAATAGAGCATGGTACCGCACGAGCGCACACCCTCCAGGCAGGCGTAGGCGAGAATAAACGTGCCCCCTTCCTAGTGTGGAAGGGGGCCGCAAGTCAGATTACTCGGGTCTACCGGGTGGGTGCTGCCTCGGTCTCGCCCTGGCTCGCGCTGATGCCCAGCCCCTCGGCCACCCGCCGGCCGTACTCCTCGTCACACTGCGTGAAGTGGTGGACCATGCGCTGCTGAATCTCGGGCGTGCATTGCGACAGGCCGCCGACGATGAAGGTGATCGTCTCATCCTTCTCCCAGTCGGCGAAGGACCGCCAGAGCTGGCCCGCCTGGGTGTAGTCGTTGGCGCGCGAGATCGGCTGCTTCACTACGTTGCCCGCCACGTAAGGAGTATGTGGCTTGCCCGCGGGCTCCGCCGTCTTCAGGCCGCCCAGTGAGCTTGGCTCATAGTTGACGTGCGGATTCTCGCCCTCGTGAACGGCGTCGACGTAATACGTCATGTGGCCGTCACGCTGGTTGGTCGCCACGTGCGTCTTCGGGCGATTGACCGGAAGCTGGAGGTAGTTGGGTCCGACGCGGTAGCGCTGCGTGTCGGAGTACGAGAACGTGCGCCCCTGCAGCATCTTGTCGTCGGAGAAGTCGAGGCCGTCCACCAGCACACCGGTGCCGAACGCCACTTGCTCAGTCTCGGCGAAGTAGTTCTCCGGCATGCGGTTGAGCGTCATCATGCCGACCGGCAGCAGCGGGAACTGGTCGGCGGGCCACTCCTTGGTGTCGTCCAGCGGGTCGAAGTCGAGCTCGGGGTGCTCGCCGTCGGACATGATCTGCACCTGCAACTCCCACTTCGGGAAGTCGCCGCGCCCCACGGCGTCGTACAGGTCGCGGGTCGCGTGATTCCAGTCGCGGCCCTGAATCTCCTGGGCCTCCTTCATGGTCAGGTTGCGCACGCCCTGCTGCGAGATCCAGTGGTATTTGACGAGCACCGCCTCACCCTGCGCGTTGACCCACTTGTAGGTGTTCACGCCCGCGCCGTTCATGTGGCGGTAGTCGGCGGGAATGCCCCATGGACTGGCCCAGTAGGTGAGCATGTGCATGATCTCGGGCAGATTACTGGCGAAGTCGAACTGACGGCGCGGGTCCTGCACGTTCGTCACGGGGTCCGGCTTCCAGGCATGCACGAGGTCGGGGAACTTCGTCGCGTCGCGCACGAAGAAGACCTTCAGATTGTTGCCGACGAGGTCCCAGTTGCCGTCCTCGGTGTAGAACTTGGTCGCGAAGCCGCGCGGGTCACGTGCCGTCTCGGGCGAGTGGCCACCATGCGTCACGGTCGAGAAGCGCACGAATACCGGCGTCTTCTTGCCCTTCTGCTGGAAGAGCTTGGCCCGCGTATACTTGCCGATCGGCTCATCGCCAACCGTGCCATACGCCTCGAACTCGCCGTGCGCGCCAACTCCGCGTGCATGCACCACACGCTCAGGAATGCGCTCGCGGTCGAAGTGCGAGATCTTCTCGATGAAGTGGTAGTTCTCCAGCGTCGTCGGTCCCCGCTCGCCGACAGTCCGCAGGTCATGGTTGTTGACGACTGGATGTCCCTGCCGTGTCGTCAGAATCGGCTGCTCGCCATTGGCGCTTTGACGCGGCGACGTCCCGTTGCCATTGGCGTTGCCATTCCCGTTGCCGTTGATGTCGTTGGTGCTCATGCCATTCCTTCGCTGCTTCGGTCGGTATCAAGAGCGTGCGTGACGCGTCAGGAGCGTCGGCTCGTATGACGGAGGATGGATCGAAAACTTCCTTCCTCCGCCCGCTCCCTGCTACGCGGCGCACAGGTCTGATTATGCACCATAACTCGTAGCATGACATAGAGCAGCCGCTCCTCTCGCCACGTCCACACCCAGCACACCGGCATTGGAGATGCATGTCAGCAGCGGTCAGAGTTGGTGAATTTCGCGAGATTTGTGCTGTGCGAAACGCGAAAACGCACACGTGGCATGTTCTGTGCGTTTACCTCATCCGAGCGCGGTATCCGGCATTCGCGCGCTGCGCACGCCGCCTGGGCCGCTGGAGCATGTGGCTGTAGAGCACTGCAACGGAGAGGAAGAAACGCTCGTGAGTCGCTTTGATCGCTACAATCTCAATGCCCGGCGGTCTCTCGCGCATGCCCGTGAGATCGCGGTGCGATTGCAACATAAGACGATTTGCACGGAGCATCTGCTGTCTGGTCTGCTCGATTCCAACGACCCGGTCACCGCGGGCATCATTACCGCGCTGGGGGTGAACGTCACGCGGGTGCGGCAGGCTTTGGAGTTCGTCATCGGCAAGGGATCGCGGCCCGCGATGGTCGAGCCGACATTGAGCGCCGCCGCCCGCCAGGTGCTCGATCTGGCCGAGCAGGAGGCGACCCAGGAAAACGCGATGGAGGTCGGCACGGAGCACATCCTGATCGGACTGCTCCGCGAGGGCGAAGGAATCGCCGCCGGGGTACTCGAAAGCTTCGGCGTCACGCTGGAGCGGGTGCGCGCGCATATGCAGTCGCAGAAGCGCTCCGCTGGTCTCAATTCCAGCTTTGCGCTTGAGCATGCCGCGCGCTATAACATGACGCCGACCCTCAACATGGTCAGCCAGGACCTCACTGAGGCCGCGCTCGCCGAACGACTCGACCCAGTCGTCGGTCGCGAGGATGAGATTACCCGCGCCATGCAGATTCTGTCGCGGCGTATCAAGAATAATCCGGTGCTGATCGGCAGCGCGGGAGTGGGCAAGACGGCCATCGCGGAAGGGCTCGCCCAGCGCATCGCGGCGGGCCAGGTGCCCGAGGTGCTGCGCGACAAGCGCGTCGTCTCGCTCGACGTCAGCCTGCTGACGATCGGCACCAAGTATCGTGGCGACTTCGAGGAACGTCTCAAGCAGGTCGTCGACGAGATCGTGCGCGCGCAGAACGTGATCATCTTCATCGACGAGCTGCAGATTCTGCTCGGGGCTGGCGGCGCGGAAGGCTCCATCGACGCCTCCAATCTCTTCAAGCCGATTCTCGCGCGCGGCGAGTTCCAGTGCATCGGCGCGACGACCGCCGACGACTACCGCAAGATTATCGAGCGCGACCCCGCCCTTGAGCGCCGCTTCCAGCCGATCAACGTGCCGGAGGCGACGATGGAGGAGACGGTGCAGATCCTGCGCGGTCTGCGCCCCAAGTACGAGAGCTTCCATCACGTGCGCATCAGCGACGAGGCCATCGCGCAGGCTGTGCAGCTCTCCAACCGCTACATTCAGGACCGCTTCCTGCCGGACAAGGCCATCGACCTGATGGACGAGGCAGCCGCACGGCTGCGCGTCTCGCGGGCGATCATGCCACCCGAGATTCACACACTACGCGAGCGCCTGCACAGCCTGGAGCAAGCGAAGAACAGCGCCATCAGCACCCGCAGCTTCGCGAAGGCTTCCGAACTACGCGACGAGGAGCTCGCGCTTCGCGACGAGATCATCCAGCGCGAGAGCGACTGGTATCAGCTCCGCCAAGAGGCCGAGCCGCGCGTCACCGGCCAGGACATCGCTGAGGTCGTGGTCAGATGGACGGGCATCCCGGCGGTGCAGGTCACATCCGAGGAGTCCGAGCGCCTGATGCGTCTGGAGGATGAGCTGCACCAGCGCGTCGTCGGGCAGGATGAGGCGATCAGCGCGGTCGCCCGTTCGGTGCGCCGCTCGCGTGCGGAGCTACGCGACCGCCGCCGCCCGATCGGCTCGTTCCTCTTCGCCGGCCCGACTGGCGTCGGCAAGACCGAGCTGGCCCGCGCGCTCGCCGCCGCGCTCTTCGGCACCGAAGACGCGATGATCAAGATCGACATGTCGGAGTTCATGGAGCGGCACAATGCCGCCCGCCTCACCGGAGCGCCTCCCGGGTACGTCGGCTACGATCAGGCCGGTCAGCTGACCGAGTCCGTACGCCGCAAGCCGTTCAGCGTGGTGCTGTTCGACGAAGTGGAGAAGGCGCACCCGCAGGTATTCGACCTGTTGCTGCAGATCATGGAAGAAGGTCGTCTGACAGATGCGAAGGGCCGCGTCGTCGACTTCCGCAATACGATTCTGATCATGACGTCGAACATCGGCGCCGACCGTCTCAACGCGCGTGGCAGCTTCGGCTTCACCCGCCCGCAACTCGCCGAGCAGGCCGAGCAGGCCGAGTACGACCGGATGCGTGACGCGGTGATGCCCGCGATTCAGGAAACCTTCAGGCCGGAGTTCCTGAACCGCATCGACGACATTGTCTTCTTCCATGCGCTCTCGCGTCCGCAGGTGCGCAAGATTCTCGACCTGATGCTGGCACAGACGCAGGCGCGCCTGACCGAGCAGATGATCGAGATGCGGGTCTCCGACGCGGCGCAGGACCTCATCAGCGAGCGGGGCTACAACCGCGAGTTCGGCGCCCGTGCGCTGCGCCGGACCGTGCAGACGATGATCGAGGACCGTCTCGCCGAGATGCTGCTGACCAAAGAGGCTGCCGCCAACGACCGCATCGATGTCGAATACGCCGACGGCGATGATCTGACTGTCACCGTCGCCCACGGTGCGCGCGCCCTTGCGGACGGCGGCCGCGACGAGCAGCGCCGCCTGAGCGCCCGCAAGGCCAGCTAGCGAACCCAAGCGCCTCGGTGCCCCTCATCCGCCAGGGAGAGGCACTGAGGCGATTGCTTCCCACAAGGCCCTGTCGCGTAAACCCAAACACGGCCTGACTCCGAAGACCAACCATTTATCCCACATCAATGTGAGAGTGTGCGTAGGAAGGCATCATCACACGCTACCCTCAGGTAGTCGGGTGACGTCGAATTCGCTCCATGCACGGAGACGTACTGATTGAATCGTCTACCCGGAAATCGCCGCTCGGCACCGTGCGGGTCGCGTCGATGAATGCGTCATGGACGCCGCCCACGACTGACGTTCGATCTTGGGCGCTACCCGAGGTTCAGGTGAACCGGACTCCCAATCAGTGAAATTCTGACGCCGACCTTATCCGTTGGCGCGACGCCGCCCGTACTGGCATACATCACTTGCCACCATCCTGTCCCGTTCACATCGCAGGTTCCCGTATAGGATGGCGCCAGCGTGACCTGAGCGTTGAGCCACAATCCATTGTAGGAGCGTTGCCCGCCATTGAAGGTCTTGACACTTTTGACGCCATCGACCGTCTGTTGGGGAGCCGTGGACGGATAGGTCACGGTCGCTTTGGTCGGGTCGGGAGGTACGATGCCGACATTGAGCGTTCCGTTTGGGTTGGAGGAGCCTGCGTCACCGGGATCGAAGATTGAGACCGTGAGCGTGCGCCCGGCATAGTCACTGGGTATACAGGCCAGATCAAAGCAGGCATAGGAACTGCCGTTCGATGTCACGCAGGAGTTCTGCGGACTGGTGCGACTTGGCGTCGCATTCGTCAACACGCCCTGCAAAATAACGTCGTCGTTATTCCAGCCCGCAATGGTCATGCTCGATGCACCGGAGCCCGATCCTGATTGCCCCCCGGGGCCAGTCGAGCCACAGCCTGAGCCAAGGGGGCTGGTAATCGTGTTGCTGTTGCAGACCTTGAGTGCATATTGATGGCTGCCCCAGCCATCGAGGGACGACGACGTATAGGCGCTGGTGCTCGCCGTCAAACCCGTTGCCTCGACCACCAACCGGTACGTGCCTGCCGTTAGCCCGCCTGTCACCGAGAGTTTGCACCAGTCCTGCGGGTTGCAGCCCTGCTGCGACTGAATGGTGGCGGCGGAGACACACCCCTGGCCAGATTGAAAGCTGCCAAAATACGAATTGGGAGTCGTGCCGCCCTGCCAATAGGGGTCATACACCTGGTTTGCCGCGTTACACCCATGCGTCGAGAGATCGCCGGACTCGGCGTCATAGGGCCGATAGGTCGTGGACGCGACTTGCACATCGGTGGTCCGGTTGAAGATCGTATTGACCTGGTAGAGCGTATAGGTCACGTTGTAATAAAACAACGGAGCGTCGTAGTTCCCGTTAAATGTCACGCCCTCGCCGCGTGGGCCCTTGTAAAACTGAGCCGAAGGGCAATACCCGGACCGACTGCAGTTTGCCCCGTTGTCGACGAAACGATCGAAATCGGGATGGCTCAGCACGGTGGTCGACCCTCCATTCGGCCCAGGTATGTAGTTTGGATTGAATATCCAAAGCGACCCGGTGACACCGGAGGGTACGTTGATCTGGTAGTTATAGCCGCCAGGGTGACTCGTAGAGGTCGTCATCGGCCCAGCAAATCCAGCGGGCTGCTGGTTGGGATTCCCCGGCGTAGTCCCAGGCAGACCGCAGTGTTGGGATATGTTGCTCGCTGTCCCGCTATATGTGGGAATGTCCGACCATTGGGGATGATTGGTAGGTCCATAGCCGTTGTAGGCATAGCTAGAAGACGAGGGGTCCACCCCACCGGGAACAGCTGACGTGTCTGTTGGCCCTTCAGCACAATAGACGTACGGGTCTCCTGATTCAATCAGGTCCGCCGGGCCAGTTAGTGACGCCGTGTAATAGTCCAGGTGCGACTGTGTCGTGTCGGAGATGCTACATGAATGACCTTCGGTGCGATCGGTGCCCGTGTAGCATTCGACCTCGTCCCCAAAGGTGTTGGACCGCGAACCGAGCTGCGCCGTCGGCAGGTACGATGCACCCGCGCTGGCTGAGATGGTGGTAGACCCGATGCCTATCGCGCTGAGCAGCACGACATTCGTCGTCTCAGTAATCGTCACCGTGAGGCTGTCTTGTTGCCCTGTGGTGGCGCAAGCCGCAATCTCAACACTCCGCACGTTCGCCGGGCAGTAGTCGGCCATAGTGGTATCGTTATTCGACAGCACATGGCCAAAGCCATTCTTGACAGTCTCGCGACTCGCCCGTGAGACGGCGGAATCATTGGCTGGCGTGCCGACGAGGGGCGTGTTGTAGTTGGTGGGCAGATAAATGACGCCCGCGAGGGCTCCAGCTTCGGCGGCTCGCTCCATACGTGCGTAGAGATCAAAGAGACGCACGCTATCAATCGCCAGACCCAGGATCGCGATTAAGACGGTCAGCGTCAGAGCAAAAATGACTAACGTCTGGCCAGACCGGCGGAGTCGCGGCCTCGATGATGGTAGGGCCATACGCGCCCTCGTGCCCTTGTCCGCTGAGCTCACGCCTGCCCCCACTCTTCCTCACATGCCCACTTCCATCGGCGGCACTCACACGTGCATCTACGCCATGAGGCCTTCACCCTCCACCGGGACTGCCCGCACCCATCGGAGCCGCCTCCGATCCGCTTGCCATTGTAGCAGCCGAAGCGGCGAATTCGTCAATCTGGAGAGACCAAAGGTACAGTGTTCAGCCGAGATGCCTGGAAAACGTCATGCCCACGCACGTACGATCCCATAGAAGATCGCGACACGAATCGCTCTGATGACGGTTTTGCGTCTAGCGTATCGGCGAAGCACATTCCACTCATGACAAGAGATGAGCATGTCGTTGGTGATGCGGCGTCGCCCATGCCCGTTGCCTGGCTGCGAGCAGGCGGCGAGCGACGCGTGACATCACACCTCGACGCCATCCATGAGATCTAGCGACTGTTTAGTAGCATGCACTATATGTCGCTCAGCCGGTAGACATCAGGCATGAAGGCTATCAGTTCGCATGTCAGAAAGTGTTTGACATGCGAACTGAGGGAAATCTCGATTCTGCCAGGGGACGAGACGCGCAAAGAGGGGCACGGCGCCTCTACCGGACGGCGAGATCGACGGTTTGCGCGTTGGTGATGCGCTGCAACTCGGCGGGTGTGGTGCGGAAGACCGCGTTGGGCGTGCCTGCCGCCGCCCAGATGGTGTCGTAGCGCAACAGGTCACTGTCGAGATAGGTGGGCAGCAGCGTCGCGTGGCCGAGCGGTGGCACACCGCCGATGGCAAAGCCCGTGGCCGAACGGACTGTATCGGCGTCGGCGCGGCTGACCTTCGCGCCGAGCACAAAGCCCAGGCGCTTCGTATCGACGCGGTTCTCGCCGGACACGAGCGCGAGAATTGGCTGCTCGCCCGCAGCAAAGACGAGCGACTTCACGATTTGGCCGACGGTCGTGCCAATCGCCGCGGCTGCCTCCTCCGCCGTGTGCGTGCTCTCCGCGAACTCACGCACTTCCGTCCGCACACCCGCTGCTGCCAGCGCCGCCACTACTCGCTCAACCGCCGGTTTCATACGTGCCATCCTCCAACCGTCTCGACTCGCATCTATCAGGCACTCCAGCATAACACGATGCTACCGCGCCTCGGTCAGCAGCAAAGGGGCGCCCATCGTCTCCTCTGGCGGAATCAGCGTCTCCGCGCCACGCGACTCGAAGGCGACTGCCGTGCGTTGCAGATAGGCCCGTGTGGCCTCCGCATCGCGCACGCCAAGGGTCACTCGGCACAGGCCCTCGCCCGCCGCATCGAGTCGCCGCTGCGCGATTCCGTCGTCCACCGGATGTGCAAGCACGATCCGTTCAGCGCCGCCATCCAGCGGAATCGACACCACCTCCGCGCCCAGCGATTCGTCGAGCGACGCCGTGCCAGACGGACGCAGCCCGTAGACCGACGCGAACCGGAGCGATGCCCCGTGCAGATCGTCTACCGCGAACGTCGCCTCGACGAGCGAGATGGCGCCATTGGGGTGCGGCTGGGGCTCGTCCGGGTGCGCTAGCTCGCGAGTGTGTCGCTCACCAGAGGTGTCGTGCTGGATGAGAAACGGCTGAAGTCCGACCGCGGATGCCCACAGGTCATCGGTGTCGATGCCCACTGTTCGCCAGGTGCGCGCGACGCCATCCGGCGCGCGCAGGCGGCCCGGCTTCGGCCCACGCACATCTACGCCGCGCTCGCGCATCGCCAGCGCCTCCGCGTCAACATCCTCAGATTGCAGCGCCAGCCCAACCCAGCCATCCCCATGTTCGAACCGACCTTCGAGGGCGGGCGAGGCTGCCGAAGGATTGGCGATTGTCAGCAGCTCGAGATACCCGTTCCCGAACACAATCAGCCGGTTGCGGGTGCCGAGATGTGGATGCTCGCCTCCACCCACCACTGTGAACCCAAGCCGCCGGAACGCCGCTTCGAGGGCATCTAGATTCCGCGCGCCCGTGATGACATGATCGATACGTACTGGCACAGTGCTCTCACTTTACTTTCACTCGCCGTCGTCGCCACCGGAAACCCTTGTCCTGAGGCAGGCACGTGCGAGGCAGGCTTCGCCCCTACAATACGCCTTCACATCCTGCTGATAAGCGACGACACTCTCCCCCGAAGGCTAGTCCGCCCGCCTCACCGCCCCTTCCCTCCAAGGAAGGGGGGCGGGGGTTAGGTCCGCGCTCCCTCAACCCGCGCAGTGTTCGCCGTCGACGGAGTCCGGTCTCCAGCGCTTTGGCCGAGCAGATCGGGCCGATAGCGCGCGAGGACGACATACGCAAGATCGACGAGCCCGGGGAACGTCTGCACGAGCCAGCCCGCGGGCGCGAGAAAGCCCGGCACGATCACCGTGCGACGCGGCCGTTCGAGTGTGCGCGCGATGGCCTGCGCCACCCGCTCGGGCGGGAAGCCAGTGAAGCCGCCTTGGGCCTCCTCCGTTCCGGCGGCCTGCGAGAACTCCGTCGCGATTGGACCTGGATTGACGAGCGTTACCCGCACGCCGCTGCCGGTCAGTTCGCGGCGCAGTCCTTCGGTCCAGTTTGCCAGCGCGGCTTTCGTCGCGGCGTAGATGGCGACCGGCGGCGTTGCGATCATCGCGGACATCGAGGCAACGTTGACGAGTGCGCCGCGCCGCCGTTTCAGCTCTGGCAGTGCCAGGCGGGTCAGCTCGATAGGCGCCATCACGTTGAGATCGAACATCTCGTACACATCGGCGGGCGAGAGCGATTCGGTCGTGCCAGCCTTCGCCCTGCCAGCGTTGTTGATGAGCACGTCAAGCCTGCCGAAGTCGCGCAGCGTGGCGTCGATCATCGTCTGCCGGTCCTCCGCCTTCGTCACGTCTCCCGGAAGCGCGAGCGCGCGTCCGCCCGCCGCTTCGATTTCTGTGGCGAGGGCGTCGATCCGCTCGCCGCGGCGGGCCACCAGCACAACCGCATAGCCGCGTTGCCCTAGCTCACGCGCCGTCGCCGCCCCGATCCCGCTGGACGCGCCCGTCACCAGCGCGACGCGTGGTGTCGCGATGCTTGCCATCTCTATCTTCCCTCCACAACTACGGACCTGGCTTGCGAAGCACCTGTGGCGCGAGATGTGCGCGCCCGCTAAAATAGAGTGATAGAGCACAGTGCTAACCCGACGCAACAGCCAGTCCCATCCAGGTGGCAAGGTGAGAGTTGGAAGAAGGTGGGGGCAATGACCGACGGGCGGCGTGATACGCTGGCACGGCTGGCGGGCAGGCTGTTTCTTGCGGGATCGACCGTGGGCGTCGTGGGGTTCTATGCTCGCGCGCTGTGGCAACTTGAGGCGGTCGATCCGAAGCGTGTCGAGACGGTGGAGCGCGCCGCGCGCTCACTCCCCCTGCCTGAGGGCACGTCACTGCCGAGAGTCAGCATCATCTTACCCGCACGCAACGAGGAACGCAACATCCGCCGCAGCGTGGAGTCGTTACTCGCGCAGGACTACCCGGCGTTCGAGGTCATCGTGGTCGACGACGACTCGACCGATGCGACATCCACGATCTTGCGCGACATCCAGCAGCACAATCCGCATCGGGACAGGCTGCGCGTAGTGCGCTCCGAGACGCTCCCGGCCGGATGGGCGGGCAAGCCGCACGCGATACACACCGGCGTCCAGCACGCGACAGGCGACTGGCTACTTTTCACCGATGCCGATACGTGCCACAATCCGAGCGTCCTCCAGCTGGCGGTACGGGCCGCGCTCGCGCAGAACCTCGACCTGCTCTCGCTGGAGACGACGCAGGAGCTGCCCGACTTCTGGGGGCGTGTGCTGATGCCGCTCGCCTATCTGGGCATCTCGATGCAGTATGACGCGCGGGCGGTGAACGATCCGAACAGCCACATCGCCATCGCCAACGGACAATTCATCCTGTTGCGCCGCTCGATGTATGACCGCATCGGCGGCTATGCTTCGCCGTCGCTCCGATCGACGCTCGTGGACGACCGCGATCTCGCCGTGGCGGTGAAGCGCGCGCACGGCCACATGGCGCTGCTGCCCGGCCCTGACCTCGTCCACACGCGGATGTACACCTCATTGCGTGAGCACGTGGACGGCTGGGGCAAGAACGCCGTCGTCGGCAGTCGCGGTGGGCCACTATTCTTCGCCGCCATGCTCGCGGGACTACCCATCGTCGGCATTCTCCCCTTCGCCGAGCTGGCCGCCGGACTCGTGAGTCGCCGCAAGGCGCTGCTAGCTGCAGGTGCCGTGCAGGTGGCGGCGCTGCTCTACTACCGGGTGCGCCTCGACGAGCGCATCGGCGTGCCGGCGCGATACGCGCTGACGCAACCGCTGGCCTCAGCCGTCTTCCTGGCCATCCTCGGCCGCTCGTGGCTGGCATCCTTGCGGCACACGAGCGTCGCCTGGCGTGGGCGCAGATACCAGCTGCCGCGCTCCTCCTCGCGATAGTTCGGCGTCTCGCCCGCTTCCCAGCGCCAATGTCGCCTAGTTAACGCGACCAGTTCCAGAAGTCGCGCGGCACACTTACACACATAATAGTTTCGCGTTGGGCGCTTCAGGGTGTATGCTCGCACGGAACAACCAAACCGATATGGCAATTCTGATCCAAATGCTTTAGTATTTGAAGCGCCCAAGAGTACGATCTGCGTACCGCAGACCTCCACAAAGGGTTGATGCCGATGCGTATTCCCGGCGATACCGGAAGCGCCAGTGCGCAACAGCACGACCTCAGCGTGCGCCAGCAGCTCAATCTGAGCGCGCTCTGGTTCTCACTGAACTTCTTTTCAGCCGCACTGCTGCCCATCGTGCTGCCGGTTCAAGTGGTGCTCTTTGTGGCACCGGGCCAGGTCGGCAACGCGCAGCAGGCTGTCATTCTCAGCTGGCTGACGACACTGGGGGCGGTTGTCTCACTGTTTGTGCCTCCTATCGCCGGCGCGCTCTCTGACCGCACGCTCGGTCCGCTCGGCCGCCGCCGTCCCTACATCGCCGCCGGAGCGGTCTTCATGGCGTTCAGTGCCTCCGTTCTGGCGGCGCCGCGCAGCATCTTCATTCTGCTGGCGGGACTCTTCCTCTATCAGCTCGGCACGAACGTCTGCACGGCTGGCTATCAGGGGCTCCTCCCCGATCTGGTGCCCGAGCATCAACGCGGCGAAGCCTCAGGCTACATGGGCATCATGACGATTGGCGGCAACGCGGCGAGTCTCGGCATCGCCGCCGTGCTGCTCGGCAACGTCGGCGGAGGCGCGAGCGCGGGTGATGCCATCCGCCACGGCTCGGCGCTCTACTATTTCTTCGCTGGAGTCTTGCTCGTGCTGGGGGCGCTCTTCACCGTCTTCGGCGTCCACGAGACGCCTCTCTCGCGAAGCCCGCTTCCCCAATTGGACGGGCAGGCGACTGGCGGCATGCGCAGGCGTCTCGGCCACCTCGCTAGCATGTGGATCGAGCCATGGCATTCCAGGAATTACCGCCTGGTATTTCTTACTCGATGCTCGGTCATGATGGGGCTGACGCTCTTCCTGACCTTTATCGAATATTACTTCGCCAGCGTGGCGCACATCCCCAACTTCGTGCAAGAGACCGCCGCGCTCGCGGTGCTGGCACTCGTCGGCGCGGCCGCCAGCGCGTTCGTGCTCGGCCTGCTCTCCGACCGCATTGGGCGCGTCGCTATCGTCTGCTTCGCGACCGGCTGCATGGCGGT
>CAYRVF010000056.1:0-10734 GCA_964427535.1 uncultured Ktedonobacterales bacterium
CAACGAGATCCTCCACATGTCGCTGATGTTGCCTACATCAGGCGCTACTACTTCAGTGCCTTCATCTTCAGTGCCTTCATCGCCACGAGTTCGCATCGTAAACGAGCATCGATCGTGCAGCCGAATCCCGGTCCGGCTCATCCTCATGACACGGCAAGCACCTCTCGATATTGCCTGGTCATTCCGTGGCCTTCGAGCAGCACCTGCAATTGGTGACGCAGTTCTCCAGCGTCAAAATCCTCGTCGAATACCCCTCCGAACGCCACGCGACGGATCATTCGTGCTAGCTTCTCTAAAGAGGCTTCGTCGGACTCAGGCAAGAGCAGGCGGAGCGATTCTTTGAGTTCATCAAGGTTTGCTCGCATCCCTTCATCGAGCGCGGTACGAAACTCGCTCGCGCCTAGATCAAGCGCCGCATGGACGGCAGGACGCACAAATGCGAGCATGCGCACACTGTGATCCAGATAGGCATCCAGATACCCCTGCACACCGAGCGCCGCCAGATTCATGATTCGTGCGCGATAGTCGCGACACAGGCGAGCGCGTGCCGCGTCACTCACCCCATGCAAGACGAGTTCGCGCTTGGTGGGGAAGTAGTGATACAGCCCGCCGATGCTCATACAGGCGGCTTTAGCCGCATCGCGCATCGACAGGTGTCGTGCGCCAACTGTCAGGATGAGAGGCGACACTCGCTCATAGATCTCCTGCTGTCGGGCAAGCCGATCTTCCGGCGGACGTCCTCTTTTTTCGAACGACATTGACGATTTCTCCGAACAATTCTCGACTGTCTTGCCATAGTGTACAGGCTCTGCCAAGATATTACAAGCGATTCGTCAACACTCATTTATCGAACAGAAGGAGAACGCCATGGCAACGGCAGACACGGCTCAGATCAAGGAGCTCCCAAAGGCAGCGGATGCGGAAGCGCTCACGCTCATGCACAACCGGATCATCATCAGGCTGCGAGGCGCGGACACAAACGGCGCCTACTCGATGATCGAATATACGGTCGCGCCCAACACCTCGGGGCCACCGCTACACCGTCATGCGTATACCGAGTACTTCTACCTGCTTGAGGGTGAACTCAGCTTCGACACGGGCGAAGGGGTTGTTCATGCCCAAGCCGGGGAGAGCGTGTTCGTGCCAGGCTGGGCCACGCATACGTTTGCGAATCCGAGTAGCCAGCCAGCGACTATTCAAGTGATCATGAGTCCGGCAGGATTTGAGAAGTTCTTTGAGGAGGCCGCTGCCCGCTTTGAGGCGCTAGGCGGCCCAGACATGGACGTGCTCTTGGAGTTGAATCGGAAGTACGGCGTTGAGATTGTCGAACGCGTGCCAGAAGGTTCGGCGTAGTTCTTCGACGTGTGACCCAGTAGGTGTGAATTCGACCATGAGGTGGGATGTGCACTAGAGGTACGGCCAGTACCTCCACCTCCAACCCCCACCCTGGCGTCGGTGGTCGCCACCGACGGCTGGACCAGGTTGTCGGCCGTGCAATTGTGAGACCTTCTTGTTTGTGCTACCACTGTGAGTGTGGCGTGTTATTTGTGGTTACGCCAGGAGCAGGTGTGGTTGTTCAATTGAGATGTCTCCAGCATGCAAAAGGAGCACTGTCTCCATGTCAAGGCAGACTCCACTACAGACACCTCCCGCTGGCATGCCACCTCCACGGGAGCGGCGTCACGTGACGGTCTGGCACTGGGCAATCATGGCTCTCGGTGCAGTCGTAGTGGTGAGCGTCATGTTGGTAGCCGCAGGCGAGGGCGGTACGTCAACGCAGCCAGCGGCGCAACAACAAGCCCCGCCGCTGACTACTGCTCCTCCAGCTAGACCGCAACCACTCGCTGGCGCGGTACTTGGCGGCCCTATCGATGACTTCACACGAGAATTTGGCTCGCCGACACGGACCCATGGAGACGGCAGCCAATACCAATCAATCAGCGTGAACGGCACCCGAGCGTTCCTGTTTGTAGGAACGATGACGCGCGGCAGCACCACCACCAGCCGTGTAGACCAGATTCACGTGACGCCGCCGCGGGCAAATAGCATTAGGTGGACGTACGCGCAGGCCGAGGCCATTGCGAAAGTGTTTCTGCCCCCCGATGCCCAGCATATCAAGGACCTGACGCTCGCCTTGCATCCAAGCAAGGTCGTCGAACATGTGTATGTAAGCGCTCGGCTGGCGGCATCGTTCCCAGCAGATGCGTTCTTTGATGCCTGGGGGACTGCCCTCGTCGCACCTGGCACGTTCCATTACAGGACTGGCGGGCCGTTTGATTCGGCTGGTGGCTGCATGCTACAGTTGGGAGAGTAAGTCAATCCGATACGCGTATCCAACCGAAGCCGCTGGGAGTTCCGACGCGTGGTATCTCTACGTGTGCCGTTCCTCGAATCCGGCGCCGTTCTTGCCGGCCACTCGGTGGCTGAGAGGACGTGACCCACAGGCGGTCAGGCTGTTGGAGCACGATGGGACGAGCGGGCGACTTCCTTCCCGCACCCGTCCGTGGTTGCGAATCGACGTGCCAGCCCCTGGCAGGAGGTGCGTCCGCGAGCGAGACACCTGGGCCTTAGCTACGCACCCACGAACCGCCGCGCGGCGGGGAGGTGCTCACCGTCGCCGGGCATGCGGGCGGTGACGAGCGGCCCCCTGGGGATGGGGCGGACCGCTCGCCCACGCTGTCCGCACGCTGGCGGCTCGTCCCCCATGTGCCTTCGGCCGTCCGGCACTGGTGCTGCCACCCACAACCCGCAGGGCGCTCGCACCCGCATGGCCAGCCCTAGACCCCTCAATGGATCCGCTTCTCGTAGCCGGCCCACTCGCGCTCGCGCAAGACGTATTTCTGGGTCTTGCCGGTCGAGGTCTTCGGCAGCTCGCCGAACTCGATGGCGCGCGGCACCTTGAAGTGGGCGATCCGCTCGCGGCAGAACGCGATCAGGTCCGCTGCCTCCAGCGTCGCCCCCGGCCGCAGCACCACGAATGCCTTTGGCGTCTCGCCCCAGTGCTCGTCAGGCACCCCGATCACCGCGCAATCCAGAACTGCCGGGTGCTGGAGGATCACCTGCTCGATCTCGATGGTGGAGATGTTCTCCCCGCCGCTGATGATGACGTCCTTGGCGCGGTCGCGCAGCTCGATATAGCCGTCGGGATGCATCACTCCCAGGTCACCGCTGTGGAACCAGCCGCCCCGGAAGGCCCTGGCCGTCGCCTCTGGGTCGCGATAGTAGCCTTTCATCACGTTGTTGCCGCGCATGACGACCTCGCCCAGTGTCTCCCCGTCGGCCGGAACGTCGCCCATCTGCTCGTCCACCACCCGCAGCGGATCGGCGATCACATAGGCCACCCCCTGGCGGGCCTTGAGGTGCGCCCGCTGCTCTGGGGGCAGCGCATCCCACTCCGGGTGCCAGGCGCAGACGGTGTGCGGGCCGTAGGTCTCGGTCAGCCCGTAGACGTGGGTGATGGTGACGCCCAGCGCTTCCATCTGGCCAATGATCGTGGGTGAGGGAGGCGCGGCGGCCGTGATCACCCGGACGGGGCGTGGCAGCGGCCCCACCGTGGCGGCAGGATGGTTGGCCAGGGCGATCAGGACCGTCGGGGCGCCGCACAGGTGCGTCACGCCTGCCGCACGGATCAGCTCCCAGACGCGTGCCGGATCGAACGCCCGCAGGCACAGCTGGGTCCCGCCGGCCGCCACCACCGCCCATGGGAAGCACCAGCCATTGCAATGGAACATCGGCAGCGTCCACAGATAGACCGAGTCGGTGGCGAGCCCCGCGGTGATCACCTCGCCCAGTGCGTTGAGGTAGGCGCCACGGTGGTGATACAGGACCCCTTTGGGCCGGCCGGTCGTCCCGCTCGTGTAATTGATCGAGATCGTCGCGTCCTCGCCCTCCTCCGGATCGAGCGACCAGTCGACGGGCGCGTCGGAGCCGCCGGCCAGGAACGCCTCGTACGCCACATCGCCGGGCCGGGCGTCTGCCGCCACCTCCGTGCCATCCGGAACAGCGCTCAGCCAGACCACCGGGAGGTCGCGGCCGAGACGCTCGCGCACCTGAGCGAGGAGCGCGGCGAACTCAACCCCGGCGAAGAGCAGACGCGAGCCGGAGTGGTCGAGGATGTAGGTCACCTCGTCGGCCGAGAGCCGTGTATTAATCGCCACGAGCACAGCGCCGGCCATCGGGACGCCGAAGTGTCCCTCGAGCAGCGGTGGGGCGTTGGGCGCGAGGAAGGCGACCCGGTCATTGCGCTCTATGCCCGCGCCGCGCAGGCCGGAGGCCAGGCGCCGGACGCGCTGCCCCAGCTCGGCATATGAGTACGACCGGGCCCCGTCAATCACCGCCGGACGCTCGCGGAAGACCGCGGCGCTGCGCTCCAGGAAGGCCAGGGGGGTGAGCTCGCTGCGCCAGACCCTGGTCTCGGCCGTCAGGACGGCCGGTTGGTGCACGCGGGGAAGCGACAGGCTGCTCTCGTCGGGGACCATGGCTCCAGGTCCTTTCTCTGTGCTGCGCGCTCGCCGAGCGCGCCGGTCGCCCCACGCCTGGCGAACGCGCCTCACCGCGGGCTTCCGGCGACGTCACGCACACGGCTGGGCTGGCATGCGCCCGGCCGCTCAGACCGGAGGAGCGGAAGCGAGTGGCGCGCTGTGCAGTACGCTGGACGAGGAGCGCCTCCGACCCAAGAGGCCGCACTAGAGGGTAGTTAATAAGCTGGTCTAGTCGTGGTTGGTCATGGTTGGTCATGGTTGGTCGTGGTTGGTCGTGGCGAGTCGCGCTCGTGCTTCAGCGCAGGCGTGAGTGAAGTATAGCATGGTGCATATGCCCTCTGGAGGCACATGTGTCTCGTTGAGATACATGCCATGAAGTCCAGGCTGGCTGCTTGACGCCTGGCAGGACATTGTACGGGCGCATTGTACGGGCACAAACACAGTACGGGTTATTGTGCAGTCATAGTGTGGTCATGTCCCTGGGCGCGGAGATGGGTACGCGGCACACTCGCACTAGAGCGTTCGCAACATGGAAGAGGGGACAGCCATGAGCAGTCACGTCAACAACCTACTCAAGGAGTGGGGAGCGCTCGATACGCCTGGTGCCGTAGTTGGCCCTGCACAGCGGAATGCAGCGTCTCACATACCACAACAGCGTGTACCAACTGCGATTCCGATTCACACACCTGCCGAATGCGCCGCGCCGTTTGCGTCACGGAGCATGAGCTCGCCACCAGTACCGACCTCACGTTGAAGATGACACAAGGGCCATGCGCGAGCTCCTGGGAGGCGAAGGCGGATCAGAAGGCAGCACTGCCGGCGAGCCAGGCGCACAGTGCTGGCTCATGTTGGCGGTAATGCGCGTACGAGTTGTTCGCCACGCCCATCCAGGGCACCAGGTCCTCGGGCAGCCCGAGAACGTGCGGGTCGTTGAGGATGTCTTGCGGGCAGGCCGCGATCAGGGCCAGGAGCTGCCCGAATACCTCGTCCGCCTCGGCGAGCACGTCGGCGGCTGGTCGCGCGTGGCTCTCGGCGGCGATGCGCGCATTCATCTCGTCTATCCCCACACCCGCTGGTCGGCGGCGGGTGAACGTCCCCGTGCCCAGGACTTGCTGGGCCCCTTCGACGATAGCGCGCTCATACCAGGTGAGATGCGCGACCAGTTCCTTGACCGACCACTCCCCCTCGACGCCCGGAACCTCCAACCGTTCCACGCCTACCTGGGCCAGCAGCCCGTTCCACCGTGTACGCCCGGCCTCCAGAATGCTGGCTAGTCGTGGTCCGGTCATTGGCTGCTGTTGCGCCAGGCGGGTGAGCTCCTCGGCCAGCGCCGGCGTGATGTGACTGAGTGACAGCAGTGCGGCCAGGCCGACCACACCGGCTTTGAGCGCATCGCGGCGCGACACGCGACTGCGCTGTGACGCTCCGGCGGCGTGCTCGTGAGGGTCTGCTGTCATGGGTACACTCCTCTTACTCAGCAATCGCGTGACGGGGTCGATGACGGGCGGTCGGCACGAGCGTCAAGGTAACCAAGTGGATACCTCCAGTATTCGTACGCATGCGCCGATGAATGGTGTATAGGAGACAAGGATGCTAGGTGTCTCGCCTTTGTGCGACCCTATCTCTACCGCGGCGCCGGTTGCAGGGCAGTAACAAGCGCCTCTTGCTGGCACGGGAGCCATGTGTCCATCGGGCACATGATACACCCGGCAAGCGAGGCATGGCGTCGCCCCTTCTGGAAGCGGGGCGATATCTTCACCGTTGATTCGAATGCGTGGCGAGCAGTCGCCAGCACGAGCAGGCGCCAGGACGAGCAGTCGAGCCTGGCGACGCATCCCGCCATCGCCGCCGCCTCCACGGACATCACGAATCACGCGGGGACGGGCCGGAACCACCGCCGCGCGGCACCAGCTGATCGACTTGAGCGGCAATCACCGCACCAGGCGAGAGCAGACGCGCAGCAGATCCACACTGATGGCGCCGACGACGTGCAGCATCGACGTGCGTTCGGGAGAAGCCACATATCTTCAGCAAGACTATGAAGGGGTGGGTCACCAACCGCCACGGCCGCTCCCCACAAGGCGCGGCGACTGGAGTTCACTGCAGCGCTCGAACATGGATTGGGACAGGCTCGCGCTCAGCTACGCGCTCGTGACGTGTCAGGTCCGAATGGACCCGATTCTCCTCACCTAACACGTCCCTTTATCGCACCACCACTCCCAGATGTTGACGGCTTCTCCGGTATAGGGGCTGGGCTTGTAGTTATGCAAACCCGTGCGCACGAGGTAGAGGTCGAGCGAGCTATACAGCGTGATGAAAGGAAACTGGGTGAGGTAGATGCGATGGATCTGATCGAAGATCTGCTGTCGCACACCAGCGTCCACGGTGGTGAGCTCCTGCCTGTAGAGGGCATCTAAGGCCGGATTGCAGTAGAAGTCAATGTTGCCTCCGTAGGGGTATATCTGGTCACACGCCAGCATCGACGAATCGTCGGGATCGTATCCGAAGTAATTCCCAAACTCGGCGATGTCATATCTGCCCGCCACAGCTCCCGTTGGTGGCGACGCGTTCCCTTCTTGCAAAAAAGCGCCGAAGAACGTGATTTGGTCATAGTTCTGAATGTCGAGCTTGATGCCAATCGCCTGCATGTTGCGCTGGACGATGCGTTGGACAGCCAGCTCAATATTAGTGCCCAATATATTGGCTCCGGTTGCCACCGAGTACTCGAACTCCAGGCGCTCGTTCCTCTGACTGCGTACGCCATCGGGGCCTCGCACCCACCCGGTGTCATCCAGCAGCTTGTTGGCCGCCGCCGGATCAATTGGCGGACAAGGGGGCGCAGGGTCATAGCCCGGATGGTAGAACGAGCCATGATCGGTGCAGAGAAGAGTTGCGAGCCCCAGTGGACTTGCCTGGATCATCGCCTGGTGGTCAACAGCCATCGCCATCGCCTGGCGGACTTCTAGGTGGCTGGCCAGAACCGCATTGTGGAAGTTGAAGTACAGCGCCTCAAAGCCATTCGTGGTCGGAGGCGAGATGAGCGTATAGCCGTGGAGACGGTGGTACGTCTGCGCCTGGCTCTGATCCAGCCAATAGGCCGAATCGAAGGTCCGTGTCTGAAGATCCTTGAGAAAAGTGTCGGTACCGCCAATGTGGAATACCACCTTGTCCAGGTAGGGCAAGCCTTCGCGGGCGCGATAGTAGCGCGGATTGCGCACGAGGGTGTAGTGGTCTCCCGGCACGCTCTCAGCCATCTTAAAGGGGCCACTCACCACCTGAGGGTTCAAATTGTCGGGTGAATGGATGATCTGGTCGGGAGCCATCGAGCTAAGATGGTGCGCCGGCAGCGGGGCAAATATGCCATCCGCCCAGTACTGGAGGAATGGAACATACGCCTGCTTGAGATGAAAGGTGATGGAGAGATTGTCTGACGAGATGTCCACTGAACGGATGAGCTCCAGACCAATCGGCCCAATGATGGGAATCCTCGCGTATAACGCGTGATCGAGCCGGAGCTTTAGCGTATAGGCGACGTCGCGGGCATCGTAGGGTTGACCATCCGACCAGACCAGATGGGGACGCAGATGGAACGTCCAGGTGGTGGCATCGGCGCTGATGCCGCCATTCTGCACGGTGGGGATTACGGTTGCCGCTCCAGCATGCAGCACCCCATGCGCATCCCCATAAAAGAGCGGCAGGTACAACGCTTGCTCGATCTGGGACCCAGTCGGTGAGATCGGGCCATTGGCCAGGAGCGAACTGGCATCTCCAAAGGACTCGTCCGTCCAGGTACCTCCGCGCACCACACCGAGAGCAGGGGGATGTTCGCGTTCGCCGAGTATACCGTAATGCGCACCTAGGCTCACGGCGCCCAGAACGCATCCAATGATGACCAGGATCGACAGGCTGATAAGCAATCCTGTGGTAGTGCCAGATATGATCCTGGCCTTCTGTCGGACAGGCAGGACCGCGATGCTATGCTTCACGCCAGAGGGGAGAGCCGAATGCGCAGGTGTGCTTAGGTCCTCGGGGAGGCTAAGGCTGCCTGTAGCCTTGGAGTGGAGTTCTACACGGTTGACGGCAGGGAAGGAGCCCTCGCCCGCCGTCGCGACCTCCGGTGCCGTGGCCATCGTGGCCGCATCCAGCGTCGTGTGTTGCCGGGCTGCGGCCACAAATACAGCCCGGTCCTCGGGTTGCAGAGCCAGGGCGTCAGCCAGCAAGGACACCGTGGCCTTGCGCGGGGCCCGGCGCATACCTCGCTCCAGCGTGCTCACCGCATCGACGCTCAGGTGGGCCCGCTCAGCCAGCTCTTCTTGCGTGAGGCCCGCCGCCACCCGGTAGCGCCGCAGCAGGTCCCCAAAGCTCACGGACGACGCGGAGGCCATCGCTGGTGTCCCCCTTCCACAGTGCTCGGCCGCAGCCGCACGTGTTCAGGGTCGTGTCACGCACCCACCAGACACCTTACGTCACACATCAGATGTGCCCGCCAGACCAGCCGTACCGGATGCTGCGGTGCTTCTGTGGCAGCACCGCAGCGATGTATTCACGCATGGTAGCACTGCGCCCGTCCATGCGCAATGGCGCATCGCCCCAGTTCACGCCATCCCGCGAGGTCGAATGCGGGGGTCGTTGTCCGAGTGATTGTCCGAGTTGTCGGTGGTCTGGGGATCCACTCTCAGGCAACCTTGCTGACGAGGACGGCACCCGCGCGCAGGTGGCGACCGGCACCAACCACCGAAGGAGCAGCACGCGTGACCATGTCCTCCCGTGCGTCGCGATGACGCCCGGCATCGAGGTGCGTACGGGAGTGCCTCTCAGTGAGCGGCTGGCGCCTCACGAGACGTGGCTGCACCAGACGTCTAAGAAGCGAGAAAGGAGGGTACCACGGCGGGAACCACGGCGGGAACCACGGCGGGAACCAAAACACCCGGAGCCCCCTGCAAGAGACGTCACACTCACTCGCGTGCAGGTCACCAACGCTGTGGACGACTATACGACGGCCACGATATGAAAGGCAGAGGCACCGACATGACACCGCACCGGCTCGTACGCTTCGCCATCGTCGCGACACTGGGGCTGACGCTGGCCGCTGGGGTGGCCGCCTGCGGCGCGCAAGCGCAGGCACAACCCCGGCAAGTAGCAAGCGACCTCTCGGCCACGGCCGTGGCTACACACTACTTCAAGATCCTCAATGCCGGCATGAAGAGCGGCAACTTCTCCGGCATGGCCTCCGTCTTTGCGTCAGATGCCACGCTGACGCAGCCCTCCCCGAAAGGGGTCACCACGGTCGTCCATGGGCTCCCGGCGATCACGCACTTCTACCAGACCCTGGCCACGAAACTGCCCGGCTACCAATGGACCACCGAGAGTCAGCGCAGCCTCGCGGACAACGTCGTGCTGGCGTACGAGCATGCGGGCAGTCCGCCTCTGCATGTACCAAGCCGCTGCGTCCATGTGTTTGATGTCCAGCACGGCAAGATTGTGCGCTACGACTGGGCCACCTATTTCGCCGGTCAGCCCTAAAGCGGGAGGGCAAGTTGCCCTCCCGCTCTACGCTACACACGTAATGCCAGCTCTCCCAGCGCCTGAGTCCCCAAGGCCCGGTGCCCGATAAGCGCTCTCTCATCTCCAGTGCATCGACGGTGCTGATAGTGCGTCCCCGGTGCCGCCCTGCACTGCCTGTTGTCCAGCCAGCGCCTCTCCAGCGAAGCGACGCTTTGCATGTCTGTCTTCCAGGCGCCCTACAGGGGCACGATACGCACGTTGTTGTGAAAGGATAGCCTACCTATGAAGACGATCTCCTCACACACGCTGCACTCGATGGCAACCGGTGCAGTGCTCACCCTGCTCCTCAGCAGCGCCCTAGGAGCCTGTGGTCGGACGGCAGCAAGCAGGCAGGCACTGCTGTTCGCGCCCCAGCACGTCACATCAGGTGAGGAGCTTTCTCGCGCGCTCGTCCGGTCGTCCACCTCAGTGAGTGACGAGATGACACGCGCGCTGGCCCGTCTGGGACAGAAATAGTCGCCTGGACACCGCGAGCGGTTGTCGTCACGAGGTGTCTGGCGTGACCGTCGGCGGAGAACCGCGTCCGCACTTCGGGCGATTGGCCAGCACCCAGGCGCTGGCCAATCCTTTATGGTGTGAGTGCGCTCACTACGTATGCGATGGTCGTGAGGCTTCCAACGCTCCTTACGATGTCGGCTGGCTTTGACCAGGCAACAGTCTGGACCATGTCGTCCGTCAACACTGGCGT
>CAYRVF010000056.1:10834-32808 GCA_964427535.1 uncultured Ktedonobacterales bacterium
GGGCTTTGACCAGGCAACAGTCTGGACCATGTCGTCCGTCAACACTGGCGTGGGCTTTGACCAGGCAACAGTCTGGACCATGTCGTCCGTCAACACTGGCGTGGGCGTTGTCCATAGCGTGCTGGTGCCAATCCTCCTGACTCGCATCCGACATCTTTACGACGTGATCGCGTTCGCCACCGTCTGCCTTCTGGTCGGGTACCGCGGTCCGGCCTACGCGCCAGCTTATGACTGAGGCCAGACTATTCCTGTCGGGCTGGGCATAATGCTCTTCCGCATCGGATTGAGAGTGATTAACCTCCACAGCCGGACGGAGGGCAGCCGAGCCGCCCTTCCCTTGGTTCGTTCAACGCGTTGGGTACACCTTAGGCACTGACGGTCCACTCAACGTCGCCGAGTTACACTCACGGACACGAGCATGGCAGGTGTGTGTGTGGTTCCTCATCGGGATGGCGCTCCTCGCCGAGCTCGCTGGAGTGCTGACGGTTCGCCCCGACCGCCATACGAGATTCCTGACGGTGTTCGGAGAACGTGTCCTGACCCGCCATGCGCGCGGAGACGCGCAGCGAGACGCCGTCCTTTCAGGACAGTGTCTTGGCCTCGGCTGCGAGCGCAGCGCTGGCCGTCCAGGGAGCAGGCATGCGCAGACAACTCGCAGGCTCCCCTGTACAGAGACGGATCCCAAGTGGCCGCACCCTCCGGCGTCGTGTGAGACTGCTAGCACGCTGGGAATCCTCCTCAGTGCGACCGACGCGCTGCGGATGAGAACGCATCTGGTGAACGGAGCGACGCGAATTCTGCCAGGGCTGTGGGCGATACCGGCAGATCGCGCATCTCGGGCACTGTCGCCTTGCTCTGCCCACGCACCCGTATGCCCGCGCGTACCAGTGCAGAGCCCAGTCGCTGTCGTAGGATGAGCCACATACCCAGCGTGCCACGTACACCAGCCCGTGCCTCGTCTCCCAGACGCGCTTTCTCGGCCTCTGTGAGAAGCTGCTGCTGGTGCGCCGCCGTCTGTTGCTGTAGGAAGAAGGGGGGTGTCATCGTCGTCTACCTCCGGCTCAGTTGTGCTCTGCTCTGCCCATCTGTCGTGGTGCGCTGTGACAGCACACGGACTGTCCTGATACCCGAAACACAAGAACTGCCATGGGCGATGGTCCTCGCCGGGAGCCGACTCCTGGCGCGTCCTTAGCGTGGGCCGCGTGCTGGCGGGTTTGGCCACGCATTCGGCTGAGCGGGTGCGGCTTGTTGGGCTCCCGAGCTCGCTGGACTTGGCGGACTCGCGTGCTGGGACGATCCACATGCCTCAAGGCCGCCCAGTGCGAGGGTTACGGCCAGGACGATTGCGCAGACGACGCGGTTCGGCCGTTGGAGAGGCGCCCACTTCATCGCGTTCATTGTCACTACCATCCTTTGGCGTGGAGGTAACGAGGCTGACGATCGACGCGCACCTCGCGTGGATGTCGCCCTCGGCTCAAGGATGCCTCGCGTCGGACTCCCTGACCACGGACAGCCCGGACAATCGCCTGGACAGTGACCTTGACAAGTGCTCCCGAGCATCGCTCCACGAGATGGCGCGCGATGGGGCCACAGGGCGATTGCGGATGGACTGGCACGGTGTTACCATGGCGGATGGATATGTGCCAGGCGCTCGTGAGAGCGCGGTAGGATGGCAGGCGCGGTCTGGCTGGTCTGGCTGGTACGATACGCGTAGTCTGCGTCGGAGTGGTGTGGCACGTGGTACGTCAGGACCCCGAGCTCTGTTGGGTGTAGCCGAACAGTGGAGAGGGGGCACCCGCGATGACCTCGACGTCGTCTGTCACCTTCGGCGATCTGCTGCGGCGCTACCGCATCGCGGCTGGGCACACCCAGGAAGAGCTGGCTGAGCGCGCCCACCTGAGCGTCGATGCCATCGGCACGCTCGAGCGCGGCACCCGGCGGGCTCCGCGAAGGGACTCGGTCGCGCTGCTGGCTGACGCCCTCAGCCTCGCGGGCGACGAGCGCGCCGCGTTCGAGGTCGCCGCACGCCGGGCGCCCATGCCAGTCGGCCCCTCCCCTGTGGGGTCGGCCGCAGCCCCAGGCAGTGGGGACCTGCCCGTCGGCACGGTGACCTTCCTCTTCACGGACATCGAGGGCTCGACCCGCTTGCTCCAGCGGCTGGGCGCCGTGCGATACGCGGCGGTGGTGAGCCAGCACCGGGCGCTGCTGCGGGCTGCCGTCGCGGCGCATGCCGGCGTGGAGGTAGATTCGCAGGGCGATGCCTTCTTCGTGGCCTTCCCTACCGCGCCCGCGGCCGCGGCGGCCGCTGCCGAGGCCACGCGCGCGCTGGCTGCCTACGCCTGGCCGGAGAGCGTCACGGTGCGGGTGCGTATGGGGCTGCACACCGGCACGCCCTACGTGGTCGGCGGCCACTACGTGGGGCTGGATGTGTCTCGCGCTGCGCACATCGCGGCGGCTGGGCACGGCGGGCAGGTGCTGCTCTCAGAGTCCGCCCGTGCCCTGGTCGAGCAGTCCCTCGCGGAGGACGGTCTCACACTGCGCGACCTGGGGGCGCACCAGCTCACGGACCTGCAGCAGCCCGAGCACCTCGCGCAGTTGGTCCTACCCGACCCCGGTCTGCCGACGGACTTTCCGGCCCTCAAGACGCTCGACCGCCATGCGCACAACCTGCCCATCCAACCCACTCCGCTTATCGGCCGGGAGGAAGCGGTCGCGGGCATCTGTGCGCTGCTGCGCCAGGATGCGGTGCGGCTACTGACGCTGACCGGGCCGGGCGGCGTGGGCAAGACGCGGCTGGGGTTGCAGGTGGCAGCTGAACTCGTCGACGCCTTCGCCGATGACGTCTGGTAGGTGCGCCTGTCGCGCCTCAGCGACCCCGAACTGGTCGTCCCGACCATCGCGCACACCCTCGGACTGCGGGAGGCGGGAAGCACGCCCATCGCGGAGCTGCTGCGCGACTACCTCCGCACGCGGAAGCTGCTCCTGCTGCTGGACAACTGCGAGCAGGTGGCGGTGGCAGCGCCGCAGGTGGCGGTGGCAGCGCCGCAGGTGGCGGTGGCAGCGCCGCAGGTGGCCGACCTGCTGACGACGTGCCCCGGCCTGCGTGTGCTGGCCACCAGTCGCGTCAAGCTGCGCCTGCGGGGCGAACACGAGGTCCCGGTCCTGCCCCCTGGCCGTGCCCGTCGGCACGGGCTCCTCGCAGAGCGCACAGCTGCCCGACACGGTGCGGCTGCTGGACGCGCCAGCGGTGGCGCTCTTCATCGCGCAGGCGCAGGCCCACTGGCCCGACTTCCGCCTCACGGCGGCAGCGGCCAGCGTGGCAGCGGCCATCTGCGCCCGGCTGGACGGGCTGCCGCTGGCGATCGAACTGGCCGCTGCCTGGGTGAAGGTGCTGCCGCTCGCGGACCTGCTTCAGCGGCTAGAGCAGCGGCTGCCCCTCTTGACGGGGGGAGCGCGCGACCTGGAGGCACGGCAGCAGACGATGCGTGCCACGCTGGCCTGGAGCGAGCACCTGCTCTCCCCAGAGCACTGTACGCTCTTCCGGCGCCTGGCGGTGTTCGTGGGTAGCTTCACGGTGCGGGCGGCTGAGGCGGTCTGCGCCACGCCTCCGGGGGCCGCGCCGCTAGGGACGGGCGTGCTGGACGGGCTCGCGGCCCTAGTGGACTCCAGCCTGGTGCAGCCCTGGCACGAGGACGCGGCGGAGGGGGAGCGAGAGCGGGACGGTGAGGCGGTGCGCTTCCGGCTGCTGTCTGTGGTCCGCGAATACGCGCTCGAACAGCTGGAGGCCGGGGACAATGGCAACGAGGCGGCGGCGCTGCATCGGGCACATGCGGCCTACTATGTGGGTCTAGCCGAGCAGCCGTGGGACATCCTCTACCTCGACTTGCCGGGCGAATTAGAGGAACGCGAATTCGACGCCGCGCAGGAGCGGCTGGAGCAGGACCATGACAACCTGCGCGCTGCCCTCGGCTGGCTCCGGGCGCGTGCCGAGCAGCAGCGCCGACCCAGCCGAGCGCGTCGTCTCCCGTCCGTGTGTGAGGCGAAGCTGCCGGCGCTGGGCTCGGGAGGCGAAGCGCCCGTAGTCCAGGGACTGCGCCTTGCTGGTGCGCTCATGTGGATGTGGGCCATGCATGGCCACTTGGGCGAAGGGCGTTCGTGGCTCGAGGCGCTCTTCGCGCTGGATTCGGCCAGCACGACCGCCAGGAAGGAGGCGCGCTCCCGTGCCATCAGCGAAGGGTATGTGCGCGCGCGTGCCCTGTACGCGCTGGGCCTGCTGGCCTATTGGCAGGGCGACGCCGACCAGGCTGTGCCGCCGCTGCAGCAGAGTCTGGCGCTGGCGCGCACGCTCGATGTCCGCACGTTGCCCCCGCCCCAGATCCTCAACAACGTGGGCATGGCCCTCCAGGAGCAAGGCAACCTGGAGCAGGCACGCGCTTGCTACGAGGAGAGCCTGCTGCTGCTGCGCGCGATGGTGATCCCGAGTAAGACCGGCGAAGGGAACGCCCTGAACAGCCTGGCCCTCCTCGCCCTGGCGTCCGGTGATCTGGAGCTCGCCGAGGCGTTCAGCGAGGAGGGCCTTGCCGTATGCCGCCAGGTAAACTACGCCGTTGGGACCGCGGCGGCACTGAGCCTGCAGGCGTTGATTGTCTGGCAGCGAGGGCACCGGCGCCAGGCGGAGGCACTGGCACGCGAGGCGGTGGCGGTCGTCCAGGCAGGCGGGGATGTGCGCTTTTTTGGGGAGCGTCTGGAGGTGTACGCCTCTATCTGTGCGGCTCTGGGGCAGGCGGAGCGGGCGGCACGCCTGCTAGGAGCGGCCGCCGCCTTCCGCGAGCGGATTGGCATGCGCCGGTCGATGGAAATACCCGCGTCCATGGCGGCCGCGATCGCGTCGGTGGTAGGCGTAGCGCGGGCCGGGCTGGGCGAGGAAGCCTGGGCCGCCGCCCACGGTGCCGGCCGGGCGCTCTCGGTGGAGGCGGCCATCGCCGAGGCGCTGGGCGACGACGAGCAGTGATCTCTGGACACTACATCGTGCCGTCCACCGTGTGCGTCAGCGGCAGACGAGCGTCCCAGTTCGATTCATAGCATCGCTGCGATGGCTACGTGATTTTGAGCAGCGAGTGTGGACCTGGAGGTATGAGTCAACCATCTCATGGCTTACTCGGCACTTTCGGTGAACGTAGTACGAGGCGATAGCGGCGTCAAGGGCAGTCTCACGACCGTCAGCGGCTTCGAGCCGGGTGCCCCAGCGAACGGCCCTCATCGGCGCAATGTCGCCGAGCTCGTGTGGCGTCCTATAGATACCCGTATTATCCAGGTATTATGCAGTTCGTATTAGAAGGTGTGCGAGAAGGGATCAGATTGCGCAGATCGACGAACCGGACTGGTACATGAAGGACCAGTCCAGAGAGCGGACCTTCGCCTGGATCGGACGTAATCGCCGGATGAGCAAAGACGACGAATTCCTGCCCGCATCCAGTGAGGCCTGGATCTACCTGAGCATGATGCGCCGGATGCTCAAACGACTGGCGCGTGAACAGGTGCAGCCCGCCTTTCACTAGCGCCGGAGTGCTTAATGCCACAGGGGCATCCTGTATGTCAGCCTTTAGACGCTGCCGACTTAGCGTGTCCATACCAGCTGCGGTGCAGGCAGTGGGGGACGCGGCGGCGCTCGGTCCGCACATAGCAGGCGATCGGGGCCGTGGAGGCTGCGGTGTGCCCTCACGCCCCTATGTGGAGTCCACCGTGCCCTGGGAACGAAGATGGCGCAGCGGCTGGGGCAAGCAGTATCGGCTGGCCTGGCGGGAGGTCTCCCAGATCAACAGCATCAGGTATGACAAGGTCAAAGACCGCGCGGTCACGGCTGTAGAGGCTGGTGGTGATACCCTGCCGTTCGCCATGCTGGACGCGATAGATGGGGTTCTCACGATTGCCAGCGTAGGCCAGCAACAGCCCATCTTCTCCAAGATAGAGCATGTTGTTCCTGCCGCCCATATCCGCTTGCAAGCGCGTGAGGGAGGTGGGTGGATCCGCCTGCTGGCGCAGCGCAACCAGATGGGCGAGCGCCACCTCCGTGTCGGCCTTGCCCTGCAGGACGCCGGCACTCGCATAGCGCGGCCGGAACTCCGCGTGTCGCGCGAATTCTCCGTTGTGCGCGAACGCGAAACAGGGTGAGGACGCGACAAACGGCTGTGCGTCCTCCTGGCCGCATGTGCTCAGCAATGAGGGGCGACGGAGATGTACTACGAGCCGTGTAGTCCAGGCGGTGCTCATCGCCTGCGCGTGCTGCTCATCATCGCGCAGTGCGTGCGCGGACGCGTAGCAACACAATCTCCCACTCTCCGCGTCGATCCAGGCGACGCCCCATCCCATGCCGGCAATGCCCCAGCGCTCGAGGTCGCGAGCGACGCGCAGGTACTCCCGCATCTGGAATGGATGTGCGCTGGCGACTGCGAATAGCTCACACATAGTCCGCTCCTCGCTCATCACCATTCACACCGCACTCCGCTAGGCGAGTATAACCGAGCGAGTATAACCGACGCGGAGAGTCAACCTCCCTACGCCGGGCTCTTAGCCCTCATAGACGGGAGTGAGCCAGTCGCGGTGCCGTTCGTCCTCGCCACGCACGGCCGCGAAGTACGCACGCTGGAGGGCCGCCGTCACCGGTCCAACAGCTCCCGTGCCAATGCGCCGCCCATCCAGCTCGATCACCGGGGCAATCTGTACGCCCGTACCGCAGAGGAAAATCTCGTCGGCACCAAACAGCTCGGTGCGGTCAATACTGCGGTACTCTACGGTGAGCCCCTGCTCCTGTGCGAGCTGGAAGACCGCCCGGCGTGTGATGCCCACCAGAATGTCGTCGGAGACCGCCGGGGAGTACAGACGACCATTGCCTACCACGTAGAGGTTAGCCGACGTCGCCTCTGACACGTGGCCGTCGCTCGTGAGCATCACCGCATCGTCACAGCCCAGTTGCTGCGCGTCGTCCACGGCAAGGGCGGCGTTGATATAGCTGCCAGTGATCTTCGCGCGCGCCGGAATCGCGTTATCGCTGATGCGATACCAGGGCGACGTCATCAGGCGCAGGCCCGCACTCACATCGACATAGTTGCCCAGCGGCAGCGCGAAAACCGTGACCTCATCACGAATCCCGCGCAGCGCGACCTTGATGACCGGCGAGGCCTTATACGCGAGCGGCCGCACATACACATCCTGCCGGAACTGGCCGCGCCGCACGATGTCCACACTGATACGGCAGAGGTCGTCGACCGAGAGGCCTGCCTCGATCTTGAGCAGGTGGCACGACTTCAGCAAGCGCTCGTAGTGCTCGGCGAGCAGCAGCAGGTAGAGTTGTCCCTGACGCTCGTTCCAGTAGCCCCGAATGCCCTCGAAACAGCCGGTGCCGTAGTTCAGGGCGTGCGTCGCGACGCTGACCTTCGCATCCGCCAACGGCACGATGGCGCCTTCGAAGTAGGCATAGCCACCCTCAATCGCGCTGGTTGGAGGTGGCCCGTGAGGACGTTCGCGCGTTGTCGGGTCATTGGATGTCTCCGTCATGCAGCCGCTTCCCTTCCCGAATGTCTCGACGTGCGTCGGCCGACAGCGCGTCGTTCCGAGCAGTGGAACGTGCCTACCGCGTCCCTTTCACCCAAGGTAACATAACCGCGTTCGCGTGTATACCCTCCACATCGAACCTATCACCCAGCGTACGACAGGCGGCGACGCACAATCGGCGTGGGGGTGTGCCACGAGAAGCTGTTGTTTTCATGGCTCCATGCCGGGTGGCGCGCGCGTACCGTTCACGGAGAAGCTGGAGCTACGGGAGCCAGAGCACAGCTGTAGCACAGGATTGACACTAGGTACAGTCCATGGTACCGTTCGACATAATCAGAGGGGCGTTCCATTAGTTGGCATGCACGATCCTGCTCTCAGGAGGCACCCATGTCAGACTCACCCGCTGGTAAGGCACTCCCGCATGCAGCCGACACGCGTGATGAAGCCTATCAACTCAAGAAAGGGACCCTCAGCACCTGGGACGCGCTCGCCATGGCAATCGCCGTGCTCTCCCCCGCCATGGCCATGGCCTACAACACCTCGTTCTCTGCGACCGCATCGGGTGGCTCGACACCGCTCAGCTTCTTGATCGCCGGCCTATCGAGTCTCGCGCTTGCCTACGTCGTCATTCAGTTCACGCGCCGCATGGCCTCCGCCGGGTATGCGTATACCTACACGTCGAAGGCGCTCGGCCCGCTGGTCGGCTTTCTCGTCGGCTGGCTCTACACCTTCGGCTTCGCCTTATTCGTCCCGATGACGATGGCGGGGTTCAGCTACTACCTCGGTGTCTTGCTGAACACGCTGTTTGGCTGGACCATCAACTGGTTCATCATCTTCATCCTCGGGATGATTGGCATCTTCTTGCTGTCGTACTTCGACATCAAGCTCTCGACCCGCACGCAATTGATCTTCGGCGGACTGTCGGTGCTGGTGCTGGTCATCCTGGCCGCCGCCATTATTACCCAGGGCGGCGCCCACGGGAACACGCTCAGCACATTCACACCCACGCATGTGCTGCGGTCGAACGGCATCTTCTATGGCATCGTGTTCGCCGTCGTCTCCTTCATCGGCTTCGAGACGTCCGCCGTTCTCGGTGAGGAGACGAGCAACCCTCGGCGCGCGATTCCGATCTCGATTCTCGGTGCGGTGCTCTTCGGCGTCGTCTTCTACGTGCTCATGACCTATGCCATCTCCATCGGCTACGGCGTGAACAACGGCGCCACGTGGGGCGCTGACCCGACACCACTGCACACGCTTGCCTCCAAGTTCGCGCCATATCTGGTCGTGCTCGTCGACCTTGCGGGGATCATCAGCGCCTACATCGTGTGTCTCGCCTGCCACAACGCCACGGTGCGCGTGATGTTCGCGATGGGCCGCGACGGTGCGCTGCCACGCGCGCTTGGTCGCACGCATCCCGTCCACAAGACGCCAGTGAACGCGATTCTCGTCAACCTCTTCCTCGCGACGTTCCTGGCGATCATCGTCGGCTTCCCCACGGTCGCGAGCTGGGGACTGCCGGGTGGCGCGACTGGCCCGACGCTGGTCTATGGACTCTACGGCGGCACAGGGGGCATCGCGATCTCGGTCGTCTACGTCGCGCTGTGCATCAGCGGCATCGTCTACTTCCGACGCGTGATGGGCCGCGAGTACAACGTGCTCAAGCATCTTATAGTGCCGATCATCGCCATCGTGGCCTACGCGCTGGGCATCTGGGGCTCGATCATCGGTAGCCCAGCTCCGCCCTTTACCATCATGGCGCCCCTCACCGCGCTGTGGATTCTGATCGGCATCGGCCTCGTCTTCTATCTGCGGTCCAGAAGCCCGCAGCTGGTGAGGGAACTCGGTCAGGTGCTGGGGGAAGAAGGCGGCACCGAGGCCGATGCCGGACTGGCCTCGCCTGGATCGGCCTGACCTGACGCCGACTCACGTGTGACGACCGCGAAGAAATCAGGTGCTCGATGCTGGCGCCGACCCACGCGACGCGGCGAGAGGAGGCAGAGCCGATCACGGTGCGTCGTGTCGATCTGCTCGTCGTCGATCTGCCCTTGATCACCACGTTCACGACGAGCTTCGGCACGACGCGCACCCGGCAGACGTTGCTCGTGCGCATCTCCACGACAGACGGTCTGGTGGGCTACGGCGAGGCCGCCGCGCTCAACGATCCCTTCTATCGCTCCGAGACGACCGGCACGTGCCTGCACATCCTGCGTGACTACGCCGTGCCCATGATTCTGGGCAAGCCGCTCGCGGAAGCGTGGGAGGTCGCTGGCATGCTCGCGCCCATCCGTGGCCACACCTTCGCCAAGGCGGGGCTCGAATGTGCCGTCTGGGACGTGTTCGCGCAGCGGTCTGGCCGCTCACTCAGCGACCTCTTTGGCGGCACGCGCACACACATCGAGGTCGGGGAGAGCATCGGCATCCACCCCACCATGGAGGAGACCCTGGAGGAAGTAGCGCTCCGGCTAGCGGAGGGCTACCGGCGCATCAAGCTGAAAATCGCGCCGGGGCGTGACGCGGCGACTGTGGAAGCCGTACGCGAGCGCTTCGGCGACATCGTGCTGATGGTCGACGCCAACGCCAGCTACACGCTGGACGATCTGCCGAGGTTGAAGCGGCTCGACGCCTACGATCTGCTGATGATAGAGCAGCCACTCGCGTTCGACGATATTGTCGATCACGCGCGGCTGCAACGCGAGCTGCGCACGCCCATCTGCCTGGACGAGAGCATCAGCTCACCGGAGGATGCGCGTCGTGCGCTGGATATTGGCGCCTGCCGCATTCTCAACGTCAAGCCGGGGCGCGTCGGTGGACCGGCCGCCAGTCTCGCGATTCATGACCTGTGCCGCCAGCGCGACGTGCCCCTCTGGGTTGGCGGCATGCTGGAGTCGGGAATCGGCCGGGCCTTTAACATCGCCATCGCTTCGCTGCCCGGATTCTCGTTGCCGGCGGATATGTCGCCGTCATCGGTGTTTTACGCCGAAGATCTGGTTGACCCAACGTACACCATAAGTGCGGACGGCCTGATCGCCGTCCCTCCGACGCCAGGGCTCGGCTATCCCGTCCATGAGGATCGCATCGCCCGGTATACGTCATCGAGCTGGAGCGGGGAAGCGTCATGATGCATCTCTATCTGCTGCAATGTGGGTGGTGTGAAGTCGGCAATGATGTGCTCATGCCAGGGAAGGGACTGAGCGGCCGGGTACATGTGCCGGTGCTGCAGTTGCTCGTGCGAACGGAGAACGCAACGTACCTCATCGACACGGGCATGCCCGATAGCTGGATCGATCGCACGGGTGACCTGGACGGTGAAGAGATCTTTCCCCACATGGCCGCCGAGGACGCGATCGATCGCCAGCTCGCGCGGCTCGATCTGCGTCCGCACGATATTACAGCGGTGATCAACACGCATCTGCACTTCGATCACGCCGGCGGGAACGCGCACTTTCCGGGGGTGCCGATTCTGGTGCAAGAGGCGGAGATCGCGGCAGCCCGCGCCGGGCGGATTACGTCGCGCGATTGGGACGTGCCGGGTCTCGCCTACCAGACCATGCAGGGTGACCGCACGATCTGCGAGGGGCTCGATCTGCTCTCCACACCGGGGCACACGATGGGCCATCAGTCGGTGCTCATTCGCTTGAGCGGGGGCCAGCGCATCCTCTACACGGGTGATGCTGTCTATACCGCGAAGAACTGGACGGACGACGCGCTCAGCGCGATGAATGATCCCACCTTGGGCCAGGCATCCGTGGAGCGGTTGCGTCAGGAGGCCGCGAAGCCCGATACGCTGGTGATCTTCGGCCACGATCCAGATCAATGGGCGACGCTGCGCCACGCTCCTGAGTACTACGCGTAGGAGGCGAGAGATGGGAGATGAGCTGCCCATGCCACGCGAGGACGACATCACCCGCGTGACTGAGCTGATCGAGGAGCACGACATCACCAGCGTGCGCGTCAGTCTCGGTGACCTCCACGGCATTGCGCGCGGGCGCACCGTGCCGTCTGACGCCTTTCTGGACGCGGTGGCTTCCGGCGGCACCTATTTCACCAATTTCGTGCTCGCCGTCGATTCGGCCTGCGGCATCGCCCCCATCAGCGCCATCGATCTGACGAACGGGTTTCCCAACTGGCGGCTCATTCCTGATCTGACGACGTTTACGCCACTGCCCTGGGCACCTGGCCAGGCGCGCGTGCTCGCCGACCTCTACGACCCTGACGGACATCCCGCGCCGATGCCACGCGCCCTGCTGAAACGCCAGCTCGCCCAGGCCGAGGCGAACGGCGTCACCGTCGACAGCGCGCTGGAATATGAGTTCACCGTATTCCAGCGCGATCAGTCCGGCAATACAATCCCCTTCGACACGACGCTGCAGTATGGCAGCGAGCTGGTGCATGCACGTGCGGAGCCGATCTGGCAGCCCATCTTCACGGCGATCGCCGGGATGGGGATCGCCGTCGAGGCGTTCTCGCATGAGTACAGTCCCGCGCAGTGCGAGATCAGCCTCGCGCATCAACGCGGGATGCGCGCCGCGGACGACGCCTTTCAGTTCAAGACGTCGGTCAAAGAGGTGATGGGCCGCCACGGCTATCTCGCCACGTTCATGACGAAGCCCCTCAACGACGCGAACGCCAACGGCTGCCACGTCCATATCTCGCTGCTCGACCGCGACGGGCACAATCTGCTGGTGGACCCCGACGCGGAGAGCGGCGTCTCGCCGCTGTTCTGGCACTTCCTCGCAGGCCAGCTCGCTCACGCACCCGCCATGGTGGCGCTGACGAGCCCCACGCTCAACTGCTATAAGCGGCTCGTCCCCAACCGCTTCGCACCCATCACCGTCAATTGGGGCTGGGAGGACCGCACCGTGCTGCTGCGCATCCCAATGCAGCGCGGCAGCGGCACGCACATCGAAAATAGGCTACCGAGCGCCGCCAGCAACCCCTATCTCGCGCTCGCGGCGGTGCTCGCCGCCGGGCTGGATGGTATCCGCACGCAGAAGCCGATGCCCGCGTCTGACAGCGCGCCGCCGCTGCCGCGCACGTTGCCAGACGCGCTTGAGACGCTGCGGGCGGATGAGACGCTCGTGGAGGCGTTCGGCGAGCAATTTATCTCGGATTACGCGACCATCAAGCGCATGGAGGTGGACCGAGCGAACGCCTACGTGACCGACTGGGATCGCAACGAGTACATGGAGATGTTCTGAACATGGAGATCACCGTACGCCCGAACGCCCTCACCACAGACTGGCGCGACCTGTTCTCGGAGCGCATGACCGACATGGAGAACGACGCGCTCGCGAGCCTCCTCGCGCTCGGCGGCCGGAGCGACATCATCTCGTTCGCTGGGGGACTGCCCGACGCGGCCACGTTTCTGAATGATAAGGTCGCCGACGTGCTCCAACAGGTCGTGCGCGATATCGCGGCCACCGCGCTCCAGTATGGCCCGACACCGGGGCTTCCGGCGACGCGCGACTGGTTCGTGTCCTATCTGGCACGACACGAAGGGATCACACGCCCGCGAGAGGCCGTGATGGTGACGAGCGGCGGGATCGAAGCCCTCGACCTGCTCAACAAAGTGCTGGTCGATCCCGGCGATATCGTGCTGATGGAGGCGCCCACCTACCTCGGCGCGTGCATGGTGACGGCGAGCTATCAGGGGCAGATACGCGGCGTGCCAATTGACGACGACGGGCTCGACGTCGCGGCGCTGCGGCACCTGCTGGACGATCTGGAGCGGGAACGGCGGCGGCCGAAGATGCTCTACACCATCCCGGACTACCAGAATCCCAGCGGCATCACGATGTCGGCGGCGCGACGAGACGCACTGGTGGCAGTCGCGGCCGAGCGCGGGTTGCTGCTCGTGGAGGATCTCGCCTATCGCCTGCTCGGATGGGCGGACGACCAGCCCGCCACGCTCTGGTCGCGCAATCCTGACGGTGTCGTGCTGATTGACACCTATGCCAAGACGCTCTTCCCCGCCGCGCGCATCGCGTGTGTCGCGGGGCCGGCCCAGATCATCCAGGCGATGACGCTCGCCAAACAGACAACCGACCAGTTCGCGAGCACGTTGAGCCAGTGTGTCTTGCTCGAGTTCGATCGCCGCGGCTGGTGGGACGAGCAGTTGCGCCATGCGCGCGCGATCTATGCCCAGCGTTGCCGGCGCATGCTCGACAGCATGGAGCGCCTGTTGCCCCCGGACGTGCGCTGGACAGAGCCACGAGGCGGCTTCTTCACCTGGGTCACGCTGCCACACGGACTCGACAGCACGGCGCTCGCGCGGCAGGCGCTGGAGAGGGGCGTCGCCTATGTTCCAGGGCCGCCCTTCTTCGCGTCAGACCCTGCCCAAGGGCAAACGCATCTGCGGCTGAGCTACAGCTATGTCGGGCTCGAGCAGATTGACGAAGGCATACGCCGCCTGTCGGCAGTTGTGGCAGATGCGGCAGCACAGCGGCAGTAGCGGACCGCACGGTGAAAGGCAGGTTGGAATGAGTGAGTCTCCGACAGCGGACGCGGCGGCGCTCCGAGAACGGATGACACGGGATGGTATTCGCACGGTGCGGGTGACCTTCATCGACAATAGCGGTGTCGCCCGCGCCCGCAACGTGAGCCAATCGATGTTTCTTCGCGCTGGGCTGGAGGAAGGCATCCAGTATCCCTCGGCGATGCTCTCGGTGGATACGGGAGCCAACTTCGTCGTGCCCGCCGGAGCAGGCTTCGCAAGCGGCTATCCCTCCTGGGTGCTGAAGCCCGACCTCTCCACGTTCGTCGTGCTGCCGTGGGTTCCGGGTACCGCGAAAGTGGTCGCCGACCTGTATACGCTGGATGGCACGAAGGTTGAGAGCGCTCCTCGCGCGGTGCTGCAGCGGGTTATCGATGCGCTGCGGCAGGAAGGGTATGTCGCGCACGGCGCCGTCGAGCACGAGTTCTATGTCTTCAGATCGCTTGCGCATGGCCAGGCACCCCAGCCGTCGTGGACGGGCAGCAATTGCTACGCCGAGGTGAAGCAGCAGCAGGTCGACGACATCCTGACGACGCTCGGCACCAATCTTGAAGCGATCGGGCTGGGCATCGAGGAAGCGAACACAGAGTACGGCCCCGGCCAGTTCGAGATCAGCAGCGGGCACTTCGAAGGAGTGCGCGCCGCCGACATGTCTGCCTATTACAAGATGGCCGTCAAAGAGCTGATGCACCAGCTCGGCTACGTCGCGACCTTCATGACAAAACCTGTCGCGGGTATCAGTGGCAGCGGCGCGCACTTCCACCACTCGCTGTACGACACCGCCGGACACAACGCGTTCCACGATCCCGATGGGGAGTATGGCCTGTCTGACGTGGCGCGCTGGTTCATCGGCGGCGAGCTTCGCCATGCCGCGGCGGTCTGCGCGCTCGCGAATCCGTCCGTCAACAGCTACAAGCGCCTGCGTCCCTACACGTTTGCTCCCTCGAACGTGAGCTGGGGGCTGGAGAACCGGATGACGTTGCTGCGCGTGCCACATGCGCGGGGATCGGCAACCCGCCTAGAGAATCGCCTACCGGGCGCCGACAACAACCCTTACCTGATGATGGCCGCGGTCTACGCCGCTGGACTCGACGGCATCCGCAACCACATCGAGCCGGAGACCTTCATTCAGAGCGAAGACGCGTATGCCCGCACCGACTTGCCGGGCCTGCCCAACTCACTCGCCGACGCGCTCGCCGCGCTGCAACACGACGAGGCGCTCGTGGAGCTGTTAGGAAAAGCGTTCATCACCAGTTATGCCTTATTGAAGGGCAACGAAATCGCCCGATTCAATGACGCCGTTACCGACTGGGAGGTCAATGAGTACCTTGAGCTCTTCTAGCCGCTCGTCCTGCCGCTCCGTCGGGTAACGAGAACACCCGCAACGACGAGAGGGACGGACTATGGCCAAACTCCTGGAGGGCGCGAGCACAACCGCGACGACCGAGATGACCGAGACCGACTCGGCACACATCGTTCGCTCGTTGGATCGCGCGCTCGCCATTCTTGACGCGCTGGCGGCAACGCCGACAGGACTCACGCTTGCCGAGCTGAGCCGGCGTGTCTCGATTGCGAAGTCCACCGCGCACCGGCTCATCTTGACGCTCGAGCATCGCGGATTCGTGGTGCGTGTTCCTGAGAGTAGCTGCTATGTGCTCGGGTTGAAAGTGTCCGGCACGGTCCACCAAGCCGTCAAGCCGCACATTCATGGCATTCTCGAAGAGCTCGCCGCACGCTCAGGGGAGAGCACGAATCTCGGCGTTCCGCATGGCTCGGAGGTCGTCTACGTCGATCGTGTCGAGTCGCAACATGCGCTCCGCTGGGGTCTGAGCATCGGGAGCCGGGTGCCAATTCACTGCGCCGCCATGGGCAAGGCGATTCTCGCCGCGCTTCCGGCGCAGACACGAAACGATCTGCTCAAATCGTTGAGCCTGCAGCCCCTCACCGGGAACACCATCACCACGCTTGATGCGCTCACGGCGCAGCTGCGTGAGATCCAGGTGAGTGGCTACGCGATTGACGATGAGGAGTACATGGACGGCGTGCGCTGTATCGCCATGGCGGTGCGTCGTGGACCGGCGGTCGTCGGGGCCATCTCGATCGCGGGACCGGCGGTCCGCTTCACTCGCCAGGTGGCGCTTGCGCAGCGACCGGCCTTATTCCATGCGCAGCGGATGATGTCGTCGCTGCTGGTCAGCGCGGACCAGAACGAGGTGTCCGAAGATGGACTGCCTCGCAACGCGTAGTGTCGTATCGTTGCCGGGCAGGGCGCATCCGCCGCGCCCATCCGGCACCAGAGCAGATGAGAGGACCAGACCATGAGCGATGCCAGCAAGAATTACTTCCAAATGCCAACCGAACAGACCGAGATCGATCCATCATTCCCGCCCACGTTTACATCGGCTGACGACATCCCGTTCGTCAACCTCGGTGAGGGTATCCGCTTCAAGCCCATCTTTGGACACAGCATCCTCTTCAATTACGTGTATTTTGAGCCCAACACCGTTGCGCCGATGCACCAGCATCCAGAGGAGCAGATTGGCACGGTTCTCGAAGGCGAATATGAGTTCGAGATGAACGGCGAGAAACACATGATCCGGCCGGGGCAGGTGTATGTCGTGCCGCCGAACGTTCCCCACGCCGCACGCACGTACGACAAGGGCTGCTGGGCGCTGGATATCTTCTCGCCGCCGCGCAGTGGCTTCCGTGAAATGCTGGACGCGGTGCGGCAACAGGAGGCGAACGAGACACCCGCGAGCGCGCCTGGGAACAGCAACGATCCGGTAATTTAGCCTTTCAGACACTGACTCAGCGGTGACGAGGGGCCATGTGCCGCGTGAACATCCCGGCGGGAGGTGGACATGCTGCTCACCAGATACGTCTCGGAGGACGAGGCGACCGGCAAGGTGAAGGCGGTCTATGACGAGATTCTGGCGAGCCGCGGGCTCGCCAGAGTCCCGAACTTCTGGAAGGCGCTCGCGCTCAATCCGGACTACCTTGAGGCAACCTGGAACAACCTCAAGACCGTCATGCAACCCGGCAAGGTCGACCGCGTCACCAAAGAGATCATCGCGGTGGCGGTCTCCGCGACCAATAACTGCGACTACTGCCTGCACAGCCACACCGATGCGCTCCGTGCGCTGGGTCTCGACGACGAGGCCATTCTGGAAGTGATGGCGGTAGTCGACTTCTTCAACGGCAGCAACGCGGTGGCCTCGGGTCTCCGCATCCCCTATGAACCGCCGGTCTACGCTGAGAAGTGAGCGTCGCGAGATACGAGCACAGTGTGAGGATTACGGCTATGGAGCTTGGTCTGCGCGGAAAGGTGGCGTTGGTCACCGGTGGCAGTAAGGGCCTGGGAAAAGCGATCGCGGAGGAACTGGCACGCGAAGGTGTTCGCGTTGCCATCTGCTCACGCAATGAGCAGGAGATCACCGCGGCGGCTGACGAGATCTCCCAGGCGACCGGCGGCGACGTGTTTCCCGCCGTGGCGGATGTCACGATACCGGACGACATCGAACGCCTCGTGACGGCTGCCGCCGGGCACTTCGCGGGTCTCGATTTTCTGGTGAACAACGCCGGGCGGGCGTATCCCGGTAATTTTGACACGCTGAGCGACGAGCACTGGCAGGCGGATGTGGACGTCAAGCTGTTCTCGCAGATTCGTTGCAGCCGCGCGGCCGTGCCCCACATGCGCGCGCGTGGCGGGGGGCGCATCGTCAACATCAACGCGGTCTACGGCAAGATGCCCGATCCCACGTTCTTTGCCACCAGCACCATCCGAGCGGCGTGCCTGGGATTCACCAAGACGCTGGCGATGCAGCTCGCTCCGGAGAACATTCTCGTCAACTCGGTCAACATCGGGTTCGTCGAGACGCCCCAATGGATCAACATCTGGCAGAAGCGCGCGCCTCAGTTAGAGCGCGAGGAATTCTTCCGCCAGATGGCACGCCAGGAGGTGCCGATCGGACGTTTTGGCACGGCCGAGGAGGTATCCGGCATCGTCGCATTCCTTTGCTCTCAGCGGGCCACCTATATCACGGGTGCGTCGGTGGATGTCGCTGGAGGAATGGGACGCTACTTGTAACATGCGCCTCTTAGGGAAGGTGCCCGAGCTGTGTGGGCCGGAAGACGCCACGGAGATGTAGACCATCGCGCCACGGTGTCTTCCGGCCTCGCCGAGTGAGCGGCGCAGTGCTCGGAGCCCTACTGCTCGGAGCCCTACTGCTCCCACATCGCCATGCGGCGTGGAGGTGCGCCATGCGCCGCACGATCGAGCTGCTACGCGAGCACCCCAGCCTGTCGCCGCGTCAACTGACACACGAGCTGCCGAACCTGTCGTGGCAGAAGGCCAAGCATCTCATGTTGAGCATGACCGCCTATCAGGCGCTGTCACTGCCACAGAGTGTGCTCCCTGCGCGCCAGCTCGACACCAGCTACATGCGCCTATCGATGGCCTGCCCGTGCACGGGGTGGTCTTGCTCAGAGACACAGCACGGGCGCGAGGCTTCCGTGCGTGCGTTGCACGGACGTGGGGATGCGACTCATACCGTATCTCCGCTTCACATCCCCACCGCCCTCCGTTACTGACTCGAGTGCCAGGGGCGGCCGCGCTGCTGGCGTGTGCTGCGCGGTCTTGCTGGCTCCTCACTCGTAGGTTGTACCCGAAAGATCACCTCTGGTTCGTAGGCGCTCTTCTCGCTTCGGTAGCGCGCGTGAGCGAGGGCGCGCGGTGTTGTGGAGAGACCAGGCATCGAGTAAACGCGTTTAGCCACAGCGTGACACACTGGGCATCTCATCGGGCTGCCGGACTCTTCAAATGGACGCCAGTGCTCGAATGGACCACAGGTGTCGCAGAGAAATTCATACACAGGCACGCTCGTCACCTCGCTCTCGTACGCTACGCTGGGATGCTCGCGGCTTCGCGCACCAACCCGCGGCGATGGAGTGTCCGCAGCGAAAGCGAAGGGACGCTCGTCGCCGTTCTCTGAAGGATGTCGGACGGGTCCACGTGCGGCACGAGTGATGACCGATCGTCTCCTATTTCGATGTCTCCCGATCTGGTCGCCGTGCCAAGTGTGACGGCCAGAACGGGGTCCGGAGAAAGGTGTCCCTGTATGGACCCCGGATCGTTGGCATCATCGGCGTCACGCCGATTCGTGCGCGACCGACAGGGCTTGCGTGCTCCTTAGCTGGCGGATGCGAGCCGGCCCCGCTGAGTGCCGAGCGTCACCGAAGGTCCACCCGGTGAGACATTCCGCTCGAAAATCTCAGTTGGCAGGTAGAGCGTGCAGCACGCATTCGGGATATCGACGATGCCGCTGATCCGGCCCTCCGTCGGTGCGGTTCCGAGGATGATGTACGCCTGCTCGCCCGTGTACCCGCAGGTCTTCAGGTAGTTGATGGCGTTGAGGCAGGCGTTGCGGTAGGCGACGTGGGCATCCAGGTAATACTGGTTCCCCTGGTCGTCCACCGAGATTCCTTCAAAGACGAGGTAGTTGGTATAGCGCGGCTCCAAGGGGCTCGTCTGGAAGATGGGGTTCACCATCCGGTACTTGCTGACGCCGTCCTTGATGAGATCGACGTGAAGATCGATCCAGCCTGCCATCTCGATGGCACCGCAAAAGGTAATCTCGCCGTCACCCTGTGAGAAGTGGAGGTCGCCCATCGAGAGATTCGCGCCCTTGATATAGACCGGGAAGTAGACGCGCGACCCGCGAGTGAGGTTCTTGATGTCACAGTTGCCGCCGTGCTCGCGCGGTGGCACCGTCCGGGCGGCCTCCTGCGCCGCCTGGGCTCGCGCTTCCCCGTCCATCCTGCCTAGGAGGGCATTTTGCTCGAGGGGCGGGAGCGCAAGTGCGGGGACTCTGTTCGGGTTGGTCGCAATGAGCGCGCGCTCGCGCGCGTTCCACTTGTTCAGCAACTCGCGCGAGGGAGCACAGCCGATCAGCCCGGGATGGGAGATCCCTGTGAACCGCACGTCGGGAACGTGACGGGATGTCGCATAGACGCCCTTGATATCCCAGATGGCTTTGTAGGCATCCGGGAAGTAATCGGTGAGGAAGCCACCACCGTTGGCCTTGGAGAAGATCCCGGTGAAGCCCCATTCCGTCTCTGGTCCGGGGAACGGTCCGAGGTCGAGGATGTCGACGACGAGGACGTCGCCCGGTTCCGCACCGTTGACGGCAATCGGTCCACTCAACACGTGGGGGATCGACAGATCAACATCCCTCACGTCGTTCGCGTTGTCAGTGTTCTTGATCTGCCCATCGGTCCAATCCAAGCACTCCATACGGAAGACGGTCCCTGGGTTGACCGCCGCAACCGGTGGGATGTCGGGGTGCCAGCGATTGTGCCCCGGCACCTCCTGTTCGGCCATGCGTTTCTTCACGTCTACACGGAAGAGGGTCTCTGGCATCCTGCGCCTCCTGCCCGCTCTGCTGCGGAGCTGGGAACGGAAATCAACGGTGCGTATGGCGTTGTGTTGCGCTGCGGGGAAACCAACTTCGAGACCCTATCGTTGCGTTGTGTTACGCTGTGGGGAAACCAACTTCGAGGAACCAGTTGCGCCCCGGGCGCTGGGGAGTTGCGCCCGGCCCGATAGGTTTCCTCCCTCGAACGTCGAGCGGTCGCGTCACCTCCTTCCTGGCACTGTGATGTGAAACGTCCGGCTGACGTGGCGGTACACAAGACTGGTCGGGCAGCACAATACATACCGTCGCACACTCCCGGCCACGCCTGGCCTCGGACGACCCGTAGTCGCATCGAGAGCGTGCGTACCCTCTCGGCCACGGCACTAGGCACGGCTACTCCTCGCCGGCGCGTTGTCGCGGCCCCTTCCTGCCCGCCTTCTTCCCCCGAGGCTGCCAATACGCTCGTAATGCTCGCGTCCAAGACGAGCTTTGGTCGTGTCACCGCCTTTGCGGCCAATGGACCGATAAAAGGCAGCGCCGTGGCGATCCGACTCACGGCTCCCTGCCCGGCCGATGAGCGGCGTCGGTTGGGCTGCCACGCTGCGCAGGGCACTGGGCGGCTGTGGCCAGCGGGTGCGGGTGGCCTCCAGAGGTGGCGGGGCACTGGGCCGCCGGGCCGCCAACAACCAACAAGGTGGTGCGCTGCGCCACAGGCAGGGCCAGTGCCTCGGCGAGCTGGTAGACGGTGGTGGCTCGTGGTCGCTGGCGCCGGCCATGCTCCAGGGCGGCGACGGCATCGGGGCTGAGCCGCGCGCGCTGGGCCAGCTGCTCCTGGGTGAGGGGGGCTGCCGCGCGGTAGCGCGGCAGCAGTTCGCCGAACGGGACAGGGTCTACCTCCGCCATGGCTGCCCTTTTCCGAGGATGTGCCAGGCTCCGCCATGTCCGTCTGACGCGGGGTCGCGGTGGCAGTCTACCATTCCAGCTGCGTCGTCGCGCGCGCTGCATGGGACACGCCGCTCGTGGAGAAGTGGGGTGTGGGGAGCCGTCTCACTGGACACGTCGTGGCACAGTCTGTCTGAAGCTGACGGTGCATGCCCGTAGAACTGCCGTTCTCCGCTTCGCTATACTCTCTCGTGCGAGGCAGGTTCGGGCAGTAGGTGAGACTGGCGTACGTATGGCGCATCGATAGGGGGTACCCATCCGGGTCAAGATGAAGTAAGAGGAGCAGCGGCCCACGTCGTTTCAGTGGCGTGGTCGCCGCTAGTGGATTGATGTGCTCTCGCAGTGGCACCTGCGTGACCGCTAGTGGGAGATCGAGCGCGAGAGTGACCGGCAAAACTACCGTGTGATGAGCACGACCGGCGGTGACCTCGCGTTCTTCGATCTCTACCATGACCTGGAGTGTTCAAAGTTGCGTTCATGCACATCTCCTTTGCAGGTGCATGGCGTGCTGCGCGTGCTATATCCCCGCCTTGCTGACGGGAATCTGGAGTTCGATCACGGCCTCGTCGTGACCG
>CAYRVF010000057.1:0-31645 GCA_964427535.1 uncultured Ktedonobacterales bacterium
GAAGATGCGGTCGTGAAGCTCCGCGGGGGGCGCCATGCGTGGAACGGACGCCAGCAGCTCATCGAAGCGACGATACTCGGCCAGGACTTCCCGGCAATGGGCGCAGCTATCGAGATGCGCCTCGATCTCCTGGCGGAGTTGCGGGTCCAGCATATCGTCGAGATAGGCGCTGAGGTAGTCCCCGGCCTTCTCGCAAGTCATTTGCCAACGCCTCCCCCCTGTTCCAAAGCGCGGTAGTGCTCACGGAAGGAGTGCCGCGCGCGGGACAGGTACATTTTGACGCCGCTCTCCGCGATGTTCAGGGTAGAAGCGATCTCCGCATAGGAGAAGCCTTCCTGCGTGTAGAGCAGCAGGGCCGCCCGGTAGTGGCGTGGCATCCGCCGAAGCGCGGCCTTCACCAGTTCCGAGGTCCCGATGGTCTCTTGTGGATCGGCGCTCTCGACGTCAGCGGGCTCGTGATCCAGGTCCTGCCAGGGCATCCAGGCGATCAGCTTGCGGCGGCGCAGCGCATCGTAGGCCGTATTGGTCGCAATGCGGTAGAGCCATGCCGAAAGCTTCAGGCTCGCGTCCATCTTGGGCAGAGCCTTGAACGCCTTCATAAAGGTGTCCTGGGTCAGATCATCCGCCTGCTCGCGGTTGCCGACCAGATGGTAGATGTAGTTGTAAATCGGGGTCTTGAACTCGTCGTAGATCCGTTCAAAGGACCACGCCTGTGCAGACACCCCGGTGGCCGCCTGTGGGTGAGCGCGTGTCGATCCCGCCTCATCCTCTGCCTCATCAGCGGTTGGGGGCACGCTGGTGGCGGTAGGCTGCGGCACAGTGGCCGGGCGATCCGCTTTGCGGGCGAAGGACAATGCCCCCGGAAGCTTTGACGCTCCCGATTTGGCGAGCGGGAAACCTACAGTCACAGGTCGGGTCATCAGGTTCATTCCTCCGGCCCCCCTTGCCGGCCCCCGTTCCCGATCTGCTGGCCAGAAGTCCTCATGTTAAGGTCTTCTGTCAGGTGGAACGGATGCATCATACGGCGGTAACATACGCCAGACCGGCAGCCCTACACCACATGCCGCCCCGCAGACGTCTCTGATGGAGCGAGACGCCTTGTGCGAGTCGACCACTTGCCACCCAGTTGGGGTCAGGAGGAGCGCATCCGGCACATCCCCCCGTCTGCCGCCAAACGGCGCTCCAGCCGCCACGAACAACCTATCGCGACAGAAGGAACGCCGCCTCGCAGGCACGTGCGTTGGAGGTATCCTATCATAGCGTTTTGACGGTGCCCTATGTCATACGCCGATTTTCCTATGCTGCACAAGAGCAGACGGGTGGCAAATTGCAGCCGGGGTGGAATCGGCACGATTCACGACACGGAGTGCAGGACGGCGTCGTCTGGGGCGATAGGCAGAGAACGAGGGCACGGTGGACAGGCGAGGCATGTCTCTCCCCTAAGGAACGACTGCACGCGCGCTGCACGATGCCCTCTCACGAATAGAGAGGCAGCCCCGCACCGAAGCCCTCGGCCTCAAATGCCCAAATAGCGACCCCTTCCCTCAACTGAAGGGGGTAGGGGGTGAGGTTCTGCCTGGGATAGAGGGCGTACGGGGTGAGGTTCTGCCAAATGGCGAGCGCCCGCTACCGCCGCAGTGACGCCTGGATCGCCTCGATCTCGGCCCGCGCCTGCGGATCGTGCGCGAGCGCGGTGCTGACGCAGGTATAGCCGTGCATCACCGTCGTATGATCGCGCCCGCCAAGCTGCATGCCGATCTGCAGCAGCGAGGCGTCGGTCTCGTGGCGCAGAATGTACATCGCCACCTGCCGTGCCCACGACACCTGCCGCTTGCGCGACTTGCTCCGCAGCACCTCGACGCTGACGCCGTAGTGCTGCGCCACCACCAGCAACACGTCCTCGCCGGTGAGCGGGGCGTAAGACTGCGTCTGCTCGCTCGCCAGAGGACCGAGCGCGAGCGGCAGCAGGCGCACGTCGAGTGGCTGCCCCAGCATCTCGGCATAGGCGATCACGCGCGTGAGCGTCCCTTCGAGCGTGCGAATGTTGGCGCACTCAGGGCGGGCAAGCTGCACCAGCACGTCATCAGAGACCGGCACCGGATGCGCCTGCGCCTTCACGCGCAGAATCTCCAGCCGTTGCTCGAAGTCGGGGGGATGGATGTCCGCCACGAGCCCCCACTCGAAGCGCGAGCGCAGCCGGTCGTGGAGCTGGCGCATTGCCTGGGGCACCCGGTCGCTGGAGAGCACGATCTGCTTGTTCGCCTCGTGCAGCGCGTTGAAGGTGTGGAAAAACTCTTCCTCGGTCGAGTCTTTGCCCGCGATGAACTCCACGTCATCCACGAGCAGCACGTCCACCGCACGGTAGCGGCGGCGGAACTCGTCGGTCGTACGCTGGCGAATCGCTTCGATGATCTCGTTGGTGAAGCGTTCCGCCGTGACGTACGCTACCGACAATCCAGCCTGTCGCGATCTGTGCCCGATGGCGTGCAGCAGGTGCGTCTTGCCCAACCCGACATCGCCATAGATGAGCAGCGGATTGTACTGCTCGCCCGGCGCATCCGCGACCACCTGGGCCGCCGCGTAGGCCAGCCGGTTCGCCGTGCCGACGACAAACGTCTCGAACACGTGCCGTGGATTTAGGCTATGCGGACTGGTGGCGTCGAAGAGCGCGGGCGTGACGCGCCGTACAGGCGTCGGCGCGCGCTGGGGCTCGTCCGGGGCCTCCTGATGTTGCGGAGGCTCTGCCTTGGTGGCCTGCTCGGATGAGACAGCGCTCGGCCGGGAAAACGCCGAAAACCCGTCGAGAGCGGGCTGGGCGACCCATTCGGGCCGCTGCGAGGCGCGTCCACGACCTGCGCGCGTGCCTGCCGCCGGCGCCCGTGGCGGATCAAGTGTCGCCGCGGCCTGCTGCACACGGCGCGGCGTCGCGCTCGTGGTGCGCGCGCTTCTGCTCCGCGTGGGCGGCTGTGTTGCGCGTCCCGACGTCGTGGTCCGCCGCGACGCGCTCCGCTGGGTCCCCATGCCGGCGGACGCACGGGCAGGCGTGACTGCTGACGCGCTGGCAGCGGGCGCGGGCGGCGCGACGACGAAGGTGATCTGCGCGCTGCGTCCCAGCACCTCACTTACCGCGACACGCGCGATCTCGGCGAAGCGCTGCGTGAGGTGTTCGCTGGCGAAGACGTTAGGCACGCCGACGACCAACTGCGAGCGTTCGATCCGCACGCCCGCGGTATCGTTGAACCAGGTGGTATAGGCTCCCGGAGAGATGCGTTGGCGGATGCGTTCGAGTGCAGCCTGCCAGAGTTGTTTGGCATCCATTCGCCCGCCTCCACCATCATGCAGAGAGCACCGCAGACGGCACTTTCACGAGAGTTCAATCTTCAATGCTACCATCGGCACGAATGCCTGTAAACCCCTTGGTTGACGTAAGTGATCGAGTTTCACTGCGCACCGCAAAATCCGCGAGCGCACCCCCACGTGCGAGGTCCAGCCGCGCCGCGCCCGCTTCTTGGGAACTTCTAACCTAGCGTTCAGCCCATCCTCAGGCCACGAGCCTACGCTCTCCTCCGAGACCAAGACAGTCCACCGCGTTCCGTCGCGCATCTCATCACGCGTATCTATCAGACGAACGAGGCAGCGAGGAGGACAGCATGCGAATATTGTACCGTCCGGACAGAGCATGGCGCGGCACATTGCTGGCGCTCGTGCTGGCGACGCTGGTGCTCGGCGTCGTGCTCACCGGCTGTGGCGCGGATCACGCACGGCAACCCGGCACGGCGCCCAGTACGGCGATCCAGAGCACGTCTGGGTCGGGCACGACGCAGGGAACGAGCACCAGTACGAACGCCAGCGCATCGGGGCAGAGCGCGCAAGACGCCGATTCACAGGCGCAAGATGCGCTTCACGCGCTCGATGCCGCCCAGAACGACGCCACTACAGACTACTCATCTCAAGATAACGGAGCACAGCCGTGATTCGTCATACAAACAGCCAATCTGTCATAGTCAGAGGTACAGTGTCGGCGCGCCGGGGTCTAGTAGCAGTAGGTATCGTCGCTGGTCTCGCGCTCACGACGCTTGCGCCAGCGTTGGCCTCAGCCGCGCCGAGCGCGAACGCGCCATGCGATCTCTCATGCGTCATCTCGTTTGGGAACGCACGCATCGCCGAGCGCGTGACTGCCCTGGGCACGCTCAACAGTAAGGTGTCTACCGCGCTCTCGAAAGGGCGCATCACCCAGGACGAGGCTACCCCTCTGCAGAACGACGTCTCGACCGACACATCAGGTCTCCAGGCGCTGCAGACCAAGCTTGACGGCGAATCCGACACGAAGGCTGCCCGCCAGGACGTGGCGCTCATCTACTCGCAGTTTCGCGTGTACGCGGTGGTGCTGCCGCGCGACTACCGCAGGCTCGCGCTCGACATGATGCAGACTCTCGATGGCAAGCTCACGGGCGCGGAAGCGTCGATCGAGAAACGGATTGATGCGGCACCCGCGAGCGAGCGGCCACAGCTGCAAGCCACTTTCGACGACTACAAAGCCAAGCTGGGCGAGGCCGAGGGCCAGATCGACGCGGCAAACGGCCAGATCGCGGTGCTCACGCCGCAGAACTATAACACCGCGCGCTCCACCTATGACACTGCCTTCACTGACTACAAGAACGATGAGTCGACCGCGCACGGCGACGTGAAAGCCGCGGGTGCCGACCTGCACTCCATCGTTCAGACGCTCAAGGGCAGCCATGGCACTGCCGCCGCTGCCACTCCCTCGGCTTAGTCAGGCACACTGAGGTCACACCGCTCTCGTTCGCGTGACGCGCGCCGCGATGCTCCACCGTCCGGCGCGCGTCACGCTTTCCCGTGCCTGCCGCTCCCCTCCTCGGTTGACCGCATGACCTTGTAATACTGGGCAACACATGAGTACCGGACGGGGTATAGTCTTGTTGAGCGGGCAGCACCCGCGCATCGAGCAGGCGAACCCTAGTCGAAAGGGGAGTGCGCGACTCTTCGGCCAGGGTGTAGACCGAAGATACCGTGTCGAACGGCGCGGAGGTGCCCCAAGGAGAACCAGCGCATGAGCGTGTTCACACCCGAGGAAATCGCCTACTTGCGCGGGCAGCGGCTTGGCCGCCTGGCGACGGTCAACGCGTCGGGCGACCCGCATGTGGTGCCGGTGGGCTTCCGCTACAATCCCGAGCATGACGTAATCGAGATTGGCGGGCACAACTTCGGCAAGAGCAAGAAGTTCCGCGATATGCAGCGCGACACCCGCATCGCCTTCGTCGTGGACGACGTGCTGCCGCCGTGGCAGCCGCGTGGCATCGAGGTGCGTGGGCACGCCGAGATTTTGCGCCTGGGTGGCAAGGACATCCGGCCAGGCTTCGACGATGAGATCATCCGCATTCGGCCGCAGCGCGTCATCTCCTGGGGTATTGAGGGCGACGCCTATCACGCCAACACCCGCGCCGTCGACAAGTGACGTCTCCTGCTCCCACGCGGGCAGGAGGATACACGCCGCGCCAGCGCCTCAACTGCATGTGCGCACCCTTCCAGTCGTTCCGGACAGAGATACGCAATACATGGGGGCTCAAATGACGACGAACATCATGACCGCCACGAGTGTCGAGCCTCATAGCTGCGTGCTCGCGCCCCACCTCAAGCAGGACCTTTCACGTAGCGGTGATGGTAAGTATGGCAGGATGTTTCCCGATCTGCCCTGCAATGAGTGCGACGATGCCATCCTGATGACGCTCGGCCGCTCGGGCGCGCTGATGGATGTCGCCACCTCGCCAGACGACGGCGAGACGGGTGGGCCATATCCGCCGGCTGGGTATCCGGTGTTCGGCCAGTTCATCGCGCACAACATCACTGCAGACCGCAGCCTGCTCCAGCATCACACCAGCCTGGGCGAGATTCGCAACCAGCGCACACCCAGCCTGAATCTGGAGTCGCTCTACGGCGCGGGTCCAACCGGAAGCCCCTACCAGTACGACCGGAACGACGCCGCTGTGCTCTTGCTGGGCATCAACGACGCGGGCAAGCCCAACGACCTGCCGCGCAACTCCCAGGGGATCGCGCTGCTGGGAGACCCACGCGACGACGTTCATTTGCTGATCTCACAACTCCATCTCGCGCTGATGAAGTTCCATAACGCGACCGTCGCCGCTCTGCGCTCGCGCGGTGTGAGCCCACAGACCATCTTCGACGAGGCGAAGCGGCTCGTGTGCTGGCACTATCAGTGGATCGTCGTGCATGAGTATCTGCCGCGTGCGGTTGGCGAGCAGACGCTCGCGGATGTGCTCGCCGGCCGCCAGTATTACACGTATGATGACCGCCCATACATTCCGATCGAGTTCTCGGACGGCGCGTATCGCGCGGGACACAGCCAGATCCGCACACGCTATCAGGTCAACGACACGTTTGAGGGGCCGCTGTTCCCTGACATGGTCGGTGGGCAGCCTGTTCCCGAGAGCCACGTCGTCGACTGGCGCTACTTCTTCGACCTCGATCCGGCGATGCCGCCGCAGCAGAGCAAACGCATGGAGCCGCGCCTGGCGCACGCGCTGATCAACCTGCCCGCCTTCATCGTGGGGCAGACCGACATGCCCGAGGAAGCCTCGCTCGCCTATCGCGACCTTCAGCGCGCCCGCTCGCTCGATCTGCCGTCTGGCGAGGCCATCGCCCGGCGCATGGGCGTCGACCCGCTCACCCCAGATGAGACCGGCCTGAGTGCGGTCGGCTGGTACGGCGACACACCGCTTTGGTACTATGTGCTGCGAGAGGCGCAAATCCAGACCGGCGGCGTGCGGCTCGGCGCGGTCGGCGGGCGCATCGTCGCCGAAGTGCTGATGGGGCTGCTCGACGGCGATCCAGAATCGTATCGGACAGCGCAGCCTGACTGGCAGCCGACGCTCCCGAGCGCGGTGCCGGGGACGTTCAGCATCGCCGACATGCTGCGATTCGCGGGTGCGGTGCGAGACGAGTGATCGGCTGCTCCAGGAAGAGAGCCGTGGGTTGGATCGACATGACACAGGGAGAGGATGACCAATGGCGAGGGCATGCACCCATCTCGAACATATTCACGACGTCACGCCCAGCGCGCAGGGCTGTGAGGATTGCCTGAAAACTGGCGACACCTGGGTACACCTGCGCGAATGCCTGGAGTGCGGGCATGTCGGCTGCTGCGATAACTCGAAGAACAGGCACGCGACCAAGCACTTTCACGCTACCCAGCACCCCATCATCCAGTCGTTCGAGCCGGGCGAGGACTGGGGCTGGTGCTATGTCGACGAGGTGATGTTTTAGCGCAGCGTGTTGACATCCGCGATCTACGCGGCGTGCGGCATTCTGTCGGGGCGAGGCATGCCTCGCCCGCGCCCTCCACGACCACTACCTCCCGTCCGCGAGCGGCTGGCGATACACTCCGGGATCGGCATGCTCCGTCCACGAGGCACATATGGCCACGCCTGGCGACATCCACACTGAGGAAGAAAAAGAGACCTCCCGGCTGGAGGCCTTCAGCGACGGCGTGTTTGCAATCGCCATCACGCTGCTGGTGCTCAATCTGCAGCCGCCGACGCTTGTGGGGGGTAAGCCGCTCAATCCACTCACCGCGACTACCGCACAGCTCCTCACAGCCCTCGGCCAGCAGTGGCCTTTTTATCTCGCCTATTTCGTCAGCTTTGTCTTCATCCTCATCATGTGGGTCAACCATCACAACATGTTCCGGCTGATCGTCCGCTCGGACCAAAACTTTCTGCTGCTCAACGGCCTGCTGCTGATGTTCATCACGATCGTGCCGTTCCCGACGACGCTAGCCGCCCAGTACATCTCGCATCCAGGGGCAAAGGGAGCCGTCATCGTCTACAGCGCGGCGTTCGAGATGATCGCCATCTTCTACAACCTGCTCTGGCGCTACGCCGCGCGGAACAACCGGCTCATTAGCAGAAAAGCCGATCAGCGGCTCGTGGACGGCATCACCCGCAGCTACCGATTTGGTCCGCTGCTCTACCTCGTCTGTTTCGCGCTGGCGTTCATCAACGTCTACGCGAGTCTCGGCTTGAGTCTGCTGCTGGCGCTTTACTTCGCCTTCCCGGCGGTCACGAAGCTCATACGCAGGCGGGCGCCTCGTCCCGACGAGTCGCTCGATGCGTCGCTCGACCCGCTTCTTACGCCTGGCGACCGCGCGTCTAGGCGCCAGCGAGACGGCTGACCAGCGCGCGTTCCTCGGGCCCGAACCACGGAGGCTCGCCCGCCTGCGCGTTGGCCCGCATGTGTTCGGCGTCTGTTGTGGCCGGTATCGCCACCGTGCAGCGCGGATCGCTCAACACCCATTTCAGCAGCGCCTGCGCCCAGGTCGTCACGCCGAATGCGCGGAGGGGCTCAAGCGCGCGGGCGTCGGGCTGGCGGCGCATCAGGCTGCCCTCGCCAAACGGACGCATGACGACGATGCCCAGACCGAGCTCAGCCGCCAGCGGCAGAATCCGCCGCTCCACCTCGCGCTCGATCGGGTTGTACGGAATCTGTATCGCGTGAATGCGTCCAGTCCGCATCACTGTCTCAAGCTCAGGGAACGCGGAGGGGCTGTAGTGGGTCGCGCCGAGCGCCTTCACGCGCCCCTCATCGCGCAGGTGCTCCAGCAGGACAAGATGCTGCTGCCAGGCGACGAGGTTGTGGACCTGATAGAGATCGACGTAGCCGCCGAAGTAGCCGAGCGCTCGCTCGGCCTGCATCCGTCCCTCCTGTGGTGAGGAGGTCCAGATCTTCGTGGCTACCTGCGCGTGGTCGCGTCGGCCTCGCAGCGCAAGGCCCAAGACCCGCTCGGCCTCGCCGTACATCGGCGACGAGTCGAAGAACGTAGCACCCACCTCGAACGCGACGTCCACCACCGCTCGCGCGTTCTGTTCTTCGGCGGGGGTGCGCACGTCGAAGGTGCGCCAGGTGCCCATGCCCACGACGGGCACGCGCAGTCCCGATGCGCCCAGGTTCCGCTGTTCCATTCCGCACCTTCTCAAGCTGTCAAGGAAACGCGGTGTCGCGCTCAGGCGGACGCGGCCTCATCCGGCTCGACGTCGATCGTGGCGTCGGGGTGGAAGAACGGCACGATCCAGTTGACCGCATCGGTGATCTCTTCCTGCGTGACGAGGTGCGTATGCTCATAGAGCATCAGCGCGAGCCGGTCAGGAGACGCGGCGTATGCGGGCTTCGCCGACTCATAGAGGCGCAGTGTCCCCTGCACCGGCACCATGTCGTCTATCCGCCCATGCTGCAGCAGCAGCGGACGCGGCGCATAGCTCTCGACCAGCTTCGTCACGTCATGCGCTTCAGCATACTCGTGTACGGCGTCGCTTACTCCCTGCGACCCGAGGAAGGGATGCGCGATGAGGTCGGGCAGCGGCGAGCCGGACACGCTGATGATGCCGCAGACGCGCGGGTCCTCCATGCCCACGACCAGCGCCGCCATCGCGCCCATCGAGAAGCCCGCCACGAGGCAGCACTCGCTCTGCACCTCGGGCCGTTCGATCAGGTCGGGCAGAATGGCGGACATGTCTTCGATGGTGTGCCGCAGCGACTCGGCCAGGTACTCGGTCGTGAGCGAGTTCATCCAGTTCGGGCCAGACGCCGGGAAGCGCTCGCCATGCCCCCAGGCATCGGGCAGAATGGAGACGAAGCCAAACGCCGCGAGATAGACGGCGAGGGGCACGAGGTCTTCTTTGGTAGAGCCGTAGCCATGTTGGATGAGCGCGCCAGGACATCGAATCTCGGTCTCTGGCGCAACGAGCAGGGCGGGTATGCCCTGCGGACCAACCTCGATGCGCTCCGTCGGGCGCACGGGATATTGTGGAAGTACAGATTTCACCACAGCGCTACAACCTCTCGACTGAGAACTGGGGCGCGTCCTGAAGTGCGTCCCTGCACACATATGGACTCTGGACTTTTCTGGGCGACCTGACGTCGAGATCGGCGAGAACACCCGCACGCCGCGGCGCCAGCGGGCTATATCTCGAAAAAGCCCGTGAGCTCAGGAAACCGAGCGACCGATTCACGCTGATACTCTCGTGGAATCGGCAGGAAGATACCTTCGGCCTCGGCAACTATCGTTCCAGGGTCGTCCGCGAGGCGAACTTCGCCGTGCGCCTTCACCATGCGCGCTCGCGAGGAGATCACACGTGCCGTCACGCGAAATGTATGCCCAAGCGGCGCGGGCATCCGGTAGCGGGTTTCGAGTCTGCCTGTCATCATCCAGCGGCCCTCGATCGTCGCCGTGCGGCTCAGGGCCTCGTCGAGCAGCGTCGCCAGTATGCCGCCATGCACGACGCCAGGGAAACCCGCGAAACGCTCGTCTGGAGTAAACTCGGTGACGATCTCGTCGCCCTCCTGCCGGAAGACCAATTGCAGCCCCGCATCGTTGCGTAGTCCGCAGGCAAAGCAGCGCTGATATTCGCTCTGGTCATTCAGGCGTGGATCGATCGCCTCCGCCGGGTGTCTCTCGTCGTGCGTATGCTCCATGTTTCGTCCGCTCCTGGCATGCCGGTCTATGGGGTTTGTTAGCGATGCTCGCCCTGCCTCATTCGGCCGGCGAAGGCGTCTCGTCATCGGTGGCATCGCTCGGCGCGAAGGTGCCCGAGAGCCGCGCCGCGAGCGCGTTGCGATAATGATACAGCGCCTGAAACCCTGGCTGCGACGCCACAAAGTCGTCATATGCCTCAGCCAGCGGATCGGCGGTCCGCGTGGGTGGCGCGGTCAATGGGCCGGTGGTAGGAACTCCGGTATATTCGTCCGTGAGCCGGGCAGCGACCTCGAAGGCGGCGATGGCCTCATCCAGCGCGCGGAGCAGCCAGCGCCCGCGATCCTCCGGCGCCGCAGCCTCAAACGCTGCCAGCAGACCGTCGGCGCCGTGTGCCACGTCCACATTCCGCACGACGCCGAGCGGGTCGGCGCCCGCCAGCACGTCGTAGAGACTCAAGAGCCCCTCTCCAAATGGGCTCATGCGCGACGATGACTCCATGGTCTCTCCCCCCTTTCGCCACCATTCCTACCGCACTCGTCCTGACAAGAATGCGTGTGCCTTCACGAGAGGCCCGGCTGTTCCGCGCGCCCCTGTACTTTCAGCAACACATGGCGCAGGGCATCGTCGGCGTCGATCTCCAGGCTGTTCGCGAGCACGAGCAGCACGTACAGGGTATCACCTAGCTCCTCGCGTGCGGCGGCCCGCACCTCGCCTGACTTGAGCTGCTTCGGCCCATACATCTGGTTGACGGCCCGCGCGAGCTCACCGCACTCCTCGAAAAGCCGCGCCAGGTTCGCCAGCGGCGGCCAGTAGCCGCCCAGCGCCTGGATCGATGCATCGACCCGCGCTTGGGCTTCGGCGAGCGTGAGCTGCTCGCCCGCGTCGTCGTGCGCAGACATGTGCTCCCTCTCTCCCTGCCGACAGGAGGTACGTGATGCCGTAACAAGAACGATGCCGGAAAGCGAGCGACGGAACCTCTCCCCCTACCCCCTCCCCTCGAGAGGAGGGGCCGCTTATCAGGCGGTGGAGGCGGTGGGTGTGCGTCGTCTGTGGCGAGGAGGTGAGGCCCCGGCCCGCCTCACGGCAGACACACTCGCTCCGCTCCCTCGCGTCGCAGCAGTCCATCGCGCTCCAGGCCATGCACCAGTTTGCGCAGCCAGGGCAGGTCGGCGTCTGTGTACTCGGGCTTGATGCGCGGACCCAGCTCGTCGAACGCGAGCGACGCGCCTGCCGGCAACGCGCGCAGGGCGTCGAGAATACGCCCACGGAAGTAGCGCGACGTACTGGTGAACGGCTGGCTCGCCGAAGACACGCGCGCGGCACGCTGCTTCTTGCGGCCCGGGGTGGCCTCGTAGCCCGCGCCGTCCTCGGCGACCCGAAGTCGCTCGCTCGTAGAGTCCACGGCGGCGTCATCGCGCAGGCGGGCTAGCGCCTCCCCCGACGGGAAGAGTGTCGCGCGGGCGGTCTCGGCGAATGCGGCACACGACAACCGCAACGGACAGCGCTCGCACCGCGGACGGCGCGCCAGACAGATTCCGGCGCCGAGATCCATCAGCGCCTGCTGCCAGTCGTACGCGCGGTCATCAGGCAGCGCCCACTGGGCGAGCGTCAGCGCGTCGCGCGCGGACGCCTCTCCAGCGGGCCAGGCGACAGGCTCGATGCCACGAAACACGCGCCAGAGCACGCGCCGGATATTCGTATCGACCGTGGCGACGTGCAGACCGAAGGCGAAACAGGCAATCGCCCCAGCGGTGTAGCGGCCGATGCCCTTGAGGGCGAGCAGTTCGTCCAGCGTGCCGGGCAACGTTCCGCCGTAGCGCTCGACGGCCTGTTGGGCGATCTGCTGGAGCCGCACCGCGCGCACGTTATAGCCGAGCGACGCCCACGTCTTGATGACCTCGGCCGTCGGCGCGGCGGCGAGGGCTTCGAGCGTCGGGAAGCGGTCCAGGAACTCCGCGTACTTGGGCAGCACGCGGTCCACCTGGGTCTGCTGCAGCATCACCTCAGAGACGAGAATGGCGTAGGGGTCACGAGTGTGGCGCCAGGGCAGGTGCGCGCGCCCCTCGGCGGCATACCACGCCAGCAGATCGCGGTGGACGGTATCCCGGTGCGCCTCAGCATCCGGCGCGAGCGACGCGGGCAGGTCAGGTGTTGCGATAGAGGGCCCGTCACCGGAGTGTGGCGAAGTTGGAAGTGGCTGCATGCCGCAATTGTACCACCCGGGAGGCGACGAAGTCGGTGGTCAGATGCTGAATGCGCGAGGACGCCCGATATAAAGGCTCAGTATTCCTTCGCCGGGTCCAGGTTGGCCCGCCAGAGTTGCTCCAGCGTTTTGAGGTCCTCCAGGAACTCCGCCTGGGTCTGCTCGGGCCCTTGTTCCAGCTCTTCGCGTACGTCGAGGGTAAACGCGTTGGCGCCGAATGCCGCCCAATCCTCACGCATGCGCGGATCGACTGTGGAGCCGGTCGTTACCGCGAACTCGAACCGGTTACGCACGCTCGCCAGGTTGGCCGCGGAGCCGATGATGTACTTGCCATTCGCGGTATTGGTGATGGTATAGACACCGCCGGAGAGCTTGCGCTCTTTGTATTCTCTGCTGAGTTCCCGACGTCTGTTCATTGCGTTCGGATGCCTTTCACGCGGCAGCCGCCGCCAATTTGCACCCACATAAGGATTGATGCCGAGCCTCTATCGCGCTGGAAGAGGGATCAGTCCCATCTGGAGCTTCATGATCAGGATACGACGCACCGACTGGTCGATGCGAGCCTTCGTGAGCGTGCCGTTGGCGAGCGCGTCCTTGAGGGATTGGATCATCCACTGCACCTGGTCGGGAGTGAACATGCCCTCCAGCAGATCGTCGCCAGCCTTAATAGCGAGCACGCCCGCCTGCGCCATGTCCCACTGATTGGCGATGCCCTGCATGGCCAGCGCGTCGGTGACGACGACGCCGTCGTAGCCGAGCTCGTCGCGCAGCACGCCGGTGATGATCGGCTGCGAAAGCTCCGCGGGCATCGTCGGGTCGAGCGCGGGCATCAGCAGGTCGGTCGTCATGATGGCATGCACCTGTCCGCTCTGAATCAGCGTGCGGTAGGGCGCCAGCTCTACCGACTCGATCTGGTCGCGCGAGCGGTTGATGACTGGCAGCGACGTGTGCGCGTCCACCTGCGCGGCGCCGAGGCCAGGGAAGTGCTTCAGACAGCCGACCACGCCGTCCTGCTGCAGGCCCGCGAGATACGCGCCGCCGATCGACGTCACGGTCTCGGGCGTGGTGCCGAACGTGCGCAGGTACTGATCTGGGCCATCCGCAAGCTGCACGTCCACGACGGGGGCGAGATTGAAATTGAGACCAACCGCATGCATATCCTGCGCGACCTGAGTACCCTGCGCCCGCGCATAACCGGCGCCCTGTGAGCCGATGTAGGTTGCCGAGGGGCGCGGACCGTAGATATTCTGCAGACGGTCGACCGTGCCGCCCTCTTCGTCCACCGAGGTGAGCAGCGGAATCGTCGCATCGGCTTGCATCGCCTGCAGCAGCGTGCGCGTCTGGTCGGCGGACCCGATGTTGCGGCCATAGAGGATGACGCCCGCCACGTGCTGCTGTTGAATCATGGTCGCGTCGTCGGCCGAGTAGGTCTGCCCGAGGAAGTCCACCAAAAAGAGCTGGCCTAGCTCTTCGTCGAGCGACATCTGCGAGATCATGCGATCGGCGACCAGATGCGGCGTGATCTGCTGCGCATGTGGCGCGTTGTGGAGCTGCCCCGCGGCGAGGCCGGAGGAACCGCCTGTCGGTGTCGCGCTGGCGCCGGCCGGCGCGGCGTGCGGCGCGCCCGCGCCGGCTGCCGAGGATGCGCACGCGCTGGTCAGCACAGCGATGCCCAGCAGCACGATCAGACCCGCACGCCGCACTGCATGCGCCTCTCCCGTTTGGGCCACCTTCGCCCCGCGACTCGTGCGTCTCCCGAGGAAATACACTCCCTGCGTCTCCCTCATCCGCCCAATCTACCGCCCGCGTCGGCACTTCCATCGCTAGACGGACCACGTCCACTCGCATTAGTAACGAGCGGCGCGCCAAAGACGTGACAGACAGTGCGATACGGCGGAGCCCAGCTCCGCTACACTACCACACTCCGCGTGCCGAGCCTGCCGTATCGGCCCCAATCAGCCGCAGTAGCGCGTCGGCCACCGCGTCGGCCTCGTTCATGCCCTCGCCGTCGATGGGTGCGGCGTCGCCAGGACGGACCAGGCGGCAGAGATGGCGGTGGACTGGGGCGGAGGCAGCGAGCTGGGGCAGCAACGCCTCGCCGGTGGTAATCCGGCAGCCGCGCGCACGCAGCCACGTCTTAAGCTTGCCAGCGGTCGGCAGCCAGAGGCAATCGTCAATCCGCACCTGCGTGATAGGCCACCGGCCAATCCCGTCCACCAGCGAGAGCGGACCGCCCGCTGGCGCCGCGACAACCAGCCATAGACCTGCCTGCGCATCGGTCACGTAGGACGCACCAAGGACCGTACACCAGTCGCCAATCTGCGGCTCCCACGTCATGCCCTCCTGCGCGAGGCGGCGCGCGGTCGCCGGCAGCACCAGATCCTCCCGCATGGACGCGCTCCAATCAGACGACACGGCTAACCGCTCAGCCCTCGCGCACCCCCGATTCGACGATGGCGATGCGCCGCGCCTGCCCATCCACGGTAGCGCGACACCCAATCGGCAGCGTCAGCATGGGCGAGGTGTGCCCGAAGTCCATATCGGCGACGACCGGAAAGTCGTATTTCTTCGTGCGCTCTAGAAGCACCTCGCGCACCTGCTGGCGCTCGTCGTCGGTGTATGCCTGTGGGCGACCATACAACAAAGCGGCGATATGGGCAAGTACTCCCATATTCTCGTAGTCCATGAGGATGCCGTCCACGGTCTCGGGCGTCGGGTGCTCCTCAGAGGTTTCGAGGAACAGCACCGCCCCGTCGAGATTGGGCCAGTAGGGCGTGCCCCGCAGATGCTGCATCGACTCCAGACAGCCGCCAACGAGCGGACCCGCGGCAATGCCTCGCCCTGCCTTGAGCCACGTCCAGCCAGACGTCGGGTAATGCGTTCGCTCGCGCGTCAGGTCCGCGCGCGTCTCCCAGTCGAGCAGCTCATCGGTCCACCAGTCGGAGGGCACGAGCGCGCCGACCGGCTCCGAGTCGCAGAGCGCCTTGAGCATCGCGCGCTCGGAGTAGCCGGGCATCGACGGATACTCCGCGAGCTCGGTCATGACGTGCGGACCGTAGAACGTCGTGAGGCCCGTCTGGCTCCAGATCGCTTCCAGCAGCACCGTCATGTCGGAGTAGCCCATCACGATCTTCGGATGCGCGCGGATCAGGTCGAAATCGAGCAGCGGCAGCAGATGGCAGGAGTGGTCGCCGCCGATGGTCGAGATGATGGCGCGCACCTCGGGATCACGAAAGAGCGCGTGCAGGTCGGCGGCGCGATCCTCGGCGGAGGCCGAGACGAACCCGGCCTGCCCCAGCGCATGCGGCGCAACCCGCACGCGAAAGCCCAGCGCTTCGAGCCGGGCGATGCCACGCTCGACCCGATGTGGGAAGAACGCCGCGACGGGGGCGCTGGGACTGAAGATGCCAACCGTATCGCCAGGACGTAGACGGGGCGGGCGCATGGTAAGTATCTCTCCTGTCGTGTGAACAGTCGTGGCGGCGTGGTCGGGTTGGCCCCCTCTCCCAGCCTCTCCCTCAGCTCACGCTGGGAGAGAGGAGCCAGAAGCGCGGCCTACTTAAGCTGCGCGCTCCGCGCACGCGTCTGCATTCCCCCTCTCTCACCCTCAGGTGGGGGAGGGGGCAGGGGGAGGAGGCCGCTTCCCTTACAACAGTTCGATCCCCGCCGCGATGGCGCCGTCCCACATGCCGAGCGGCACGCGCACCACGACCTCGTAACGGCGTTGCTCGACCGTCGCATCGGGCTGCGGCCGGCCGTCGACCGTGACTCCGCCGATCTCGCCGCCCGCCTCCCCTGAATGCGGCAGGTGCAACTCGGCGATCACCGGACGTCGTACAGGAGCAAAGGAGCCGTCGACCGGCACGGCGCGCACCGACACGCCCTTGGGCGTCCGCTCAACACGGATGCGCGTCCGGCGCCACTCGCCGCGAGTGTAGTCCTGGCTCTCGCCGTCGTCCTCGTAGAGCTCGCCCTCGGCGTGCGCGTCGCTCTCTGGTCCAAGCCAGCAGGCGAGCGTGAGCGGCTCCTCGTCCAACTCGCCGACGTACTGCATCACCGGCCCGAGCGGCACGATCGCGCCCTCGCGGACGAAGAGCGGCAGCACGTCGAGCGCGGCATCCACCGTCGCGCGCCGTACGCCAGTCTGGCGCTCGCCCGTTCGCCAGTCGCACCAGGCGCCACGCGGAAAGACGACCTCTATGCTGAACTCGTTCTCGCGCATTACTGGCGCGGCGAGGATGTCTTCGCCGACCAGGAACTGCTCTTCGCAGGCGGCAAGCTCACTCTCGTCAGGATACGCATAGGCCATCGGGCGCGTGACCGGAGTCCCCGTCCGCGACGCCTCGGCAAGCAGCGTGTAGAGGTAGGGCAGCAGGCGGTAGCGCAGCTCGATCGCCTCCCGACAGAGGGCCGTATAGGGCTGCCCGAAGGCCCACGGCTCCTGCGCGACGGTTCCGCGTGCGCTGTGGTTGCGGTAGAGCGGAAAGAGCGCGCCGAGCTGCAGAAACCGCACGAGCATCTCGCCAGTCGCGTTCTCCCAGAAGCCCCCAGCATCGAAGCCGACGAAAGGCACGCCCGAGAGGCCGAGTCCCAGCGACACGCGCACGGCGAGGCGCAGGTGCTCCCAGCGGCTGGAGTTGTCGCCAGTCCAGAGCGCGGCGTACCGCTGCACGCCAGCGTAGCCCGAGCGGCTCAGCACGAAGGGACGACCATCGGGTTGGAATGCACGCTGCCCATCGTAGGTCGCGCGCGCCATCTGCATGCCGTAAACATTGTGCAACGCCTCGTGCGGCACCGGCGGCTCGTCCTTGCCCTCAGGCCAGTGCAGGACGTCCGACGGCAGCGTGGCCCCATGCAATGGCGGGGCGCCACGCACAAAGAAGGTCGTCAGCGAGGGCTCGTTCATGTCGTCCCAGATGCCCGCGACGCCCGCCTCCAGCAGCGTGCGCTGACGCTCGCCCCACCAGTCGCGGACCTCGGCACGCGGGAAATCGGGGAAGGCGCTCATGCCCGGCCAGACCGCGCCGCTGAAGAGCGTCCTATCCGCATTGCGGACGAAGTAGTCGCGCTTGACGCCCTCGCGATATGTCGGGTCGGTTGAATCGACCTTGACGCCCGGATCGAGAATCGTGACGACCTTAAAGCCGTCGTCGCGCAGGTCGGCGAGCATACGCGCGGGGTCAGGGAAGCGCGTCGGGTTCCAGGTGAAGACGCGGTAGCCGTCCATGTAGTCGATGTCGAGCCAGAGGGAATCGCAGGGGATGCCGCGCTCGCGGAACTCCCGCGCCACGTCGCGCAGATACTCCTCGGGATAGTAGCTCCAGCGCGACTGGCCATAGCCCAGCGCCCAGCGCGGCGGCAGTGGCATATGGCCGGTGAGGTCGGCATAGCGCGCAAGCACGTCGCGCGGCTCGGGTCCCGCGAAGACGTAGTAGGTGAGCGGGCCACCCGCCGCGCCGAACCGCTGGATGTCTGGCTGGCGCGCTCCGGCGTCCAGCTCGGTCTGCCAGGCGCTGTCGAGGAAGAGACCATACGCCCTTCCCTGGCGCAGGCCGAGCCAGAAGGGAATCGAGACATACATCGAGCCAGTCTGCTCACTGTGCGACAGCGGCGGATCGACATTGTAGAAGACGAGGTGCTGGCCGCGCCGGTCGAGCGAGCCGGTGCGCTCGCCCGCCCCAAGGATGCGCTCGCCGGGCGCCAGCCGCTTGGAGCACCACACCGAGCCTGGCGGCAGCGACGGGTCGAGCGGGTCGTTCGGACCCAGTGGTGGCTCGTATCCCATGCCGGTCGCGAGGTCGTCCTCGGCGAACGAGACGGTGTTCGGCCAGACGCAGCGCACCCGAAACGGGTCGAGCGAGAGGTGAACGGTCATGGCATCGGTGGTCAGCGCGAGCCGCCCGCGATGCTCCTCGACACTGGCACGCACCTCGGGCCACTCGGTGTCCGCGCGGTCCACTGCCCACGAGGGCGCGAGCGCGACACCCGGCGGGAGCAGCCGTACGCGCAGCAGGTCTGCCGCGAGCAGCGTCACCTCGACGCGCGAGCCGTCCTCGGCGGAAAAGCGCCAGAGGGGCGCCACCGAGGTAACGGTCCCAGCTTGTGGTCCTGACGTCGGGGCTTCTTCGAGCGTCGCGGCGCCGAGAGCCTGCAATCGATTGGGAGCGTCGTGCATCCTATCCACTCGTCTCTTCGTCTCTACAATATGGGTGTGCGTCGTGTCGCGGCAGCCTCGCCATTGCGCCTTGTCCGCGCGGTCTGGCCCTCCCGGGCCCAGTTCCCGGCAAGGGGCTTGCCAGCGTCGTACTCCCCTCTGTACAATAGAGAAGTTGATGGTACGCTTCGCTAGCTTGCCTTCACATCTCACCGACAGATAGCATACTACCGCCGCCTGGCACCAGGGAACCCGCCTCGGCGAACCCCCTTCCTCTCACCGGGCGCGCAATTGTAGGAGCGCTCATGCCGCTCTGCTGGGAAAGGACCAGAGGTCGATGGTGGCCACTCGAAGCATGAAGCCGCTCGTGAGCGCGCTGCTCGCGATTCTTCTCGTGCTTGCACTTGTCGTTCCATTCCTCCAATACGATTACCTGCGCGGCCCGGCGACTCCATTCGACAACGCGCAGGCGGGTGCGATCCGGTGGATCGTCGTCTTCGCGGTCGCGCTGATCTGGCTGGGCGTCCAGCTCTTCTGGCGCGCCTCGGCGGAAGCCACGAAGTTGGGCCTGACCGTCTCGGCGACCATCCTCTGGATCTCGCTCGCGCTGTTCTTCAACTACAAAGATCCCAACTACGGCGGCGCGGTCGCGTTCTTCACGCTGATGGGCGGCCTGGGCGTTGTCCTGCTGTGGACACGATTCCTGGCCGATGACATCATCTTCTAACGCACGGCACGTCCGCATCGAGGCCCGGTCCACGTCGAGACCGGGCTTTTTGTACACCTCCAGCAGGCACACTGCTACACCGCGCGACGTTCTCCAGGAGGCTGCTGACATGTCTACACCCGCAAACGGCCGTGCTGGCGGCTGGTACAACGCCACACGCGAGTATACGCTGCGTCTCGTCGGCGTCCGGGGCGTAAGCCCGAGCGCCACGGAGTCCGACGTCGCGCGCGAGGTGGTGCGCCTGCTATGCGAGGGTGGGCTTGAGGGCGCCTATACCGAGAGCGGACTCGACGCGATTCGCGACGACCCCCACGGGCGGCACAATGCCTACGCGTTCCTGCGTGGACGCAGCCGCAAGACGGTCGTGTTGCTCGGCCACATCGACACGGTTGGCACGGCAGACTACGGCGCGCTCGAACCGCTAGCGCTCGATCCGGAGGCGCTGGCGCGGCGGCGCGACGAGTTGGCGCGCATCGCTCCCGAGATTCTGCCCGATGAGGCCGAGCATCCCGGCGAGTGGATGTACGGGCGCGGCGCCGGTGACATGAAGAGCGGCGACGCCGCCAGCATCGCCGTCGTGCGGCGTCTCGCCGAGGGCGCGTTGCGCGGCGAAGAGCCGGCGCTCTCGGTGGTGCTGCTCGCCACCTGCGACGAGGAGAACGAGTCGGCGGGCGTGCTGCAGGCGCTCGATCTGCTGGCGCGGCTGCGCGAGAAGTACGACCTCGACTACGTCGGCGCGATCAACACCGATTACGTGACCGCCGAGTATCCGGGCGACCCGCACCGCTACGTCTACCTCGGCACGATTGGCAAGCTGCTGCCCGCGTTCTATGTCATCGGCGCGTCGTCGCACGCCGGAGACCCGTTCGACGGCATGGACGCCAACCTAATCGCCGCCGACCTCATCCGCGCGTTCAGCATGAACCCGGACCTGTGCGAGTCGGCGGGAGAGCAGCGCACGACACCGCCCGTGACGCTGCACGCCGCCGATCTCAAAGACTCGTACGACACGCAGCTTCCGTTCGCGTCGTTCTTCTACCTCAACCTGCTCACCTTGACGAGCGGCCCGGCGGAATGGCTCGCGCGCCTGCGTACCCTCGCAGAGGAGACGCTGCGGCAGTCGCTCGCGCGGGTGGACGCCGCCGAGCGCACCTGGCGACGCGATGCGGGCATCGCCTCTGACCAGGAGGAGGCCGCGCCGCGAACGGGCAGGGTGCTGACCTACGCGGAGCTACTCGCCGAGACGGAGGCGACGCTAGGCCGCGAGGCGGTGCGTGCCGCGCTCGCGGAGGAAGACGCGCGCTGGCCCGCCGACCTCGACAAGCGCATGCGCTGCGCTCAGCTCGTGCGGCGGCTGTGGGCGTTGAGCGGCCAGCGTGGTCCTGCCGTCGTGCTGCTCTTCGCGCCGCCGTACTATCCCCACGTCGCGCCGCAGCCATGCCCGCTGACCGACGCCATCGACGAGGTCATCGCGGCGCATCCCGGCGAGCATCTGGCGACGCGCGACTACTTCCCGCTGCTCTCCGACATGAGCTACCTGCGACTCGACCCATCGCTCGACCTCACCGCGCTGGCGGCGAACATGCCCGTCTGGCAGGCGGAGGACGAGACGCCGCGATCTGGCGCGTACCGGCTGCCGCTCTCGCTGCTGCGCTCCCTCGACATCCCGGTCGTCGATCTAGGGCCATACGGGAAGGGCGCGCACCAGGCGGGCGAGCGCCTGCTGATGCCCTTCGCCTTTGAGACCGTGCCGCAACTCCTCTGGGAGGTGCTCGAACGCCTCGGCGAGAAGGTCACAAAGCGCTGAGCGCGACGCCGTGTTCCGGGCGCGGACTCTACGATGTCGGGCTACACAGCCGCTCAGTGACTCTGATCCGCAGCCTGGCCTCCGGGAGCTGCGAGCCGGCGCGCCTCGTCGATCCAGTTCTCAGCCGCATCCAGCGTCTCGGCGTCAACCGGCTCGCCGTGTTCCAAGCGGTAGACTATCGCGCGCTCCAGGTTGCCTTCCCCCTCCAGTAAGAGGGTCAGCGTGGTTCCGCTGTCCTCGATCGACTGCCGGTCGAGCTCGGTCCACACTTGCTCGCCGCGGTCGATCAGCTCTCGTGGCACAGCGTTTCCCTGGCGCAGTGAGGCGATGATCTGGCTCAGCGTCTCCGTCACGTCCAGGATGAGCCGCCGTGTGTCCTCACCGATCACCGTATTTTGCTCGTCTTGCATGAGATCCTCCTTGCGGGTCTTCTCTGCATGTCCCCCGTCTCGCAGCGGTCGGCTGGTCTGCCGGTCGGGCAACAGGAGGCAGGACAAGGTGCGCGACACTTCAGAGTATGCGCACATGCGCAGCCACGGATGACAGGCATTCCAGTTGGCAGGCTCGGGTAAGCTGCCTACGTGCGCTAGAACATGTGACGACTCGCTCTGAGGAAGTCCAGCGCCAGCGGGAGCACCGTCTCCACCGCAGTGATTTCACCAAGATGATCCAGCCCCGCGAGGAGGCGTAGTTCGATGCCGTGCTCGGTCAGCTCGCGCCGGCGCGTCAACAGCGATGCCGCGACGTCGGTGTCGCCGTCGCCTGCGTAGATCAGCGTCCGGCACCGCAGGGGACCCGGAAACGTCTCAGGCCAGACTGTCATCGCGCGCAGGCAGGCGGCATGCGCGCGGATGTTGCTGCGCGTCAGGACAGCACGCTGCTCGGGTGAGAGCGGCAGATCGTCGAGACGGCCGTCTTCCTTAGCCCGCTGGACCGTCTCGATCTGTTCGAGAGCACGCGCGAAGTCGTCTGGTGTAACCGCTGGCCCGAGCGCCGCGCCCGCGATCAGAGCGCGCGTGACCCGCGTCGAGGTCGCGGCCAGGCGCAGTGCCAGGGTCGCGCCGAACGAGAAGCCCCAGATCGCAAACTCAGCCAGGCTACAGGCGTCGGCCACCGCATGCACGTCCGCGAGCATCCGATCGATCGTATATGCCGCGATGTCCTCGGGCGCGTCACTCTCACCGAAGCCACGCGCATCCAGCGTCACCACCGCGAAGCGCTCGCGCCGGAGCCGCTCAACATACCCCAACGTGTGCCACTGTTCGCGTCCACCCGGCATGCCGTGCAGCAGCAGCACCGCAGGTCCCTCGCCAGTGCAATCGTACGCCAGCCTGAGGCCATCGCTCGCCTCGGTGTACAGCGTCTCCACAAACCCGCCTCCCTCCAGACACGACGAGGCCCCAGGCAGCCTCTAGCCTGGGGCCTCCGACGGAAGACAACGCAAGACGAGCCGCCCATGTGGGCGGCTCGTCTACGGGCCGAGAATACCCTCCAAACGCCCCCCTGTCAAGAGGTGAATCACCGTCTCCTCCCCTCTCCCACCGTCAGGTGGGGGAGAGGGGAGGAGGGGGGCGCTACCGCGCCGTGCGCCGCTCATAGGCCCAGATGGCGAACGGCACGAACACGATCAGGATGCCGATGCACCAGGCGAACGCCCGCCAGCCTGCATCCCCGACCGGCTGCCCCAGCAGCCACGCCCGCACCGCATCGACTACCACGGACACCGGCTGATTCTGCGCGAAGCCCTGCAGCCACGTCGGCAGCGTACTGACCTGCACAAACGCGGAGCTCGCGAACGTCAGCGGGAACAGCCAGATGAAGCCGGCGGACTGCGCGGCCTCCACATTGCGCACCGAGAGGCCGATGGTGGCCGCGATCCACGAGAACGCGAAGCTGAACAGCAGCATCAGCGAAATCGCCAAAACCCATCCGCCAGGACTGGCTGAGGGCCGGAAGCCGACGACCAGGCCAACGATCAGCATAATCAGCAGCACGAAGGCGTTGCGCAGGAGATCGGCGACCGTGCGCCCGGTAAGCACCGCGGAGTGCGCCATCGGCAGCGAGCGGAAGCGGTCGATCAGCCCCTTCTGCAGGTCGTCGGCCAGGCCGATGCCGGTCGTCACCGAGCCAAACGCGATGGTCTGCACAAAGATCCCCGGCATCAAGTAGTTGACGTACGTCGTGCCCTGGACGGCGATCGCTCCACCGAACACGTAACGGAAGAGCAGCACGAACATGATCGGCTGAATCGTCGAGAAGACGAGCTCCTCGGGAATGCGCGGCACGTGCAGCAGGTTGCGCTTGGCCACCGTGGCCGCATCCGCGAAGACCCAGTAGAGCCGGTTACGGCGCAGCGGCTGGATGGCGCTAACATATGTCTGGGCAAGTGTGCTCATGCGGTGACCCTCGCGTTCTCATCGTTCGACGCCTCGATAGCCGCAGCTGGGGCAGTTGATTCGTCCTCGGCGACGTGCCCGGTCAGCGCCAGGAAGACATCGTCGAGCGTCGGCTTGCGCAAGGCGAGGTCGTCGATGCGCACGTGCGCCGCATCCAGCCGCCGCACCGCCTCGGCTAGCAATTGCGCGCCGTTCACCACCGGCACGACGATGCGCCGCGTATCGGCCTCGACGTACGGCTCGCCATTGCTGAAGCTCGCCAGCACACGCAGCGCCTCGTCGAGGTCCGCGCCACGCGCCACGGTCACCTCCAGCCGCTCGCCGCCAACCTGCGACTTGAGCTCATCGGAGGTTCCCTGGGCGATGACGACGCCGTGATCGACCACCACGATCTGGTTCGCGAGCTGGTCCGCTTCCTCCAGATATTGGGTCGTCAGCAGCACAGTCGTACCGTCGGCGACGAGCGTCGAGATGATGTCCCACATGCTCAGGCGACCCTGTGGGTCGAGTCCGGTCGTCGGCTCGTCCAGAAACAGCACGGGAGGCGAGGCCAGCAGACTCGCCGCCAGATCGAGACGGCGCCGCATCCCACCCGAGTAGGTCTTGACGATGCGTGTGGCGGCATCCTTTAGATCGAAGCGTTCGAGCAACGTTTCCGAGCGCTGCCGCACCTGCGCTCGTGGCAGGTGATAGAGGTGGCCGATCATGTCGAGGTTCTCGCGGCCGGTCAGATATTCGTCTACGGCGGCGTATTGGCCTGCCAGGCCGATGCGCGAGCGCAGCGCGTTCGCCTGGCGGACCACGTCGAGGCCCGCGACCTCGGCGTGCCCGGCATCGGGCTTCAGCAGCGTCGTCAGAATGCGTACCGCCGTCGTCTTGCCCGCTCCATTGGGGCCGAGCACGCCGAGCACGGTGCCCGCGTCGGCACGCAAGTTAAGACCGCGTAGTGCGCGTGTTTTGCCAAAGCTCTTCACCAGCCCTTCCGCAAGGATGGCCGGAGTGTTAGAGGAAATCGATTCCATCTGGTCGCGCATGAGCCATCTGCTCCCTTTCATCGCCGTTCGCTAGATCGCGTTGTCGTCGAAAGTTGCCTGTCAGCCTCATTGCTGTCCGGCTGCCAGCATCGCAGTCCGCTCGTCTTGGCCATTCGCAACGTTCCCCGTCGTTTCATCGAGTGGTGTTGCTTCCACACCCCCTGTCCGCCCACGAATTGCTCTCTTTACCAGATGCTTCTGAGTATTCGCTCCCCTCGTTGGGTGCTTCTCGGCACCCTCATGCCAATACTTCTGCGAGCGCCCTGATGTCTATTCCCTGCCACGCTTGATTTTCCGGAACGCAGATTCGCAGACGATCGCCAGGTCGCACATGCGCACAACTCCCCGTGTGCATACGTCTCGGATTATGTGTCAGTTGTTCGAACCAAAACCAGAGGGCGCACAGCGTCTTCCCAGCAGGAGCGAATCACGGAACGGCATCGGACGGGAATGTATGTGCCGCACGGCCGCGCCAGATACTTCGCAGATATTCCGACCGGATATTCTCCTGACACTCTCCGATTGATTCTGCCCGATAGTCGCCAGGATATTCGCTCAGATATCCTCCCAAATATCCCAGAGACATTCGGCCCGTTCCACCCGTCGAGGTCATTCGAATGCCGCCGCCACCCCCTGCATGCTCCACAACGGCTGAGCTACACCGCCATCGCCGCGACCACACACAGGACTAATGCAGCCGGTCTGTAGCGCTAGAGCGGTGCGAGATGTGACAGTTTGGGCAGGGCGCGAGGAGACATGCAATCATGCGTCGGTTCGATTGGGGACTTGCGCTGAGGACGGTGCTGGTGACGTTCTGTGCAGGTATCATCATCATGTTCATCGGGGGCTTGATCGGCGAACTATAGGTCACTGTGACCACATCACTTCGAACGCGGATTGATGCCCGCTGGTGGTGTATCCTGCGGTGGCACAGACATGACGCCGCGCTGCTGATCGCCTGACGACGGGAGGCACTGGTGGACGGCTAGCTGCTCTGGCTCGATGAGCGGACGACATGAGATGACGGTCGGTGTGGGAGACGGCGCGACAGGAACATGATGTGAGGGGAGAACTGGTCGGGACGCGTCAGTCTGCTCGCGCACACCAAGCACGATTCCGAGCACGAGGACACAACTGACCAATAACGCGTAGAACGTGTGGTACCTGCTCTGCATGTCGTAGCCCTGCCTGTCGAATGCGTCTACTACCTCACTCACAAGACGCGCAGTCGCCTAGCTCAGGTTCCACAGTCGAGTGAGCAGGCAGCAGAAACGTCGCCTCGTTCACGAACAGGCACACGAGAGGAGGCTCCTGGCCGATGCGGCGCACGGTGGCGAGTTCGCCAGGGCGTAGGAACTGACTACACTATGGTCAGCGCATAGTAGGCTGCCTTACCTTGCCGAGCCGTCCATCGCACAGAAGCAATGTGATGTCTGAGCCGCTCCAGTGTGCGCGGCATGCGTTTGCACTCGTTCCACCTCAGTGCGCGTGAGGATCCGGTGCCTTACGTCATTGCCCGCGAATGACATGAGACGGGGCAACACCCGGGCCAGCGAGCGCGTCACAACCAACAAACTCCACGCCAGGGATGCGTCGAAATCGCTTCATCATCGTCGTGAGGGCTTCGGGGTTATTGTCCACGAGCAGAAAGTCTCTTCCAAGCTCCGCCGCGGCAATCCCCGTCGTGCCGCTGCCCGCGAAGAAGTCCAGCACCACGTCGCCCGGATGTGACGAGGCCGTAATTACGCGGCGCAGGATAGTCAACGGCTTCTGCGTGGGATATCCGGTCTTTTCCTTGCCTGTAGGACTGACGATGGTATGCCACCAGACATCGGTTGGGAGCTTGCCCCGAGCGGCCTTCTCGGGTCCGACCAGCCCCGGTGCCATATACGGCTCGCGGTCTACATCTTCAGAATTGAACACGTAGTTGCTGGGGTCTTTGACGTAGAACAGAATCGTGTCATGTTTGGCTGGCCAGCGTTTGGTTGTGCGCGCACCATAGTCATAGGCCCAGATGATCTCATTGAGAAAGGCATCGCGGCCAAAGATCTCGTCCAACAGCACTTTGCAGTAATGCGCCTCACGATAGTCGATGTGAAAGTACAAGGCACCATTCGGAGCAAGCACGCGATGGGCCTCTTCGAGTCGGGGCCGGAGAAAGATGAGGAAGTCGTCGAAGGCGTCGGCGAACGAACGAGTCGCGACGTGTATGGTCTTATACCGCTGCCCTTTAAATCCGGTGCGGTCCCCCGCCTCGTCGCTGCGCACGCGGCTCGTGAGAAGCTCACGACGTGCTTGCACTTTGCCAGTATTGAAGGGCGGATCGATGTAGATCAGCGGAATAGAATCGCACGGAAGCCGGCGCAATACAGGCAGGTTGTCATCCAACACGATCCGCCGCACGTCCGACCTACCTTACGCTGCACAGCACGGCACCTTCGTATCTGAATGATACTATAGGTGGCACCACTTCAAGGCGTCGTTCGTGGGATACACCAAAACCATACCGCTCTGACCATAGAGCACGTGAGTGGAAGGCCGCATACTCGTGGGTACATCGACCCTCGCATACCTCGACTGCTTCTCTGGCATTAGCGGTGACATGCTGCTCGGCGCGATGGTCGATGCCGGGCTGGACCTCGCCGCCCTGCGCGCCGGGCTGGCCGCGCTCCCCCTCGACGGCTACCGGCTGGAGGCAGAGCGCATCGTGGAGGCGGGCATCGCGGGCACACGCGTCTTGGTGCGGCTCGACGGCACGCTTTCGCACCCGCATCGCTCGCTCGCCAGCATCGACGCCATGCTCGCCAGCACTGCCCTGCCAGAGCGTGTGCGCGACCGGGCGCGAGCCATCTTTCGCAGGCTTGGCGAGGCTGAGGCGCGCATTCATGGCGCGGCGGTGGATGAGGTGGAGTTTCACGAGGTCGGTGCGGTCGATTCGCTGGTGGATGTCGTCGGTGCCGTGCTCGGCCTGGACCTGCTCGGCGTCGATGAGCTCTACTGCTCGGAGCTGCCGCTGACCTCGGGCCGCGTGCGCTCGGCGCATGGCGAGCTGCCCGTCCCCGCGCCCGCCACGATCGCCGTGCTGGAAGGCACCGACGCGGTGTGGCGTCCGCTTCCGGCGGAGGGCGAGCTGGTCACCCCGACCGGCGCCGCGGTCGTGGCGACGCTCGCGCGCTTCAGCCGCCCGCGCATGACGGTCACGGCGACGGGCTACGGCTTCGGGCAGAAGTCGCTTCCCTGGGCCAACTGCGTGCGTCTGGTGCTCGGCGAGGCACCCCAGACCGGCATCCGCACCGACACACCTGACGGCTTCGAGCACGACGAGATTCGCGTCCTCGAAGCCAACATTGACAACATGACCGGCGAGGCGCTCGGCTGGCTCATGGACGCACTGCTGGCCGCCGGTGCGCTCGACGTAAGCTATGCCCCACTCCAGATGAAAAAGAACCGGCCGGCCACCCTGCTGACCGTGCTCGCGCGCCCGGATGAGGCTGCGAGGCTGGCGGGGATGATCGTGCGCGAGAGCGGTACCCTCGGCGTCCGCATGACCTCCGCGGACCGCATCAAGGCCGAGCGGCGCATCGAGACAATCGAGACACCGCTCGGCCCGGTGCGCGTGAAGCTCAAACTCGTGAGCGGGCAGGTGCTCGCCGTCACCCCCGAGTACGACGATTGCCGCAAGCTCGCCGAGCAGCTTGGTGTGCCGCTGGAAACCGTCCGTGATCGCGTGACCGCCGCCGCACGGCAGCACTTCGGCCTCGACCGTTGAGCGCGGTAGTTGGGCGCCGTCTCGTATAGTAAAGTTGGAGCGCGCGTCTCGCGGGCCGTCATCTGTGCGGCGCCACCACGCGCATCGCGGTTGAGACCCCTTCAAGGAGATGGACGTCGACAGACATGCAGCAGCAGAACCTCTCGCTCGCGGGCGAGACACCCGGCGCGGATGCGCTCGCCGAGCGACAGGCAGCCTATGCGCGGCGCTGTGCCCTCTACGCGCCCCTGCGCGACACGTATAACCGGCGGGCGGACCGCGTCTCGACCCTCAGCGTCATCCTCTTTCTCGCGGCGATTGTGGCGCTGCTGCTCGGCATCTGGCGGACGCCGTTTGTCGCGCTGGGCATCCTGCTCTTCGCCGGGTTTCTCGCCAGCTTCCTCACTCAGGGGCACCTGGAGCACCGGCGCGAGCGCTACAACGCCCTCTGGCAGATCAACGACGAGGGGCTGAAGCGGCTGCGGCGCGACTGGGCCGGCCTGCCCCTGCCGCCTGCCAGCGACGACACGCCCGGGGCTCCCTTCGCCGCCGACCTCGATCTGGAAGGCAGGGCCTCGCTGCTGCAGCTCCTCGGCACCGCCCGCACGCCTGGTGGTAGGGCAACGCTGCGCGGCTGGCTGCTGCATCCTGCCCCACCGGCCGTGGCACGACAACGGCAAGCCGCTGTGGCCGAGCTGGCGCCCGAGGTCGAGTATCGCGACGAGCTGCAGGCGCACGGGTTGGCCCTCAGCGCCACGACGCAGCGCGGCTACGAGACCTTTCTGCGCTGGGCCGAAGCGCCCGCTTGGCTCACGTCCCACCAGGTCCTCATCTGGGCGAGCCGGGTGCTGCCGCTGCTGACGCTGGTGCTGCTGGTCGCGCAGCTCGCCGGGGCCGTCGCGTTTCCGTTCTGGCTGATCACCGTTGCGCTCACCGTCTATCTCGGCGAGACGCTCGGCGGGCGAGCCAAGGAGATCGTCGAGGAGGTCTCCGAGCAGGAGAGCGCGTTTGCCGAATATGCCGGGCTGTTCGGCGTGCTCACCTCGCGAGAGTTCACCGCTCCGGCCCTGCAGGGCCTCCAACGGCGTCTCACTGCGGGGACAGTGCGAGCCGATGAGCAGATGCGGCGGCTCTCACGCATCCTCGCGCTGGCCCGCCTGCGCAAGTCCATCTATCTCGTGCCGCTGCAGTGGGCGACGATGTTCAACGTGCATGTGGTCTGGCTGCTGGAACGCTGGAAGCGCGAGGCGGGTCCCTCGACGCGCGATTGGCTGACCGCGCTCGGCGAGATCGAGGCGCTCGCGGCACTTGCGACGCTGGCCTACGACAACCCCACCTGGACATTCCCCGAGCTGCTGGAGCACGGCGAAGATGGTCCCGCTCGTCTCGTCGCCCGCGACCTGGGGCACCCGCTGCTGCCCCCGGAAACCTGTGTCGGCAACGACGTGACGATTGGTCCGCCGGGCACGCTGCTGCTCGTCACTGGCTCGAACATGTCGGGCAAGAGCACGCTGCTGCGAGCCATCGGCGTCAACGTCGTGCTGGCGCAGGCGGGCGGGCCGGTGTGCGCCGCCGAGCTGCGACTGCCACCGTTCGCGCTCGCCACCAGCATGCGCATCGCCGATTCGCTGGAGTACGGCGTCTCGTACTTCCTCGCCGAGCTGCAGCGACTGAAGTCCGTCGTCGACGAGGCCAGAGACGTGCATGCGGAGGGTGAGCGGACGCTGCTCTTTCTGCTGGACGAGATTCTGCACGGCACCAACACGGGCGAGCGCCAGATCGCGGCACGGCAGATCCTGCGCATGCTGCTGGCCCTCGGCGCGACCGGCGCCGTCTCGACGCACGACCTCGCGCTCGCCGACGCGGTCGAACTGGCATCATCCAGCACGCTCGTCCACTTTACCGAACGGTTCGTGCGCGGACCCGATGGCCCCTCGATGACGTTCGACTACCGGCTGCGGCCAGGCCTGGCGACCTCGACCAACGCGCTCAAGCTGATGGAGATCGTCGGCCTGCCGATTAGCGAGGATGTTCCGGCGGATGCGCAGGCCTGAGTACCCGCCAGAGAGGTTAGGGCAGGTATGACCGGCTCACATAGGGGCCTGTCCGCCGCACGGGCGGCCTACCTGCGCGAGCGGCTGCGTATCATGCCCGACATCCGCCAGGGTAACTATCCCTTCGCTGAGGAACCGCTCGACCGCGACGACGTGCTCTGGCTGCTCGACACGCTCGGCGGTCCGCTCGACCTGCGCGGCGCTGACCTGCGCGATCAGGACCTCGCGGATCTGCCGCTCGCCGGTCTGCGCGGCAGCCTCACGCGCGACGAGTGGCTGCATGCGAACGCTTCGCAACGCGCGCTGGCGGCTCTCGCGCTCGACGGCGCCATCCTCGACCGCGCCGACCTCTCGGGTGCGCTGCTACACGGAGCGACGCTCGCCGGAGCGACGCTCCGCACCACGCGGCTCGCCGGCGCCGACCTCGATCACGCGGACCTGGAGCGCGCCGACCTCGCCGAAGCGACGCTGACCGATGCCCGCTTGCGCGGAGCACGCCTAGCGCATGTAGTTGCCGAAGGCGCCGACCTGCGCGGCGCCGATCTGCGGGGGGCACGACTAGTGTACGCATCGCTGGACTTCGCGGACCTCAGCGGAGCCGACGTGCGCCGGGCCGACGCCCGCGAGTCGTCTCTTCAGGGTGTACGCCTGCTCGAAGGGGCGCGGCTCAAGGGCCTGCGTCTCGACGGCGCCGACCTGACGGGAGCCGAGCTTGGCGGAGCGAGCCTCGCCGAGGTGGTCTACCCCGGCATTCCGCTCGCGGGCGCCCGGCTCGACGGCGCGTATTTGCGCGGCGCCCACCTCGCCGGAGCCAACCTGCGCGACGCCTCACTTCAAGGCGCCGATCTGGTGGACGCGGACCTCTCCGGAGCCGACCTGCGCGGCGCCAATCTCTCCTGGGCCACCCTCTCCGGCGCGCGGCTCGACGGCGCGGACCTCGCTGGAGCGACCCTGCCCGAACCCTAGAGCAACTTTCAGGTTGGTTGAGCAGGCAGTACATAGCCGACGTGGGCGA